>CAZNPX010000012.1:21193-58749 GCA_964575175.1 uncultured Hyphomicrobiales bacterium | reverse complement strand
CGACCATGTCGAAGGCGAAGCGGAAGGGGAAAATCTTCGTCGACTATCTGCGCAATGCGCGCGGCGCGACGGCGATCGCGCCGTATTCGTCCCGCGCCAGGAAGGGCGCGCCGTTCGCGCTGCCGCTCTCGTGGCCGTCGCTCGGAAAACTCGAGGACGCGCGCCCGCTGTCGGTCGGGCAACGTCCCCGCGGCAACCCGTGGAAAGGCTATGCGGAAGTGAGACAACGCCTTCCGAGTTTCGGCAAACTCCGTCACTAAGCCGTTGTACGGCCGTCACAAAGGTTAATTCCGGCTGCGGATAACTCCGTGAACGTCCGCAGAACATTCATGCTCCAGTTGAACTTCATCGCGGCACCTAACAAGTGGTGCAGAAGGACACTTCTCCCCTTGCCGAAGGCACTTTTGGATACTAGAACATTCCAAGAACGCTTCGGTTTTCCCCGATGCGTTCCACCCCTGTGGAAAAACTCTTAACGCGCGGCGCGGCCGGGCGTCATTCAGGGCTAGGGTGCCGGGCCGCCGGAGGCGGCAAAGGAACAGGCCGCCGCGGGCGGTATTTCTCGGGCCGCCAAAAGCGGCAATTTCGGAAGCGCAGATAGGTGGTTCATGGCTGGCAGCGTCAACAAAGTAATCCTGATCGGTAATCTCGGCGCTGACCCGGAAATCCGCAAAACCAACGACGGCCGGCCGATCGCGAATCTGCGCATCGCGACCAGTGAGAGCTGGAAGGACAAGGCCACCGGCGAGCGCCGCGAGAAGACCGAGTGGCATCGCGTGGTGATTTTCAGCGAGGGCCTCTGCCGGATCGCGGAGCAGTACCTGAAAAAGGGCTCGAAGGTTTACATCGAGGGCCAGCTTCAGACCCGCAAATGGCAGGACAAGGACACCGGGGCCGACCGCTACAGCACCGAAGTGGTCTTGCAGAACTACAACTCCACGCTGACCATGCTGGATGGCCGCGGCGCTTCGGGCCCGGGCTTGTCGGACGAAGGCGGCAGCGATTTCGGCTCGTCCGGTCCTTCGCCGCGTCCCCGTGCCGCCGCCGCCGGCGGCAGGCGCAACGATCTCGACGACGACATTCCGTTCTAAGCCCTGAATGCGCGTTCTCGTCACCGGCGCCTATGGTTTCATCGGCTCGGCGGTGACGGCACCGCTGCTCGCGGACGGCCATGAAGTCGTGGGCGTGGGCCGCGGTATTGCGCGCGCAGCCCTCACGCTGCCGGACGTTCGCTGGATTGCACTCGATATTGCCCGCTCGAAGCGCGCCGAGAACTGGCTGCCGCATCTTTCCGGTATCGATGCGGTTGTGAACTGCGCGGGCGTTTTGCAGGACAGCCCCAGCGACGACGTAAAGGGCGTGCATGTGGATGGCATGCTGGCGTTGTATGCGGCGTGCGAGCGCGCGGGCGTGCGCCGCTTCATCCAGATCTCGGCCATCGGCGTCGATGGAGACACGGCTTTCGCCCGCACCAAGCGCGAAGCCGACGAGGCGCTGATGAAGAGTGCGCTCGACTGGGTGGTGCTGCGGCCGTCCATCGTCATCGGGCGCAACATCTACGGCGGCACCGCGCTGATACGCGCGCTCGCGAGCCTCCCCGTGCTGCCGCTCGGTCCGCGTGACGCGCTGTTGCAGCCGGTACAGGTCGCCGATCTTGCCGGGCTGGTTGCCTATTTCGTGCGGCCGGAAGCGCCGGTGAAGAACGTGCTGGAAGTCGCGGGGCCGGAGCGCCTGCATCTCTCGCGAATGATCGCGCTGTACCGCCGCTGGCTCGGCCATGCGCCGGCCAGGGTCGTGTCGATTCCGGCATGGCTCGAAGCGCTCGCGTTCCGGCTCGGCGATTTCGGAAGCCGGCTCGGCTGGCGTCCGCCGGTGCGCACGACCGCGCTGAAGCAGTTGCAGAACGACATCGTCGGCGACGACAAGGCATGGACGTCGCTCACCGGCATCCGCGCCACGGGCCTTGCGGAAGCGCTCGCGCGCGATCCCGCTTCGGTGCAGGAGCGATGGTTCTCCAATCTCTTTCTGCTGAAGCCGCTGCTGATCGGCGGCCTCGCGCTGTTCTGGATCGCGACCGGGCTGATTACGCTCGGGCCGGCGCGGGAAGCGGGGATCCTGTTGCTGCTGCAGGCGGGCCTCGGCACCTACGCCGTGCCCGCAGCCGTCGGCGGCGCGCTGCTCGACCTCCTGATCGGAATCGGCATCGCGGTCAGAAAGACTGCGCGCGCCGCGTTATGGGCCGCCATCGCCGTTTCGCTCGCCTATCTTTTGCTGGGCGGCATTCTGTTGCCGCAGCTGTGGTCCGATCCGCTCGGACCGCTCCTGAAAATACTGCCGGTGTTGCTTGCGTCCTTCGCGACCCTTGCCATTCTCGATGACCGTTGATGGCCTATCTCGATCTCAAGTTCCTGCACATCATCGGCGCGACCGTGCTGCTCGGCACCGGCGCGGGCATCGCGTTCTTCATGGTGATGGCTCACCGCACGAAGGACGCCGCCACCGTCGCGGCGGTCGCGCGCATCGTCGTGATCGCCGATTTCCTGTTCACCGCGACGGCGGTCGTCGCGCAGCCGGTAACGGGCCTGCTGCTTGCGGATGTGCAAAATTATCCGCTGACGACGAGCTGGATCGTTGCGTCGGTGATTTTGTATGGAGCGATCGGCGCGTTCTGGCTGCCGGTGGTCTATTTCCAGATCCGCATGCGGAACCTTGCGGCGCGGGCGGCGGAAGAAAAGGCGCCGCTGCCGGCCGATTACCACTGGTATTACCGCATCTGGTTCGCCTTCGGCTTTCCTGCCTTCTTTTCGATCCTGCTTATTTTCTGGCTCATGATCGCGCGGCCGAAACTCTGGTGAGTTTGGGCTTGCGGCGGTAGCCGAATGGGCGTTGCATGACGGTAACGCCGCACCATGGCGGCGACCGGGAGCACGCCATGAAGTTCATTCTTCGACTTGCGGCGCTTGCCGCATTCGCGCTTTTTCCTGCCGTCGCTTCTTCTCAATCGGGCGATCTCATCGTCGAGAAGAAGACCTTCGAGCTGCCGAGCTACACGACGGTCGGCGGGCAGACGATCAAGAATGTAAAGGTGGGCTGGCAATCGGCGGGAACGCTGAATGCGGATCGATCCAACGCGATCCTGATCGCGCATTTCTTCTCCGGCACGAGCCATGCGTTCGGGAAGTACAAGGCGGACGATAAGGTCGCCGGCTACTGGGATGCGATCGTCGGGCCGGGCAAGGCCATCGACACCAACAAGTATTATGTCATTTCGTCCGATACGCTGGTGAACCTGAACCAGAATGCGCCGAACGTGGTGACGACGGGTCCCGCGAGCATCAATCCCGATACCGGCAAGCCTTACGGGCTTTCGTTCCCCGTGGTGACGATCAGGGATTTCGTGAACGTCCAGAAGGCGCTGCTGGACAGCCTCGGCATCAAGAAAGTGAAGGCGGTCGCCGGCGCTTCGATGGGCGGATTGCAGGTTTACGAATGGGCCGCGAGCTATCCGGAAATGGTCGACCGCATCATTCCGGTGATCGCGGCTGTGGAGCCCGGACCCTATCTCATCGGCTGGCTCAATGTCTGGGCCGCGCCGATCATGCTCGATCCGAAATGGAACGGCGGCGACTATTACGGCAAGGAGCCGCCGAATGAAGGATTGGCCGCCGCGCTCAAGGTGGTGACGCTGCACGCAAATCAGTGGCAATGGGCCGAAAAGGCGTTCGGCGTCGCGCCGGCCGAGGACGGCAAGGATCCCACGAAGCTCTGGAATGCCAAGTTCAAGATCGAGGCGGTGCTCGATGCCGCCGGCAAAGCGCGCGCAACGACCTCGGACGCCAATCACTTTCTCTATCTCGTCAAGGCGAACCAGGCCTTCGCACCCGATGTGTCGAAGATCAAGGCGCCGACCCTGATGATCTACGCGCCGTCCGATCTTGTCTTCACGGCGGAGATCGTGGAGCAGGGCGCGAAGAAGATCGCCGCCAACGGCACGCCCGTCCAGACCGTCAAGCTCGACGGGCCCAACGGGCACCTGCTCGGCGTGGTCGCGATCGCGCAGGCGAAAGATCAGATTCAGGCGTTCCTGGAGAAATAGCGGCAGGGGAATGCGGCGGGGCGCCGGGAAACGCCGCCTGCGCCGCTTCGCCACCGGCAAGGCGCTTGTTGGTAATACCTAAGACATTGAAATTACGAGAAAAAGAGGCGGGGTTTCGTCGGCGCTTTGCTGGCTTTGCAGGTTGGAATCGGTTAGAAAACAGGCACTGAATCAGCCGGATAATCCGCACTCGTGGCAGACGAAAAGACACCCAATCCGGGGGATTTGCCTCCTTCGGACATCAAGCCAGTTTCGATCACGGACGAGCTGAGCCGTTCGTACCTCGATTACGCGATGAGCGTGATCGTGGCGCGTGCGCTGCCCGACGTGCGCGACGGCCTGAAGCCGGTGCATCGGCGCATCCTGTATTCGATGCACGAGCAGGGCTACGAGTGGAACAAGCCGTACCGGAAATCCGCGCGCGTCGTCGGCGACGTCATCGGTAAATATCATCCGCACGGCGACCAGTCGGTCTATGACGCGCTCGTCCGCATGGCGCAGGATTTTTCCATGCGCGTCGAGCTGGTCGACGGCCAGGGCAACTTCGGCTCGGTCGACGGCGATCCGCCGGCGGCCATGCGCTACACCGAAGTGCGGCTGCGTAAGATTGCCGACGCGCTGGTCAACGACCTCGACAAGCAGACGGTCGACTATCAGGACAACTACGACGGCTCCGAGCGGGAGCCCATGGTGCTGCCCGCGAAGTTTCCGAACCTGCTCGTCAACGGCGCCGGCGGCATCGCGGTCGGCATGGCGACGAATATTCCGCCGCACAATCTCGGCGAAGTCATCGACGCCTGCATCGCGCTGATCGACAAGCCCGACATCACGCTGGAAGAACTCGTGGAGATCGTGCCCGGCCCGGATTTTCCGACCGGCGGCATCATCCTCGGCAAGGGCGGCATCCGCCAAGCCTATCACCTGGGCCGCGGCTCGATCATGGTGCGCGGCCGCGTCGCCATCGAAACCGACCGCCGCGAGCGCGAGTCGATCATCATCACCGAGATTCCCTATCAGGTGAACAAGGCGACGATGATCGAGCGCATCGCCGAGCTCGTGCGCGACAAGAAGATCGACGGCATCAGCGATATCCGCGACGAGTCGAGCCGCGACGGCATGCGCGTGGTCATCGAGCTCAAGCGCGAAGCGGTTTCCGAAATCGTCCTGAACCAGCTCTATCGCTTCACGGCGCTGCAATCGTCGTTCCCCGCCAACATGGTGGCGCTCACGGGCGGCCGGCCCGCGACGCTCAACCTGCACGACCTGGTTTCGGCTTTCGTCTCTTTCCGCGAGGAAGTGATCGGCCGCCGCACGAAATTCCTGCTCAACAAGGCCCGCGACCGCGCCCATATTCTCGTGGGCCTCGCCACCGCCGTCGCCAACATCGACGAGGTCATCAAGGTCATTCGCGGCTCGAAGGACGCGGCGACCGCGCGCGAGGAGTTGATGTCGCGCGAATGGCCGGCGAAGGACGTGAAAGCGCTGGTCGAGCTCATCGACGATCCGCGCCACAAGGTTTCGGCGGCCGGCACCTACCGGCTTTCCGAGGAACAGGCGCGCGCGATCCTCGATCTGCGCCTCCAGCGCCTGACCGCGCTTGGTCGCGACGAAATCGCCGCAGAGCTCGACACGCTCGGCAAGGAGATCGCGGAATATCTCGAAATCCTGCGCAGCCGCGCGCGCATCCAGTCGATCATCAAGACCGAGCTCGTGGACATCCGGAAAGAATTCGCGACGCCGCGCAAGACCGAAATTTCCGGCGAGGAAATCGGCGAGATCGACGAAGAGGCGCTGATTACCCCGGAAGACATGGTCGTTACCGTGTCGCATGCGGGCTACGTGAAGCGCGTGCCGCTTTCGACCTATCGCGCGCAGCGCCGCGGCGGCAAAGGCCGCGCCGGCATGCAGACGCGCGAAGAGGATTTCGTGAGCCGCCTGTTCGTGGCCTCCACCCACGACGAAGTGCTGTTCTTCTCTTCGCGCGGCCGCGCCTATACGCTCAAGGTCTGGAAGCTGCCGCTCGCGGCACCCCAGGCGCGCGGCAAGGCCTTCGTGAACCTGTTGCCGATCCAGACCGACGAAGCGATTACTTCGATCATCACCATGCCGTCGGACAAGGCTGAGCGCGAGAAGCTCAACATCATGTTCGCGACCACGGCGGGCGGGGTGCGCCGCAACGCGCTCTCCGATTTCGTCGATATCCGCCGCTCCGGCATCATCGCGATGAAGCTCGACGAGGGCGAGTCGATTGCCGACGTCGCGCTCTGCACCGATGCCGACGACATCCTGCTGTCGACCGCAGGCGGCCAGTGCATCCGCTTCCCGGTGAGCGACGTGCGCGTCTTCAAGGGACGCGACTCCACGGGCGTGCGCGGCATCAAGCTCGATGACGGGGACAAGCTGATTTCGATGGCCATCATCCGGCACATCGAGGCCACGAGCGAGGAGCGCATCGCCTACCTCAAGCTCGCCAACGCCGTCCGCCGTGGCGAGGAAGCCGAGGCGGAGCCCGACGACGAAGAGAAGGTGGGCTCGATCGAGCTTTCCCAGCAGCGCTACGCCGAAATGGGCGCGGCCGAGCAGTTCATCCTGACGCTTACCGAGCGCGGCTACGGCAAGCGCACTTCCTCCTACGAATACCGGATCACCGGACGCGGCGGCAAAGGCATCGTGGCCATGCAGCTTGCCAAGAAGAACGGCCGCATCGCTGGCTCGTTCCCGGTCGAGGAAACCGACCAGATCATGCTGGTGACGGATGCGGGCAAGCTGATCCGCACGCCGGTTTCGGGCATCCGCATCGCGGGGCGCTCGACGCAGGGCGTCATCGTGTTCGATACCGCCGACGACGAGAAGGTCGTTTCGGTCGAGCGCATTCGCGAAGACGACGACAGCACGGCAAGCTGACTGCCGTCTTGTCCGGCGGTCTGTGGAGAGGTAACCAGTCCGCATGGAACGCATCGGTCTCTACGCTGGCACCTTCGACCCGATCACCAACGGGCATCTCGACGTTCTCGAGGCGTCGGCGCGCATCTGCGACCGCGTGGTCGTCGCGATCGGCGTGCATCCGGGCAAGAAGCCGCTGTTCGACGCAGCCGAACGCCAGGACATGATCGAGAAGGCGAGCCGCTCGATTGCGCGCGCCTACAAGGCCAGGATCGACGTCGTCACCTTCGACGGGCTGGTTATCGCGGCCGCGAAAAAGGCCAAGGCGACGCTTCTGATCCGCGGCCTGCGCGACAGCACCGATTTCGATTACGAAATGCAGATGAGCGGCATGAACGGCGAGATGGCGCCGAATATCCTGACCGTATTCGTTCCCGCGACGCCGGCCACCCGGCACGTCACCGGGACGCTGGTGCGGCAGATCGCTGCAATGGGCGGCGATGTATCCAAGTTCGTGCCAGATTTCGTTGCCAGAAAGCTGGCCGCGTTCCACGCGAAGAAGAAATAGCGACCGAGGAAACCCGATGCGTAAATTTCAATTCGTTGCGATCCTGTGTGCGATGCTGATCCCGGCCGCGGCACTGGCGCAGCAGAACTTCGATCCCTGGCGCGGCGTCGTGCCCGACCAGAAAGCCAAAGTCGACAGCAAGGCGCCGAAGAAGACCGCGCAGGCCAAGACCAAGGCCCCGAGCGGTGCCACGCTGACGCTCGAGACCACCAAGGGCGCGATCGTGATCCGGCTGCGTACCGACATCGCGCCGGGCCATGCGAAGCGCCTGCAACAGCTTGCAGACGAGGGCTTCTACAATAACGTGCCGTTTCACCGCGTGATCGACGGCTTCATGGCGCAGACCGGAGACGGCCAGAACGGCGACGGCACCGGCGGCTCGAAATACCCCGATATCAAAGCCGAGTTTTCGAACGTGCCATTCAGGCGCGGCATCGTCGGCATGGCGCGCAAGGGCGGCAACAACAATTCCGCGAACAGTCAGTTCTTCATCATGTTTGCCGAGCAGTCCTCGCTGAACGGTCAATATACCGTGGTCGGCGAAGTGGTGTCGGGCATGAACGTCGTCGACAAGATCAACAAGGGCGAACCGCCCCGCAATCCCGATCGCATCCTTCGTGCGGTCGCGGGACAGTAAGGAAAGAGACAATGGCTGACGAAAACACGCTGCTGCTGGAAACCACGCAGGGTCCGGTCACGATCCGGATGCGCCCCGACCTCGCGCCGGGCCACGTCGCGCGCATCACCGAGCTCGTGAAGCAGGGCTTTTATGACGGCATCGTCTTTCATCGCGTGATCGACGGCTTCATGGCCCAGACCGGCTGCCCGCACGGCACCGGCACCGGCGGCTCGGGCAAGAAGCTCAAGGCAGAATTCAACGACGCGCCGCATGTGCGCGGCACGGTTTCCATGGCGCGCGCCGCCAACCCGGATTCCGGTGACAGCCAGTTCTTCATCTGCTTCGCCGACGCGAGCTTTCTCGACGGGCAATACACGGTCTGGGGCGAAGTCACCTCCGGCATGGAGAACGTCGACAAGATCAAGCGCGGCGAGCCGGTGATGAACCCCGACAAGATCGTTTCGGCGAAGATGGCGGCCTGAGCGCGGGCGGGCCTGCCCGCGAGAGAAATGCGAACTGCGGACTTCGACTTCGAACTGCCCCCGGAGCGCATCGCGCTCCGGCCCGCCGAGCCACGTGACTCCGCCAAACTGCTGGTGGTGCGGCCGGGCGCGAGCCCGGAGTTCGCCGACCACGGCATTTCCGACCTGCCGTCTTTCCTGCGGCAGGGCGATGTGCTGGTCGTCAACGACACCAAGGTCATCCCGGCGCGGCTTTTCGGAACGCGCGAGCGCAACGGCGTCAATGTCGAGATCGAAGCGACGCTTCTGAAGCGTCTCGGGCCGGAGCGCTGGCAGGCCATGGCCCGGCCCGCGAAACGGCTACAGACCGGCGACCGTATCCGCTTCGGGCACGAGTCTCGCGTCTGCCTGCTCGGCGCGCTCGACGCGACGGTCGAGGACAAGGGCGAGGGCGGAGAGCTTACGCTTCGCTTCGACTTTCATGGCGCGATCCTCGACGAAGCGATCGACGCGCTCGGCCATATTCCGCTGCCGCCTTACATCGCCTCGAAGCGCGAGGACGACGAGCGGGACCGCAAGGACTACCAGACGATGTTCGCGGCGCACGAAGGCTCGGTCGCCGCGCCGACCGCCGGACTGCATTTCACGGAAAGCCTGAGCCGGCGTTTAGGTGAAGCGGGCGCAAGCATTCACAGGGTCACGCTGCATGTCGGTGCGGGCACGTTCCTCCCGGTAAAGACCGACGACGTCGCCGCGCACCGCATGCACCCCGAGTTCGGAACGATTTCCCGCGAGACTGCGGAGGCGATCAACGCGGCGCGCGCGAGCGGCGGCCGGATCATCGCGGTCGGGACCACCGCGTTGCGCCTGCTGGAATCGGCGGCCGCCGAGGACGGCAGCATCGGGCTCTTCTCCGGAGAAACGGACATCTTCATTACGCCCGGCTACCGCTTTCGCGCGGTCGATGCGCTGCTGACGAACTTCCACCTGCCGCGGTCGACCTTGTTCATGCTGGTCAGCGCCTTTGCGGGGTTGGAGCGCATGAAGCGCGCCTATGCCCATGCGATCGCCGGCGGCTATCGCTTCTATTCCTACGGCGACGGCAGTTTGCTCTTCCCGGAAGCGCCGCGCTAATAGGTGCCGATGAAATTCAGCATTCTTGCCAGGGATGGAGCGGCCCGCCGCGGCGAGCTTTCGACCGCGCGGGGCGAAATCCGCACGCCGGCATTCATGCCGGTCGGCACCGCGGCGACGGTGAAGGCCATGCTTCCCGAAACGGTGCGCGCGGCCGGCGCCGATATCGTGCTCGGCAACGTCTATCACCTGATGCTGCGTCCCGGCGCGGAGCGCATCGCGAAGCTCGGCGGGCTTCACAAGTTCATGAACTGGAGCCGGCCGATCCTGACCGACTCCGGCGGCTTTCAGGTCATGTCGCTCGCGAAGCTGCGGACGCTCGACGAGAACGGCGTGAAATTCCGCTCGCATATCGACGGCACCGCCTATGCGCTGACGCCCGAGCGCGCGATGGAAATTCAGGAACTGCTCGGGTCGGACATCTCCATGCAGCTCGACGAATGCGTGCGGCTGCCGTGCAGCGACGAGGAAATGGAGCGGGCGATGCGGCTATCGCTGCGCTGGGCGGAGCGCTCGAAGCGCGCGTTCGGCACGCCGAAGGATCGCGCGATCTTCGGCATCGTGCAGGGCGGCGCGTCGGTGCCGTTGCGGCGGGAGTCCGCGAAGGAACTCGTCGGGATCGGCTTCGACGGTTACGCCATCGGCGGACTTGCTGTCGGTGAGCCGCAGGCGGTCATGCTCGATATGATCGAGGCGACCATGCCCGCGCTGCCCGACGACAGGCCGCGCTATCTCATGGGCGTCGGCACGCCGGACGACCTGCTGAAATCGGTCGCGCGCGGCATCGACATGTTCGATTGCGTGATGCCGACCCGCGCCGGGCGGCACGCGCTCGCCTATACGCGCTTCGGCCAGTTGAACCTGAAGAATGCGCGGCATGCGGAAGATCCGCGCCCGCTGGACGAGACCAGCGACTGCCCCGCCGCGCGCGACTATTCGCGCGCCTACCTGCATCATCTCGTGAAGGCGAACGAAATTCTCGGGGCGATGCTGCTGACCTGGGTGAACGTCGCCTATTACCAGTCGCTCATGGCCGGCGCGCGCGCGGCGATCGGTGAGGGGCGCTTTGCGGATTTCGCGGCGGAAACCGCGGAAGGCTGGAAACGCGGCGAAGCGGAAGCCGCCTGACGGTCAGCGCAGGTTGAAGCGGACGGGTGCGGCGAAGGTCATGCTGCCGCGCCCGAGCGACGGCGGGATCGGCGGGAACGGCGAGGCGCGCTGCACCATGGCGAGCGCCGCCTGATCGAGAATGCCGGTGCCGCTGCTGCCGGCGAGTGCAACGGCAATCACGTTGCCCGCAGCCCCGAGCGTGAAGCGGACCGTGCTGACGCCGGTGATCTTCGCGGCGCGCGCCTGCTCCGGATAGATGCGGAAGCGCTGCAAGTGCGCGAGCACGATTGCGTTGTAGGACGAAGCGTCGGCCCGCCCGCCATTTTGCAGGAAACCGTTCGCGCCCGTCTGTTGCTGCTGTTGCTGGCTGCGGTTTGCCGCGGCGCGGTTCGGCGCGGCAGCCATGCTCGGGGCGGCCTGTTCCTGCTTCTTTTTCTGCTCGGCTGGCTTTTTCGCCTCGACTTTCGGCTGCTCGGGCTTGGGCTCTTCCTTTTTCTCCTGATTGGGAGATTGCGCGACGGGAGCCGTCTCCGCCTTGCGGGGAGCCGCGAGTTCTTCCTGCGGCAGCGCGAATTCGGGCGCCTTGTTCGGAGCCGTCTCCGCGGTGACGGCTTCTTTCGTTTCTTCTTCCTGCTTTACTTTCGGCGGCGTGTCGGTCTGCTTGGTCGCGTCGGGCGCCGTCATGTTGGTCGGCGTCTTCGACGGCGGCAGCGGCACGTCGGCGACGATGTCGATGTCGAGCACCGCGGTGCCGTCGGATGACTGCACGCCGCCTGCGTTGGCCGCGCGTTCGATGTCGCGGGTGAACTGCACTTGCAGCAATGCGAAGACGACGAGATGCAGCAGAACGGCGGCGATCAGCGCCTGCTGTAGCCAATCGCGGTATCGCTGCGGGAGGATGGTGGGACGGTCGGCGGCGGTTACGGCCGCAAGATTGCTGCTCTTCGCATCGGGTGCGGTAGTCCCGGCCTCGCTTCCGATGACGATGACCGGCGCGGTCTGTTCGGCGACGCTATTGTGCGAGCGGCTGGCGCGCAGCCGGAACGGCAGGATGGTCGCGCTGAATTGCGCTTCCTCTTCCCGTCGTAACGGCTTTGGCGCGCTGCCGATCATGCCACTCAGGCAGCCTCGGTCGCCCTTTGTTCGAGCACGGACTCGAAACCTTCGAACTCGGGATGGCCGAGATACATCGGCACCGCCGGCTTATGTTCGCCCGCGCGCGCATGCGCGGTCTTGAAGGCGTCGGACGTGGTCCAGTTTTCGAAATCCGCCTTGCTGCGCCACGCGGTGTGCGACGAATACAAGGTGTGGTCGTCCTTCTTCGGGCCTTTCAAGAGATGGAACTCCATGAAGCCCGGCATGGTGTGCAGATAGGACTCGCGCTCGCGCCAGACGCGTTCGAACGCTTCTTCCTGGCCGAGTGTCACTTTGAAGCGGTTCATGGCGATATACATGGGCATTCCCTCTTGCCTTGCGGTTGCTAGGTTTTTGCTAAGCGCCTTCGGCATTGCTGTCAAAAACGCCTGAACTCCCGTTTCCGGAGGTCATGGAAACGGGAATTCAATCCGGCGCTCTCCGAAAAGGAGAGCCATTGAGGCGGAGCTTTCAAGGCTCCGCCAAGCTGCTTATCGCGCCGCGAACGCTCCGTAAGGAATGAGCGGCACGCCGTCGCCGAACAGGACCTTGATCGAACCCTTGACCGTGATGCCGGCGCCCGCGCTCGCCCAGACCGAGTCGTTCTGGTTGTCGGTCGCAGTCGTGCGCTGTGTGGGATACGGCTGGTAGTAAGAGTTCAGGAGGTTGTCGACGTTCAGTGCGAGCGTGGTGTGCTCGTTCACCTTGTAGTTCACGTGCAGGTTCACGAGGTTGTAGTGGTGTGACGGCACGTAGTTCGCGGGAAGGTCGGTGTTGTGATCGACTGCGGCCCAACGAACCATCGTCGTCAGCTTGCCTTCGAGGAACCGCAGGCCGACCGTGGTCACGACCTTGTTCGGCTGGACGTTGACCAGGCCGATACCCGTCGAGACGTTCTTGCCGCGCTGGTACTGCGCCGCGAGGCCGACGAACCAGGTCTTGGCGTCGTAGGTGCTTTCGAATTCGACGCCTTCGATACGCGCCTGCGTGATGTTCTGGTACTGCGCGAACTGCGGGACGTTATACATCGGGACCAGCGGTCCGAAGGCAACGAGCTCGATGTAATCGTCCACGTCGTTCCGGAACACGTTGAACTTCGCGCGCAGGGCGTCGCCGGGCCGATAGATGTTATCGAACTTGAAGTTGACGCCGATTTCCTTGTTGCGGCCGATTTCCGGCCGCAGCGACAGGTTTTGCAGGAAGCAGAACATGCCCTGGGTGCCGTCCGGGCAGACCGCCGGGGGCGGGCCGCCGCCGGTGGGATGCGCGCTGATGATCAGCGTTTCCGTGAGCGTCGGCGAGCGGTAGCCTTCGGCATAGCTGACGTAAGGCTGTACGCCGGCCCACGGCGTTACGCCGACCGTGATCTTCGGCGAGAAGTGGCTCTTGCTGAGCGAGGCTCCCGCAGCTTCGAAGTCGTACTGGTCGTAGCGGCCGGCCGCGACGATTTCGAGCCAGTTGGAGAACGACGACTTCAGCTGGAGGAAGCCGCCGAATACGTTGCGGCGACCGCCGGGTGTGGTGAGCGCGCCGGTGCCGCGCGGGTCGAAGGTCGACACCTGATCGTTGAAGAAGTCGCCGCCATAGGTGAGCGCATGCTCCCAGCCGGTCGAGCCGGAGAAGCGGGTGGTGTTGTTGATGTTGAAGCCGACGGTGTCGAGCTGGAATCCGCGAAGATCGCCGATACAGCCGCTGATGTTGTTGCCCGGCACCGTGCCGCCGCAATAGGCGGCGTTGGTCGTGGTCGTGTGCAGGATCTTCAACTGGTTCGTGTCGGTGCGGGTCCAGTAGACATTCGCATCGAAGTCGAACAGGCGGTCTTCCGGCCTCTGGTAACGCCAGCGGGTGTTGACGTTGTAGGTCTCGGTATTGGTCGCATAGACCGACGAGCCGGTCTGCCCGTTCCGCGGCGGCTGGCCGAAATTGTAGTTGGAATCGAGGATCGTGCCGCTCAGCGTGACGGTGTGGCCGTCGAACGGGCGGAAGTTAGCCTTGAACAAACCGCTGTTCGTCTCGTTCCACGAGTTGGGAATGATGAAGCCGGTGCCGTCCTTGTAGTTCTGCGCGTCGCGGAACACGCCGCCGAACAGAACGTCGGCATTCGTGTCGCGCGCGGCGACGAACGTGGAGAACAGCGAACTGCCGGTGTTGCTGCCGAGCATGCCCGTGGTTTCGACGGCCCAGCGCTGGTTCGGACGCAGAATATCCGATGCTTCCTTGAGCCGGATCGAGACGACACCGCCGATCGCGCCCGAGCCGTAGATGTTGGCCGTGGGGCCGCGCACGACATCGACGCCGCCGATCAATTCCGGATCGAGATAGAAGAAGCCGTTGGCGAAGTGGCCGGTACGCTGTGCGTTCTGGCGCGTGCCGTCGATCAGCACGGCGACGCGGCCGAAATCCTGAAGGCCGCGGATGTTGATCGCATTGCCCGGCTCGTCACCGCGGTCCTGGAATTTGACGCCGGGAATCGCGAGAAAGAGATCCGACAGGCGCGAAGGGCGCGTCTGGTCGATCTGCTCCGACCGGATGGTGCTGATCGGCGCCAGCGAATCGATCGCGTATTCTTCGGTCTTCGTTGCGGTGATCGTGATCGCATCGAGCGTCGTTACTTGCGCCGATGCGGATGTGAATGCGGAAGAAGAGATTGTCAGAGCAGCTACGCCGCCCAGTAGCGCAAACGTGCGCCGTGTCGTTCCAGCCATTTGATTGATGCCCCACGCGTTATTCTTTTTTGCCGGGCTTGCGGGCGGCAGCACGACGCTGCGGCTAGCTGGCAGGCTTTGCGAAACCAACAGGGCCTCGCAAATTAGTTGCTATCTGTAACGATCGCGCGTACATCGGTCAAGTTGTTGAAATCACTACATAAAAGTAATTCTAAACTGAGCGCAGTTGAGAATTACTCAAAAGAGCGACGCACACGGGTGATGGACAGTTCCTCGATGTCAAAAAAGGCCGATCCGGTGGAAGTCATAAGCGCGGCGGAAATTTCCGAGCCGAATGCGCGAACGATTGATGTCGTCAACCACCGGATAGAAAGCCGCAATCTCTTCGTGGGCACGAAAGAAATAACCATCGGCCACGAGGGCGAGGTGTATCGTCTGCGTCTCACGGCGCTCAACAAGCTAATACTTACAAAATGAATCGATTGCGTCATCTTCTGGCGGCGGCCGCCGCAATTTTGTTGGCTTCGTCTTTCGTCGCCAATGCCGGCGCATGGACGGTGACGGATGCGTCGGGCCGTACCCTGGAAATCGCCGATACCTCGCGCATCGTGACCATCGGCGGCGCGGTGACGGAAATCGTCTTTGCGCTCGGCTTTGGCGATCGCGTGGTCGCGGTCGACATCACGAGCACGTTTCCCGGCGCGGTGAAAGCAAAGCCGAGCGTCGGCTATATGCGCGCGCTTTCGCCCGAGGGCGTATTGTCGCTTGCGCCGAAAGTTGTACTCGCAATCGAGGGCTCGGGCCCGGCCGATGCCGTGCAGGTGCTCTCAAGCGCGTCGGTTCCCTTCGTGATCGTTCCTGAAGGGCACGACGAGGCGAGCGTGTTGCGAAAAGTCCGCTTCATCGCGCAGGCGCTCGGCGTTCCCGAAAAGGGCGAGGCGATGGCGAAGCAGATCGCCGAGGATTTTGCAGCCGTTGCGGCCATGCGCGCGAAGATCGCCGTGCGGCGCAGTGCAGTCTTCGTCCTCGCGGTCGGCAACGGCACGCCGACCGTCGCCGGTGAACACACGAGCGCGCAGGGAATATTTGCGCTCGCGGGTGTCGACAACGCGGTGCGCGGCATGAACGGCTACAAGCCGGCCACGCCGGAAGCGACGCTCGCGGCGGCGCCGCAGGCGGTAATCACCATGCTCGAGCGCAATCACGGCCTCGGCGCCGAGGTGATGTTCGCCTTGCCGGCGTTTGCGGGCACGCCCGCCGCGCGCGAGAAGCGTCTTGTGTCAGTGCCTTCTTATTATCTTTCCTTCGGCCCGCGCTCGGCACATGCCGCGTCTGCGCTGGCCGCCGCGATTTACCCCGAACTTTCTCTGCCGCAGCTGCCGCCACGGCCCTGGACTGAGGCGGAGCCGGCACCGGCGCGATGACTGTGGGCGACGCCGCCCTCAGCGTGTCGTGGCGGCGGGCGGGAAGGACGCGCACGATCCTCAGCGGCTGCGCCCTCCTGTTGCTCGTGGCCATCGTCGCGTCGCTTGCCATCGGGCCCGTCGTCATCGCACCGGAAAAGGTCGTCTCGATCCTGTGGAACGGAGCCTTCGGCGTCCGCAGCACCTCGGCGATCGATCTGCGCGACGCCGTTGTCGTGCTGGACATCCGGCTGCCGCGCACCGTGCTCGCCGCCATCGTCGGGGCCGCGCTCGCCGTCGCCGGTGCGATCATGCAGGGCGTGTTCCGCAATCCGCTCGCGGATCCCGGCCTTGTCGGCATTTCTCCCGGAGCGGCGCTGGCCGCGGTCGCGTGGATCGTTTTTGGCGGCTACGCCGCCGCCTACATTCCGCGCGCGGCCATTAATCACGCGCTGCCGCTGGCTTCCTTCGCCGGCAGCCTGCTCGCGATCACGTTGCTCCATAAACTTGCGACCCATGAAGGGCGAACTTCGGTCGCCAATCTTCTTTTCGCGGGCATCGCGCTCGGCGCGCTCGCGGGCGCCTGCACCGGCCTGATCATCTTCGTCGCCAGCGACCAGCAGTTGCGCGAATTCACGTTCTGGACGCTCGGCAGCCTCGGCGGCGCGACCTGGCAGCGCGTGGGCCTCGCGCTTCCTTTCACGGCCGTGCTGATCGCCGGCTCGTTCTGGATCGCGCGCGGACTGGATGCGCTCGCGCTCGGCGAGGCGGAAGCCTTCCACACCGGCGTGAATGTCGAGCGCATCAAGCGCTTCGCAATCGTCATCGTTGCCGCCGGTGTCGGCGCGGCGGTCGCGGTCAGCGGCATCATCGGCTTTGTCGGCCTCGTCGTGCCGCATCTTCTGCGGCTCAGCATCGGCCCGTCGCACAAGACGCTGATCTTCGGCAGCGTAATTCTGGGGGCCGCGCTGCTGACGGCTTCGGATATTTTTGCGCGCACGGTTGCGACGCCCGCGGAATTGCCAATCGGCGTGGTGACGGCATTCATCGGCGCGCCGTTCTTCATCTGGCTGTTGCAGCGGCACAAGCGGAGCTTCGGCTGAGCATGTATGTCGCCGAGAACATCGACGTGAAGGTCGGCGCGAAGCGAATTCTTTCGAACGCTTCGCTCACGCTGTCGCCGGGAAAGGTCGTCGCCATCGTCGGTCCCAACGGCGCCGGGAAGTCGACGCTGATGAAAGTGATGGCGGGCGAGCGCCGCTACGACCGCGGCGCGGTGACGCTCGACGGCACCGCGCTTGCGAAATGGGATGCCGCGGCACTCGCGCGGAGACGCGCGGTGCTTCCGCAATCCGTCGTCGTTGCCTTTCCGTTTCTTGCGGCGGAAATCGTCGCGCTCGGCCTGCCGCAATATTTTCCGCGCAAGGAAGGCACGCAACTCGTCGAACGCGCGCTGCTTCAGGTGGATATGCTGGCGGCGAGGGAGCAGTCCTACGACACGCTCTCGGGCGGCGAACGGCAGCGCGTGCAACTCGCGCGCGTGCTCGCGCAACTCTGGGCCCATGGCGGGCAGGGCTATCTGCTGCTCGACGAGCCGACCTCCAGCCTCGATCTGCCGCATCAGCTGGCGACCTTGCGGACCGCGCGCGAACACGCGGCCGCGGGAGGCGGCGTGCTTGCGGTGCTCCACGACATCAATCTCGCGGCGATGTCGGCGGACGAGATCGTCGCGATGCGCGGCGGCGAGGTGATCGCGCGCGGCTCGCCCGCCGAAATCATTACAGACGAGCTGATCCACGCGCTCTACGGCGTGAAGGTTCGCGTCGGCGTCGTCCCGCCGGGACCTTTTCTGTTGCCGCAAAGCATCTTTTCCTGAACGGAAGCGCCGCCTGCCTTGACGGGTTAGGCATGGGTCCGTACCAGTCCCGCCCGGCAGGGCCCGTAGCTCAGTGGTAGAGCACCTGACTTTTAATCAGGGTGTCGATGGTTCGATCCCATCCGGGCTCACCAATATTATATCCATTAAGATATTGATATTGCTGTGTATTGTCCGAAGGCGGCGACGCCTCGGGCTTAAGTCACTGCTTTAGAGTCCCGTTTGGGGGCACACCAGGGGCACAGAATTACCCTGTTTAGTCATGGTCAAGTTATTGAAATCATTGCGAATCTCGGAGCTGACTTCCTGCCAGAATCTCCATTGTTATCAATAGCTAAGTTATTGATTTTACTAAGCCGTAAGCTAGGAGCGGGCTGGCATTAAAAAGCGCACCAAAAATCCAAATATCGCAATCATGCCAGCAGGTTAGGTATCGGGGGTCTATCCCGGATTGATAATCCATTGTTCTGAATGGCCTGCCGCCCCCATTTGAAAGCTTAAGTAATTGATCTGGCTATAGAATCGCATTTTATCCCCTGTCGGTCGGGGGCAACATGGCCTGTTGATCGCCTGTATTTTCAGGGGATCAGCTCCGGCGCCTGTTACGCGCCTGTTCTGAGGCGCTCTACCGCTGTTATCGCGCTGTTCTGAGCAGCCATTGATGTCCGATAAACCTTCGGCCGCCCTGTTATCCTGCTGTTACCAGCGGGCGTTTGACGCAGGACGAATGTTCCGGCCCTCCCGAGTGACCCCAGATAAATCTTCCTATGACACCCCGCTAGGGACCTTCATAGGTCAGCCATATTGACGATATAAGGAACCATGGTAGCTGCCAATGCTTCTACTCCGGCCAGACGGGGTCTAGACCGCGTTGACGGCTTAGGAACCCATGTGGTGTAAACGCGGTATGGGGTGCGCGAAGCACCCCTTGGAGACTCCGATGAGTGCTAAAGGCCCGACCCCCGACCTCAAGGACATCCGCGCGGTGGTGTTCAAGGAAGGTGATCTGTATGTGGCCCAGTGCTTGGAGTACGACATCGCTACCCAAGCACCGGACCTCGACACCTTGCTTGATCGCCTTGACCTCACGCTTGAGGCCGAGTGCGCGATCACCATGGAACGTACCGGCAAGCCCTTCGACGGCATTGCACCGGCTCCCGTGCTGTTTCATCAGCTTTGGGAGAAGGGCTCGCATTCGATTGGCCGTGTGAACGTGCCGGCGGATCGTGCAATTCCGACTGTCCAGGCTGTGCTCGCTAAAGCTGCTTAACGCATGTCGGCGCCTTTCGGCGGACACCCGACGCTTGGGCGGTTCGTCGAATTTGCCATTGGACTCGGCTGCACCGTTGAAGTGAAGGTGAGAACCCGAGCCGACGCGAGCGCGTATGAAGTTCTCGAGATTACCGGAAAAACAGGCTGCACAGTTGCCGTTCCGAATCCGGATATGAGCGAGCGACTAGCGCCGTCGCAGGTTGCTTACTTTCAGCGCCGCTTGGCGATCAAAACGCCCTTTGCCGCTACACCGGAACAGCCAACCGAGAATTCTTGATGTCGCCCTGCCAGGGCCTGCCTAAAAAAGTAAGGGGCGGCGTTTTCTGTGGTGGCCGCCCCATTACGTTGTTAGCAGAAGCCGCCAATCTGTTTAAGCGGAAGGCCGGATAAAATAGCCCGCACATCAGCACCAAGACGACCATTTAATTTATCTGCGGTCGAGCGAAGTATGCGAACATGAAAGCTCACTTCGGGTTCATCAGTTGCAACATCGTCATGGGAAATATCGCGACCAATTTCGATGCATGCGACGGCGGCTATACCCGCCGCAGTGTAATCTTCAAGCGCAATAATCTGCTCTTCGATTTCATACAGAGCATCGCCATGTGTCTCAAGCTGGACTGTCGCAGCCGTCAACCCTGACCGGTCCTCTTCCTGTTTCTTTTGATTTAGGCGCTCTCGGATTCTCGCCAGCTTTTCCCGATACCGAAGCTTCAATTCTTTGCGGCGTTCCGGGTTATGCAAACACATACCGAGCAATAGCTTAAAGTCGCTCACCGCAGTGAGCGGGCTCGGTCGAATAGCGCGGAATGAACCCTCGTGCTCTGGAAGGCCGACGGCCGCTACATCCGCAACCTCTGGCCATCCAACAGTGGGACCACATTTCTCTCCTTTAGCGTTGATATATTGCGGACCAATTAGTGCCCATTTCGGCATTCTCTTCCTGGCGTTGTTGTAGTCTTCACGTGCGCGTCGGTATTTGACGACCACCGCGGCACGTCGTTCCCATAAATCATTTATGGTGCCCGCGTCTTCGGATCGTGCGGGTTGTGTAATTGCACTTACTGCTGTCAGCATAACGGCTGCTCCTGTCCCTTTGAGCACCCTCCGCCGTGTGATATTCTCTTCGTTAGCCTTTGCCATGATGCACTCCATTGTGGCTGGGGTTAGGCCTTCGTCGGTGTTGCATCACTGGCGAAGGCCGAAATTGCTTTTCATTAACGCCATAATAACGTATATACGCTATCTAGCGACGTGTCAATATCGTATATACGTTATGAGAAAGGCCTATGGGACGCACTGAACTCTTTGATGAAAAAAAGCTCATTCGCTTCACGAGCGAGATGATTGAGCAGATAGAGAAGTGGGGCAAACGGCAAAAGCCTCCCTTAAACTTCTCTGATGCCGTTCGGGCCTTGATACAAAAGGCGCTGAAGGGATAGCTGCAAACGCTCAGCTACGCTGATTTCCGTTCCCCCAGTCTTACTGAAGACTTGGCGAATGAAGGTAGTTAGCGAACGAAGAAGACTTTGCTTATTTGCTGTTTTTCTTTAGCGCTGCTTCGACGGACTTAAGAACCTTGCCTGTGCAATTTGCAAACGCCAGCGCCTTTTCTGGCGAGTCGTAGGGCACGGGAATAGTTACATCGGCACTAGCGTTCGCTCGCAGATAGGAAATTGCAAATCCGTGAGCGGTCAGACTGTTGAGCATCGCAGGTTCATTAAGTAGGGTGTAACTCACGCACGCTCCATCACCCTCACACTTGAACGCTCCAACTTCTCGCCCAGCCAAAGATTGTCCTCCGCCGCGGAGGTAAGCGTAAGTCACGTCGAAAGGGACGAATTGATTATTTCTGAAGTCTCTGCCGCGTACCTTCAAAATTAGCGCCGGCTGCCGTCCTGAGTCTGGATCAAAAAGCACCCCCACCGCGCCGATAAGTGCGACGACATTTCCCTTGTTTTGAAAGTGATCTGGAAACCAAAGACGATACTCAAGTTCGCAACCAGTAACGATTCCTCGTTTAGTTCTTTCGCTAAAGACGAGATCAGTAATCGTCACCGCTCCGCCACCGGGTGTAGCAGTTTGTGAATGTGCGACTGAGGTAAGGCCGGTCAACGCACAAAATAGAAAGCCCGCTTGAAGCAAAATTCGCGACAGCATGATCTTGCTCTGATAATCGTTTTATAAGCGACGCTATATATAGTGCTCCACGAACTTCGGAAGCGGGTATCCACATCCTAGCTTTGCACAAGGCGGCGAACGCCTCCACCATTAGATTCGGCAGGCGTCACCTCGGCGGGGAAGCTAGGGATGCGAACGTGTCGGCCAACATGCACCAAATTTATATGGGTGAAGCAGCCCTTGCGCTTCGTTGCTCCGGCTGCGGTCACAAAAGGATTGTTAGATCCACGGAATATACGCCTGGGTTCAGCTTTCGCGGAAACATGGAATACGTCCGCAATCTAAAACTGCGTTGCAAATTATGTGGAAGTCGCAATGTGGCGCGCACTATTCCTAGGAGTGAAGCGGAAATTCAGCGCTTTTTAGCAGGTGAGAAGATCCATTCTCGCTACGAAATTTAGTGAAGTGGTATCGGCTCAATCAAGCTTTCATCATTGGTATCCGCGCGGCTGCTATTCACGCGCGTCGATACTGGCTGCTGTCTTAATAAATCTTCGTCAGCTGGCTTGAAAACTTCCGTTCCAGATTTAGCATTCAGCCAATCCGTAAATTGATCCCGCTCGAGGATCATGGGCATCCGGTCGTGGAAGGCGGAAACAAACTTGTTCGCTGGTCCGATTATCATGGTGCAGGAGAGAACAGTATCCTCTGGCTTCCCTGTCGGATTCCAAGCATCCCATAATCCCGCGATGCCGATAATGCCACCGTCACGGCGCGTAAAGTAATGTGGCTGTTTGTGCCCTTTCTCGCCGGTCCACTCGAAATAGCCGCTAGCTGGAATGATGCATCGCTTGCCTTCTTTAAAAGCCGTCCGAAACATCGGCTTCTCTGCGACCGTCTCTGCTCGCGCGTTAAACGTCGCTGGCAATTCCTTGAGCGTCTTCTTCCAAAAGAACGGGGCTAAACCCCACCGCATCTGCGAAAAACTTCTGCTTTTCTCTCCTGAGAACTGCGTGATTACATCAACTTGCTGTGTAGGGCACACGTTATAGCGGGGCTCGAAATTCGGCATCATCTCCGGCCGGCTCAAAGGCTGCGAGAACGCGTGAATTTCTTCCCACGTATAATGCTTCGCGAATCGACCGCACATAGATACGACTCCGGTGGTGGGATGGCGCCCTGACAAAGCCGAAAACGCCGGTCGTCTTCGAGACGACATTCGGGGAGTATACCGCAACCGAGCAATTGGGCGAGGGCGGTGCTGTTCGAGTATTGGCCGCCACCTCCGCTGACA
This sequence comes from uncultured Hyphomicrobiales bacterium, assembly GCA_964575175.1. Taxonomy (GTDB): domain Bacteria; phylum Pseudomonadota; class Alphaproteobacteria; order Rhizobiales; family Xanthobacteraceae. The sequence goes on along the minus strand of CAZNPX010000012.1, from coordinate 36,112 downwards.
ACGCATTAGTTGCAATTAAGGTACTCGCGGCGTCGCGAGCTTCGTGAATTTGCTTGCGGGAGATACCAAGGTCTTCTGTCTTCATGTTCCCAGCCGAAACATGAGCCCCCTGCTTGCTGACCTCTCCCCGCTCCTGCGCGGCGTCGAGGCGGGGTCAACGGACGGCGATAACTGACTTGACCTTACTCTAACCTTGCAGGGGCACGACTTCCTGAATGACGTTCGAGATCCGGCCATTTGGCGAAAAACCAAGGAAGGGATTGAGAAGATTGGTGGCGCGGGTTGGGAAATTATCGTCGGGATGGCCAAAGCCTACGTAAAAGCAAAGGCGAAAGAGAAGCTTGGCATTGACCTCTAGTTTTACGTTGTAACGCTGTAACACCGTAACTAAAGGCGTTTTATCCGTAACAGCGGCTGTAACAGGCGGTTACACGTAGCCAACGACAATGGTAATATCTGGCTATGGATCGCTTCTATTGGCCTAGTTCGGCGGTGGGGAGGGCGGTGGCCCTAGCGGCCTACGGTGCTGCTATCGGTGTCGCTTATGGGCTCGCTCACCTGGCCACTGCCTGGACGAGTGTTCACGCTATCCGGCCAATTACCGCTTGGGCGGCGAGAGTATTCGGAGAAGGCGTTATCGCCGTCGCCCTAACTTTGTTGGTCATCGGGCTGCTGGTATTTCTTCTCACCGCCAACAGGATCGGTCGCCGGAGTTGTTGATGCCATTACAGGTTTGGGCAGGAGTTATAGTTGCTTTTGCGGCTTTGTCGGGCTGGATGCTTGGTATGCAGCATTTCGTTACCCTGATTCTGCTTGTCGTCGCCGCATATTGCTACGGTCGAGGTGATGGCAGAGATGCGGCTGCGCGTGATCGATTAGACGCGAAGTCGACATCTCGGTGACAAGTGCTAACGTTTAGTACGCACTGCGCGCTCGGGAATTAAAGCTCTCGACGGCGCTGTTGTACTCGCTTCGAGCTTTGCTAACATCGCTTTCAGCTTCATCGATCACGCAGCGGATGTACCGCTCGATACTCGATTTGTAGCTCTCCATTTCGCTGCGGCAACTCTGAAAGTCGTAGTCGTCCGAAAAGCGGCCATAACCTTCAGCGCAGTAAGGTTTGCTCGGCTTTGTGCAATAGAGTGCTGCATGCGCACCCCAGGTCGGGAGAATGAGCACTACTAAAATTACCAATCTCATAAAATGGCTTCCAACCGCGACATTCGCATTGCTTAGGTAGCTACTGCTTGCACGGCCACACTTTCCGAAGAATCTCGGAAGTAAGACTGAAGAAGCTTTCATTATGGCGATGGGGAATTTTGTTCATTTCAGTAACCACCAATCGCACAACTTGCTTCTTCACAACGCCAGATGATGGCGGACAAAAATGATCAGCAAAGAATATGCCTTCAACAATTCCCAAACAACGGGCTTGGTCAAAAGGATTCATGATGCTGTCGGTCAGAAAAACTTCGCAACCAGGCAGAATCCTATTCGCGCTATCGTCGGCGATAGCGGGGCTGGCGGCGACAAGAAAGCCAAACAGAAAAATCCGGCGCAATTCTATGGTCCCCAACGTGAAACGGAACCATATCAAACGAACGGTTTGAGGCCAGACTAAACTTTGTTTTGGACCCGGCTTGTCAGTTCTGATTGAGCAACGCCGGAACACTGCGCTGCGGGATTCTGAAAATCTCTGCCGCAGTAGTACCCAGCGCGGGAGGTAATGGGCTCAGGGCTGCATTTGCCTTCATCGCGCCTGACGCACTGCGCATGACCGGGAGAGCGGCGAGGCCAAGCCAACGGGGATCGCCCGTAGCCCAGCTTGCACCACCGGCACCAGCACCGAATATCACAAGCCCCAGCTTGTCGCCCATTGCTCGCACGAGTTCGTAGCCCGAGCGAGAAGGATTGAAAGCTCGCGGGTCGGTGGCTGTATTTCGGATTGCCGCTGCAAGCCGCTGCATCTGGCCGAGTTCAGCTGGCGAATAAAGTTGGTTCGCTAGCGCCCTACCGTTTCCACGTGTGAGGTCCTCAATTGCTTTCGCAATTTGCTGGGCATTGCGCGGCTTGCCGGTGGCGTCATTCACCACGCGTTCCCAAGCTGACGAGCGGATCGCCTGCCACTCATCGGAAGTGGCGCCGACGATACCTTTAACTTTTGCCGCCACGCGAGCCGAAATGCCCGCTTGGCCAACGGTGCTTGAACTAAGCAACCAATTGGCTACCTCTGCGCCGGTGCGTTCCTCGTTCACCATGCGCGAGATGACCTGCATCGGCCCGCGCTCGGCAGCCGTCATTCCCTTGTATTGGCTCCAAAGGGCGCGGGCTTTCTTAAGGTCATCCAGCGCGGTGGGATCACCTTGGAATAGCCGCTTGTCGATTGCGTCGCTGATCCAGTTGTCGAATTGCTTTTTGATTTCCCCGAGCGCGCGTCCGTCTTCGGCACTTCCGGCACGCACTTTGAGCAGGCTTTTGCGGGCTTGCTCAAGACCTTCAAGAGATTGAGCGAGTATCTGACCGCTCTGCGGCGCACCTTCGAAACCGGAAACTCGCTTCAGGATATTCATCGCGTTCTGAGAACCGGGATAGTTGCCGTAAGTGTCGAGGCGAATACCGGCTTTCTCCAGTTCATCGGTGACGCGCTGGCTAAGGTTCGCAACTTCGTCTGCCGCAATCCATGTGTTCTTATTGGCAGCCGCGCTGTACGCGTTGTCGGCATCCGCACGGAGCAGGGCGGCTTTATCGCGCATAGCCTGGGCTGTCATATCGCCAGCCTGATCGGCTGCTACGCGAGGGCCAAACTGACTGCCAATGGTTTCGTTGGCGGCGGTGTTAACGGCGTCTGCTCGCTGCGCATCGAACCGCTGCATCTCGCGGCCAGGATATTCGCCTTTGGCGTTGTTGCGTGCCGCGTTCTCCCAGCCCATTTGACGAAGGTTGCCGGTGGCTTCGCCAGCAGTGAGCGGAATATTGAACTCCGCATTTTCGGCAATTCGCTGTTGCGGGTTCACGTTTGGGGCGGGAGCCCGGTTTGCTCCGAAGCCCTTGCGCAACAGAGCACTCGCACCGCTGACAAGCGCCTCACCACCGAGGCCAAGAATCCCACCCCAGAGTGTGCCCTCAAGCCCCTTGTTCAGCTTGTCCTCATAGCCTTCGCCTTGGCCGACTCCATAGAGGCCGCTAAGCGCGGCGGAGCTCAAAGTGGTGTTCGCAATCCGGGGAAGCGCAGAAGCGCCTTTGAATAGGTTGAGCGCGCCAGCCACCGGTACCGTGGTCAAGTTACCAGCTACTTCGCCGGCTACAGCCAGAGCAGGATTCTCATTGTGAATTCGTTGCAGTCGTTCGCGGTTTGCCTGAACGACTTCGTCGTAAACGCCTTGTCCGAGGCTGGACTTTATCCGCGCAAGCATTTCATCGCTGAAACCGGATAGAACACCTTGGACAACCGTTTCTTTAGGAAAGATAAAAGCTAGCGCCCCGGTAATCGGGTTATTGTAAATCGCGTTGCGAATTACTTGCTCGCGTGGGTCGCGAATGTGCTGTTCTACGCGGGCCTGTCGTGCAATCGACGGGTCTGGGTTCTGTGCCTCACGGTCAAGAATACGATCAATCTCAGGATCGAGCGGGGATTCCTTCATCGTGCGTAGAGGAACATCCCGCGGCGGCTCAGTACCGTCGGCGTTTGCCCAAACCCTATCAAAACTATTCTTCGGCTTATCCAACACGAAGCCAGCCGGTAGCGCTTGCTGTTGTGACGGATCCTCCTGCTTGTCTAATGTGAAGCCAGGGGGAAGTACGCCTGCGGCGCTATTGTCTGCGGTTTGCATTTTCGTTCTTCGGTTCGAAGGAATGTAAAATGAGTGATCGCCAATCGTGGCGGTAGGTTTATTGGATGCCCAAGCGGGAAGTGTGCCACCGCGCCGTTGCCGAACAATTCCTGGATTCAGAAAGTGAGTTGCGCCGTTAGTGTTGTCTTGTGTCTGACCACTTAAGACGCCATCCACAGCACTCGCCGCTGCTAGGTAAGCCGGGTGATTGTTTTTAAGGGCCATCAATTCGTTACGGCGGGTTCCCCACGGTTCAAATTGGTTGGGAGCAAATACAACATCGCGAACGCTTGGCCCGAACTGACCAGAGCGAAGCCGATTGAGCACGACATTTGCCACCGCTGACTGGCCATCCGGAGGCTGATTGCCAGCTTCACCATAGACAGTGCGGATTAAAAGGTCGCGAGATTGAGGATCAAGCAGGTTGCTCATGCTTTTCCGCTTCCTCATCAGCAATGATTGCTTGCAATTCTGCGTCGGAATACTCACGTAGACCGCGACTGCCACCGTTGAATTCGATTTCTTTTGGAATGACCTGTGCAATTACACGCAAGTAGGCGGTGGGGCTGTTCTCCCGAACCTTCTGAATACTTGCGGCACCGTGCATCGCGAAATCTTCAGCCAACGCTTCCACAAACTCATTCCCGAATTTGTTGCGTGCCCCGCGCGGTCGACCGGCCGGATTACCCGATTGGCCTTTGCGAAATTTACTCATTGGTGTGTGCGCTTTTGATCTTCGCGAGTTTCGTTTTGCCGCCTTATGGAATCAATGAGCCAAGCTGGGAGACCTACTGATTTCTCGCTGACATCCCCCGCGGTGCTGTGATCAGGTAATTTTGGCTTCATCGCATTGGTACCCATCGACCACCTTGGAATTGCATACGAGCTCCATTAGGACCAGTAGCGGTATCGCCATCCTTGTATTGTTGCTGCTCATTAGTGTTGTTTGATTGCGGCGTGAGAACCCGGTCGAAATCGAGATTAGGAAGCCTATTATCTTCCCGACGCTGAACGATAATGTTGCGCTTGAAGTTCGCAGCCTTTGTATTGAGATTTACGATTTCTTTTAGCCGCTGTGTCACCACCTCCGGATCGGTAATATTCCTTACCAACTCGTTCCATGCACGCTGAGAGTCGCCTTCCGTCTGAACGCCCCTATTCAGTCGTAAGCTTTCGTTGCGAAGTCGTTCAAGAGTGGCGACGAAGCTTTCGTAGTTGCGTGAAGCCTCATCAGAATAACCAGCAAAGTTCCTGCCGGCCGCAAGCAGATTTTGCTTGAAACTGAGATTCAGTTTTCCTTCTTTAATTTGCTTGTTAAACTTGCCGAGTTCGCTGTTGATTGTGTTTAAACCCTGAACAGCGGAAAGGTCTTCTGCTTCGGCGTTTTGTACGCCGAATGGAACGCGGTTTGGTTTTGCGTTCGTTGCCGCAGAGATGTACGTCGGGTCTGCTGGTCCGCCGCGCTTGGGTCGCAAGCCGCCTGGGTTCTCGGGATCAGGTTCAAACCCCTGCGGATTTTCTCCGCGATTAAATTGAGCGACTTGAAGGTTATGACCTGCCTGCCAATTCCGTTGCTGGCGATCCGTATTCGTTTGTTGCTGCTTCTGCTGCATAAGCTGCGCAGCCATCGGCGCGAATCGCGGGCTCTGCATCAGCACGGCAAGTTGCTCAGGTGTAGGATTATTCGGGTCGAAGCGTTGCGCCGCCTGCTGGGGCGCTGCGGGAATACCCGCAATTTGCGATAGGATAGAGCCGCCAGGTGGCTGCTGGGTGCCAGGGACGACACCACCGACCAGCCGCTGCAATAGGCCAGGGCCGCTCGGATTAAGAACTTCTCGTGCCTGGTTATCAAAATGCGTTTCACGCCCGCGCTGATAGCTATCAACCCAGCCCTTGCCCGCGTTCGCAACAAGGTCCCATCGAATACCGTCGGCCATTAAATTGCGCTCGCTGCCATGCCCGCGCCGGGATCAGTGTCGATCCCCGACTCGCGAAGCTTTCGAATGATCTCACGTCGCAACCACTCGCTTACGGTGGTGCGTTCTTTCTGAGATGCGCGTTCAAGAGCAGCGCCTATTCCATTCGGCACACGAACTTGAATCGTCTCTCCATATATCGAGCGTCGCATTCAGCAACTCCAAGATGTTGAGTGCACAATACTGTGCGTAATTATTTGTAATTGTAGCGCACAACAACGACATCACAATTACTCGCTTCGTTCATGCAGGCGATGCACGACGAGTCATCACGACGTGTCGCGATTGTGCGCGAATGAAGTTAGTGAAAAAAATTTAATACAAAGCGTTACAAGTTACGCTGTTACATCGTTACTGAACGTCATCGGCGTATGCGTCGAAAAAGAGTTGATGCTGATTTGCCGAATAGGCGACTGACGCTGCGCGACCGATGCGATCAAGAAAGCCATACTCGATAGGTCCGAGCGCATTCTTCGAAATGATCGCGAATAGTATTCGCGACAGAATACGGCTTGGCTCAAAGTGCCGTCCGGCTTTTAGGTGAGTGGCCTCTGCCGCGTCAGCGACACTTTCGAGCGCAAGCTGAGCGTATTCGGCGCCGGTGACGTAGTCGTCTTGATCATTGCCTGTTTCTTTAACGCTCCAGAAATCCCAACCCTCAGGCACGTCAGCATCGGCCGCGTCCGAGAGCGGAGCCATGAAAGGCAGCGGGCAGTCGCGAGAAGGAGTTTTCAATTCAATGCCCCATGTGCAGCGGCACGAGCAATGCGCTTAATGAAGCCCGTTTCGGTCCAGCCCAAGCCGCGTTGCTGCGAGCGGCTAACCACCGTCAGCAGGATTGCCGCCGTGATGTCGAAGCCGCCCGCGTATTGGCCAAGCTCAGAAGCAAGCTCCGCATACCAGTCGCCCATAAGCTCGTCGGTTAGATCATCGCCAACAGGCTCAAATTCCCACAAATGAAAGTGATCGCCTTCGCGGCGAACGAATGGCAAGTTCGTCAAAGCGTCAGTGAGTGTCATCAGCAGCTTCTTTCTATGCGCTGTAACTCTGTAACGCCGTAACATCAGCTGTTTGGCTGTAACACTGACGGCTTGTTACGGCTGAAAGCTCAATAGTTACGGCGTTACAAGTGTTACGTTGAATTAGTCTTGTCCTTCGGCGGGTTCGTCGGCGTCGCCGAAGATGGTCGCGTTGACGGTGTAGAAGCGGCGCAGCTGGTCGCCCATGCGAGTCACTTTGCGAAGGTTGCCATCGCTGTTCTTGTCGAGCATTCCGGCTTCGGCGAGCGTGCGGGCCACCGCAACGTGATCGCGGCCTTCGCAGACTTCGTTTTTCCAGACTTCATCCTGGAACAGCCATACCTTGGTCTTGCCGGTGCCCTTACGGTAGCCGGCGAGGTTGTGAACTATTCGATCATCCTGAGCGGTGAGTGACTGGAAGCGCGAGTCCCCGTGAGCCTCAATGAAGTGCCGCACGGCGGTTATGGCTTCTGATGTCTCAGCGGCGCCGGAACCACCGCGACCAGCGATCCAGGCGGCGAATGCCTTTGCTGCGGCTTCGAATGACTCTCCAGTAGGCCACGGTGCAATACCCCATTCGATTGCGAGTTCACCCGCAGCAGCGGCAAGACCAAGACGTTGGGCTGCTCGCTTCACCTGGCCGTCGGCATCCGCGGGCACGAATGCCTGAATGAAACGTTCGACAAGCCCGATGACTTTCTTGCGGGCTTCCTCGTTCGGCATTGCAAGCAAGCGGCGGATGAACTCCGGTCCAGCGGTACCAAAGTGCGCCTGCGCTTCATGCTTGATCGCGTCGGCCAGCTTGCCGGGATCGCCATCGGGACCAGCATGATCGAAGCACCCGAAGCCGTTTCCGGCGTCAGCGGGCACGTCAAGAATCCGCACGGACTGACCAGCACGCGATTTCCGTCCCGACTCTTTGATTTTCGCCTGCATCGGCATTTCGCCGGTGGAGAGCAAGGGAACACGCCAGGTCTTTGCATCGCGCAAACCACCGTCGCGACGTGCACGAGACTTACCGACGCCGTTTGCGAGCTGGTACACGATGTTGCCGGCTTCCTTGGCATCGACGACACCGAGTTCGTCCAGCACGAGGCAGGTGTCGGTGGAAATCTCCGCTACAGCCTCAAGGGAGTTACCGGTCGCACGCCAACCCCGCATATAGCCGGGATTAGAGGCACCTTTACCCCAAACACTCGCTGCCGCCTGAGCGCAAGTGCTCTTTCCGCGAGAAGATTCGCCATGGAGGTTTACGCCTCCGCCATCCTGTTCGATCAGGTCCAGCAGCGGACCGCTGAGAGCAATCGAAACAGCAAGCACCGGCCGCGCATGACCTGCAACGAGAGCGCCAACGCCGCTCTTCCAATCCTCCAGCGTGCCGCGCTTTTCATATGGCGACGTGGCGACCGCGTTGAGGATCACGGTCTCGTCTGGCACTTCACCGAACGTTTCATCGGGCATCACGAACACGCGCTTGCCGTTCACGTTCTGATAGCCAGTACGGCTGACAACCGTGACCCGGTTCGTCACGTCCGATTGGTTCAGATAATCGATCAGGAGGCGCCGGCTTGAGCTTGTGGTGATCCGCAAGCCCTGGCCGGCAAGAGACGACGCAATAGACGATACTTCAACGTGAAGATCCTCATCGCGGATAGCACGGTGATGAACGCGCTTGTCAGCATCCTTCCACCGCATCATGCGGGACCAGCCATGACCGTGCGGATCACGGGCGCGGCCGATAATCTCGAATGGACCGCTAATCCAAGTCTCTTCGAAATCGTCACCCTTGGAAATACGCGCATAAAGCCCGGCATCGCTCATAGTGAAGATGCCGAACGAGAGATATCGCGGAGGGGCGACCACCGGCTTCACCGTGGCCAGCGCAGCCTCTCGGAGCGCACTCGGTGTCCAGCCTTCCGTGATGGCATCCGATACATCCCAGCCGGTCTTCGGCTCTTGTTCGCTGCCGTCATGTTTCATCTTTGAAAGCAGAGCACCGTCGATCACTGCCACGTCACGAGCGCCAGCCTCCATGGCCAAGCGGGCGACGGTGGAGACATAAATTTCTCCTGGGCGATCACCATTCTTAAGCGGGGTGTCGTTTGCATCGCCCCAAATAATTACTGAGCGACCGGCCAGCGGGGACCAGTCGGTCTTGTCCGCTGCCTGCGCGCCACCGCAAGAAGTCGTTGTTACGTACTCTGGAAAGACCTTTACGGCGTCATCGCATTTGCCTTCGCCTTCGACGACTACAACCGGAGCATTCGGCTTTTTCGTCAACAGATGAAGGTTGTAGAGCGGGCGAGGATCTGGGAGCTGCTTTACTGCCCAGCCTTGGGTGCCATCAGCTTTGCGAGTCCAGGCAATCGGTAGAATCTCTTTTCCGTCCTGATTGTTCCAACGCGCTGTATAAGAGACCGAATTGCCACCGGCATCGGTGTAGCCGAACAGCTTGTCGGGACGGCGGCCGAAATATTCCTGAAACCATGGCATGACGTTCGTCGCGCCCGTGGGCACCGGTTGGATGACTTCAACCACCGTCCGCGATGCCAGTTCTGGCGACCGGACGCATACCGAAGACGCTAATTCTTCTTGTGAGAGTTTTTCAAAAGGTTTGTTCATTGCTTGCGCTCCATGCGCACGCCGAGCATGTCCGCGAGACGGCGGGCTGCCTGGCCTTGAGAGAGTTGAAAAAGGTAAGCGGCGAGGGAGATCACATCTCCGCCTCGGTCGCCGGTGGCGAAATCAGACCAGCGTCCGGCACGACCGCCGCGCACTGAGATTTTGAAAGAGCCGCGCTTCTTGTCGGAACGGGTTGGATTGAGAGCGACGTATTCGCCACCCTCAATCTGGCCGTCCGGAAGCCAGCGACGCAGGATGGCGGGTAGAGCCGCCACCGCTGCGCGATTGATGCTGGTGAAGTCGATGTTCTTATTCGGCATCGGCTTTCGGATCGTCGATAAGCTTCAGCTCGATGGCCTTCTTCTTGGCGCGGACGACGCCACGAGAGAGATCACGAACGTGCTCAATGTCGAGATTGATGCCAGCGCGACCGGCTTTGAACTCACCCTTGGCGTCACGATACCAAGCGCGAACAGCAACCTTAGGTTTGCCGCGGTACTCCTGAAGTTCGACGCGCACGACTTCTCCGCCGCCCTTGTCGAACTCGATGAGGGTGATCGGGAAAATGCTCATGCGCACACCTTCTCGATCACGCGAACCTTGGAGGTAAGCCGGTAACGACCGTGATGACCGCGGTAAGCGCCACCGTGCTTCTCGTGGTCGGTGGAGATACCGACCGACGAGCGGCGCAGGTGCATGACGTAATCGGACCAACGGGGAGCGGGACGTTCGACGGTGGCGACGCCCTTCTTGCCGGCGCGAATCAACTCATTGAGCGTCCAAGCTTGGCGACCGCGAAACGTCTTCGGCTTGCTGCCGTCAACGCTCACGACGATGCGAATGACTTCAGCCATTAGCGCACCTCCGCCAGCTTGTTGGAGCGGTTACCGGCGATGCGGACCGAGGTCAGCGCAGAAGTAATGAGCTTCTGCGCCTTGTGGTCGGGCACCCACGAGTAGAGGGAGAGGCGAAGCTTTTTTGATTGCTTACGCCGGAAAAACTTCTTAGGTTGCATGTGTGCAAGTGCCTTTCTGGCCCGGTACCGTTGGCGCGGTGGCCGGGCTTTTCGTTTGCGGGATTAGACGGTCTCAAGGCTGTCGATGAAGGTTTGCAAGTCTTCGGCACGAATAATCGTGCGACCGCCGAGCTTTCGCGCCGGCAGCTTCTTTTCTCGAATGAACTTGAAAACCGAGGTGACGCTGCAGCCAATCTTTGCGGCTACCTCGTCGATACCGAACGAGACTCGTTCGATAGATGCGTCAGTCATTTCGTTTCTCATCTTCGCAAGCGAACTATTCACTTGCTTCGATGACGAACGTAGACGCGCGTTTACTCGCTAAAAATCACGAGCAATTAGAAAGCCGTTAAATTGCCTACAGGGCCAAATGCACTGTATTCATGCGGCCTTACGTAATTGTACGGCACATTTATTCGAGTCGTACAATTAAGTAGCCTTGCTTGCCTTTGGGCCGCGTCGATTCCATTTCGAATTTGTAGCTTTGATTGCCTCTTGCCAAACCAATTTAAAGCTGTCGCGTCCAACACCATAAGTGGCCTTCGCGTAATCCAAGTATGACGCGCGCGTTTTGCCTGGCGGCATAGCATCCGGGCTTGCTTTCATTTCGGACACGAGCCACTCACGACACTGTTTACCCGGAGCAAGAGTTTTGACCCGCCTCTCAGAAAATTCAGGGTATTCCGCCAGTAGTTTTGCCGACGTTAGCACAAGGTGCGAGTACAGAAGCTTTCGATCTGGGCCATAGATCTTGTCATTGAAATCATTGTCCCATTGAATTTCCGACAGCTTTGGACCGAAGCAGTCAATGTGTGCGCGTCCCCGCGAAATAAGAATGTAAAGCTCTTTGTCGTTCGGAAGAAACGAGACAGGCAAACCAATTAGTTCAGTGCCATCGATCAACTTGACCGGCGCTTTTCCATTCGGTCGACCGTAAATCGGAATCACATCCGTTGTAATTTTTGATAGCAGACTATCGAATGACCCTTTCCATATCTCTTTCGAATCCATGGGAATAGGCTCAGCGCCTCCTTTAGTTGCAACCCAAAAAGCTGCATCAGTGAAGCGGATGTAGGATTTGTTGGGTTCTTTCTCTGGCGAGGGGATAGGTTCTAACTCGGTGCTGAGCACTTCCAATGGCCCATCACTCTCGGGAAACACATTCATCAATTCTGCTGCCAACACAGCTAGTGGCTTTAGTGCATCGGACGCGCTAGGCGGATCGAATTCTGTCGCAAACGAGCAAAGAGTTACGTATTCTTCGTCTTTCGGGACGCACCATCGTTTATTGCTAAGCTCTTTCCTATCAACCTTGCGCCACTTCCTCCCTGGAACATAAGTTGTAACGCTCCCGTCGAGCATAGCTTTGTAAAGAATTCGCCAGCCTTCATCCTCCCGTCGACCAGAGGTTGTGTATGTGCCGTCGCTATGGAAGCGAAGAGAAGGAGCATACGTATCCTCATCTGCAGCCATCACGGCGACCATATTTTTTGTCATTACCCAAGCTAAGGCATTCTCCAGCCACCAGTGGGCGTCCTTAGTTAGATTTCCATTTTGGTCCATGCGGCGCACTCCGCGCGTTGCACTATCTGGAAGGCGTGGAGGTCGGGTAGTGCGCTCCCGGCTTGTCGGCCGCTAAGCCTATCCACGCCCAGCTGGTTATTTCTTCTTTCGTATCGGTCTCACCAGCGGGACAACTTTACCACCGCCGTTATTCTCAATGACAGTGGTGATGGTGGCCGCAAGCGCATTCAAAGCAATCCGTTTTTCCTTCGCGCGGTCGTAGAGGTCGTAGTGCTTGGACCCTACGTCGCTGCGGGTGTGATTCATTACGGCATCCCGGTCTTCCTTGGAGATGCCTAGTTCGGAAAGTCGGGTGGCAGCCGTGCGCCGCAAGTCATGAGGCGTTGGCGGTTCTTGTTTCCAGGTCTTTGCGCCGGGTAACGCCTTGTCGAGTTCTTGGGCGAACCGAGCCATTGCAACCGAAAGCGCGTGAGATGTAATCGCGTCTCTTTCCTTCGACGGCGACGGGAACAAGAATTGATCTTCGTCTGCCACCAACTTCAACGCTTCCTTGATCGTATCCACCGCAAGCGGTGAAAGAGGTATCAGGTGCGCGCGTCCGTTCTTGGACCTTTCCTTCGGTATTACCCAAGTTGCCTTCGTTTGATCGTCGAGGGTTAGCAGTTCGCCACGGCTCAACCCTGCCACTTCTCCCGGCCGGGTAGCCGTCAGCAGTTCAAGGCGAAGCGCGAGGCCGACGCGGCGTGTTACCGGGGTCTGAACAATTCGATCCCAGAACAAACGCAACTCGTCGTTGTCGAGCACCCGGGTTCCGACGTTCTCGGTGCCCCTGCGCTTCAAGCGAGCAAATGGCTTAACCTCGACCAGCCCCGCATCTTCGGCAAAGCTGAAAATCTTCGAGACGAGCGACTGGACGCGGTTAGCGAGAACCGGCTTCCCGGCCTTCACCAGCCCTTCGGCGAGTTCGATTACATCGGCCTTCCGGATCTCGTCGAAGCGGCGTTTGCTCCACTTCGGGTTGACGTGGAGCTTAAGATTGCGCTCGTCCTCGTCCGCAGAGCGTTTGAAGCGGCGGGCGTGTTCTTCCATGTACCGATCAGCGAGAGCCTTGAAGGTTTTCGTGCCGGCGTCGTTCTTCGCCTTCCGTTTGGCCTCTACCGGATTCGTACCTCGGGCCACCGTACCGCGGTATTCGTTAGCCTTGTCACGAGCGGCCGCCAGAGAAAGGTCAGGGTAGGTTCCCAGAGTCGCTCGAGAGACTTTTCCACTCCGAGGATCACGAAATCGGAAGCTAAAAGACCGAACACCGGCAGGCGTCATACGAAGGACTAAGCCGGCGCACCGCGCATCCGCTATCTCTAGCCGTCCACTAGAGGGCGCCTTGAGCGATCTGATCAGGACGTCGGTGAGAGAGCGCGAAGCCATTGGCTGTCTTGTTGTCCCAAAGCGCGACAAATTGGCGCCAACCAGCGGGGGCACATCGGGGGCACAGACTGAGCTTTCTGTACGCGACGAAGGCCGCACTCTGACGATGCCGAACGCATAATATCAGCCTAGAATCAGGCCGCAAATCAGAACGTAGAAGACCGCAGAGAATCGTTGAGGAGCGCGATTACCTGACTTTTAATCAGGGTGTCGATGGTTCGATCCCATCCGGGCTCACCAGTTTTTCCCTGAAAAATCACATTCTTTTTGGCGCCCGGACCGGCCGATCTGGCGGATGAATATTGCCGGCGCATGGGTCATAGACTGGCTCAATCGTTTGTAAGATACTGATATATATCATCTATTACAGGATTTTTGCCCACTATGGGCGATTTTGCGCTGCAAAACGCCCATAATCCCGGCCGCTCGGCCACGCTTTGATCGATTTTATCTATTACGAAACGAAACACCAATATTGATTGGAGGGCCCTCCAATCGGCACTTTAGAGCCATTCTCGCTGGGAGAAGGTCTTGAGTCTTATGGCGAAATACGAGCCCTGGAGTGAGCCGCTCGCGCGCGAGATCATTTCGCGTCACGCGCAGCGCGACGGCGCATTGCTTCCGATCCTGCACGATATCCAGGCGGCTTTCGGCTACGTGCCGGAGGTGGCGATTCCCATCGTCGCCGATGCACTCAATCTTTCGCGCGCCGAAGTCCACGGCACCTTCACCTTCTATCACGATTTCCGCCGCGAGCCGGCCGGGAAGCACGTGCTGAAATTCTGCCGTGCGGAAGCCTGTCAGGCTGCCGGCGGCGATCACCTTTGCGAACGCGCGGAGCAAAGACTTGGCGTGAAGATCGGCGAGACGACGGCCGACGACCGCGTGACCTTCGAGCCGGTCTATTGCCTCGGCCTGTGCTCGGTTGCGCCGTCGGCGATGCTGGACGGAAAAATCTACGGCCGTCTCGATGAGCAGCGCGTCGATCAGCTTGTCAGCGAGGCGACGCGATGAGCACGAAAATTTATGTGCCGGGAGATGCAGCCGCCGTCGCCTGCGGCGCGGACGAGATTGCGCAGGTGCTCGCCGCTGCCGCAACCGCTCGCGGCAAGGAAATCCGGATCATCCGCAACGGCTCGCGCGGCATGCATTGGCTCGAGCCGATGCTCGAGGTTGCGACCCCGCAAGGCCGCGTCGCCTATGGCCCGGCGACGCTGCAGGATGTCGACAGCCTGCTCGATGCCATGCTCGGCGACGGCAAGCACAAGCTCTCGCACGGGCTCACCGACGAAATCCCCTGGCTGAAGAAGCAGACCCGCCTGACCTTCGCGCGCTGCGGCATCGTCGATCCGCGCTCGCTCGAGGATTACAAGGCGCATGACGGCTACAAGGGTCTGGCGAAAGCGATCGAGATCGGACCGGAAAAGACCGTCGAAGAAGTGACCAACTCCGGTCTGCGCGGCCGTGGCGGCGCGGGCTTTCCGACCGGCATCAAGTGGAAGACGGTG
>CAZNPX010000012.1:0-21183 GCA_964575175.1 uncultured Hyphomicrobiales bacterium | reverse complement strand
GAAGGCGATCCCTGCGTGCTGATCGAAGGCATGACCATCGCGGGCATCGCCACCGGCGCCACCAGAGGCTACATCTATATCCGCTCCGAATATCCGCACGCGATTGCGATTTTCGAGGCGGCCTGCGAAGCGGGCCGCAAGGGCGGCGTACTCGGCAGGCAGATGCTTGGATCGCAATACGACTTCGACATCGAAGTCCGCACCGGCGCGGGCGCTTATGTCTGCGGCGAGGAAACCTCGCTTCTGGAAAGCATCGAGGGCAAGCGCGGCGAGGTGCGAGCCAAGCCGCCGCTGCCCGCGCATCAGGGCCTGTTCGGCAAGCCGACGGTCATCAATAACGTGCTCTCGCTCGCGACCGTGCCGATTGTCATGGACAGGGGCGCGGAGTTTTACAAAGGCTTCGGAATGGGCCGCTCGCGCGGCACCATGCCGATCCAGCTTGCCGGTAACATCAGGCATGGCGGTCTTTACGAAGTCGCCTTCGGCATCACGCTCGGCGAGCTCGTTGACGAAATCGGCGGCGGCACCGCAAGCGGCCGTCCGGTTCGCGCGGTGCAGGTCGGCGGTCCGCTCGGCGCCTATTTCCCGCGCGCGCTCTTCGACACGCCCTTCGATTACGAAGCCTTCGCCGCGCGCGACGGTCTGATCGGGCACGCAGGTGTTGTCGTGTTCGACGACACCGTCGATATGGCGAAGATGGCGCGCTTTGCGATGGAGTTTTGCTCCGTCGAGAGCTGCGGCAAGTGCACGCCCTGTCGCCTCGGTTCCACGCGCGGGGTCGAGACCATGGACCGGATCATCGCCAACCAGGACCGCGCGAAGAACCTCGAGATCCTTGAGGATCTCTGCAACACGATGAAGTTTGGATCCCTTTGCGCGCTCGGAGGGTTTACCCCATATCCGGTGATGAGCGCGTTGACCCATTTCCCCGAAGATTTCGGCGCCACGCCGAAACTTCCGCAAGCCGCCGAATAGGAGAGAACGCAATGTCCCTCGTGCATGAGATCGACTACGGCACGCCGCGTTCGAAGTCTGAAAAGGATGTAACCCTCACGATCGACGGGCAGAGCATCACGGTGCCCGAAGGCACCTCGATCATGCGCGCCGCGATGGAGATGGGCACGCAGATCCCGAAGCTCTGCGCGACCGACATGGTCGACGCCTTCGGCTCATGCCGCCTCTGCCTTGTCGAGATCGAAGGCCGGGCGGGCACGCCCGCGTCCTGCACCACGCCGGTCACGCCGGGCATGGTGGTGAGAACGCAGACCGACCGCCTGAAGAGAATCCGCAACGGCGTGATGGAGCTCTATATCTCCGATCACCCGCTCGACTGCCTGACCTGTTCCGCCAATGGCGACTGCGAATTGCAGGACATGGCCGGGCAGGTGGGCCTGCGCGATGTGCGCTACGGCTATGACGGCGAGAACCACGTTTTCGCGAAGAAGGACGGCGTCGCCAACGAGAACTGGCTGCGCAAGGACGAGACCAATCCCTATTTCACCTACGATCCCTCGAAGTGCATCGTCTGCTCGCGCTGCGTGCGGGCCTGCGAGGAAGTGCAGGGCACGTTTGCGCTCACGATCGCGGGCCGTGGTTTCGGCAGTCGCGTTTCGCCCGGCATGCAGGAAAGCTTCCTCTCCTCGGAATGCGTATCCTGCGGCGCCTGCGTGCAGGCCTGCCCGACCGCGACGCTGAACGAAAAGAAGGTCATCGAGATCGGCAAGCCCGAGCATTCGGTCGTGACCACCTGCGCCTATTGCGGCGTCGGCTGTTCCTTCAAGGCGGAAATGCGCGGCGAGGAAGTCGTGCGCATGGTGCCGTACAAGGACGGCGAGGCGAACCGGGGTCATTCCTGTGTGAAGGGCCGTTTTGCCTGGGGCTACGCGACCCACCAGGAGCGCATCCTCAAGCCCATGATCCGCAAGAACGTCACCGATCCCTGGAAGGAAGTGTCCTGGGACGAGGCCTTCTCCTACGCGGTATCCGAGATCAAGCGCATCCAGGCGCAGTACGGAAAGAACTCGGTCGGCGGCATCACCTCGTCGCGCTGCACGAACGAAGAGACCTATCTGGTGCAGAAGCTGGTTCGCGGCGGCTTCGGCGTGAACAACGTCGATACCTGCGCGCGCGTCTGCCACTCGCCGACGGGCTACGGCCTCGGCCAGACCTACGGCACCTCCGCCGGCACGCAGAACTTCGACTCGGTCGAAGACTCCGATGTCATCATGGTGATCGGCGCCAATCCGGCGGCGGCGCATCCGGTGTTCGCGTCGCGGATGAAGAAGCGCATCCGCGAGGGCGCCAAGCTGATCGTGATCGATCCGCGCCGCACCGAGACCGTGCGCAGCGCGCATATCCAGGCGGACTACCATCTGCCGCTGCTCCCCGGCACGAATGCCGCGGTGCTGACGGCGCTTGCGCACGTCATCGTCGCGGAAGGTCTCGTCAACGAGAAGTTCGTGAACGAGCGCTGCGATACCGAAGCCTTCAACGAGTGGAAGGACTTCGTGCTCCTGCCGCAGAACAGCCCCGAGGCGGTCGCGAAGTTCAGCGGCGTTCCGGCCGAGGCGATCCGCGGTGCCGCGCGGCTTTACGCGACCGGCGGCGACGCGGCGATCTATTACGGCCTCGGCGTCACCGAGCACAGCCAGGGCTCGACCGCCGTTATGGCGATCGCAAACCTTGCGATGCTGACCGGCAATATCGGGCGCCCCGGTGTCGGCGTGAATCCGCTGCGCGGCCAGAACAACGTGCAGGGCTCCTGCGACATGGGCTCGTTCCCGCACGAGTTCACGGGCTACCGCCACGTCTCCAACGATGCCGTTCGCGAGTCCTTCGAGCAGGCGTGGGGCGTGAAGCTCGAGAAGGAGCCGGGCCTGCGCATCAACAACATGCTCGATGCCGCCGTCGAAGGATCCTTCAAGGCGCTCTACATTCAGGGCGAGGACATTCTCCAGTCCGATCCCGACACCAAGCATGTCGCGGCCGGCCTTGCCGCCATGGAATGCGTGATCGTGCAGGATCTGTTCCTGAACGAAACCGCGAACTACGCGCATATCTTCCTTCCCGGTTCCACCTTCCTCGAGAAGAACGGCACCTTCACCAACGCCGAGCGCCGCATTCAGCTCGTGCGCAAGGTGATGTCGCCGAAGAACGGATACGAGGACTGGGAGATCACGCAGCGGCTCTCGAACGAGCTGGGCTTTCCGATGCAATACAACCACCCGTCGGAAATCATGGACGAGATCGCGCGGCTCACGCCGACCTTCGCGAATGTCAGCTTCAAGATGCTGGATGAGCGCGGTTCGGTGCAGTGGCCCTGCAACGATACCTTCCCCGACGGCTCGCCGGTGATGCATGTGGACGAGTTCGTGCGCGGCAAGGGCCGCTTCATGATCACCGAATACATCGCCACCGACGAGAAGACCGGGCCGCGTTTCCCGCTGCTGCTCACCACGGGCCGCATCCTCTCGCAATACAACGTCGGCGCGCAGACGCGGCGCACCGATAACGTGATGTGGCATGCCGAGGACCTGCTCGAGATCCATCCGCACGATGCCGAGCAGCGCGGCGTGCGCGACGGCGACTGGGTCAAGCTCCAGAGTCGAGCCGGCGAGACCACGCTTCGCGCGATGCTCACCGATAAGGTGGCGCCGGGCGTGATCTACACCACGTTCCACCATCCCGATACGCAGGCGAACGTCATTACCACCGACTATTCGGACTGGGCGACGAACTGCCCGGAATACAAGGTCACAGCGGTTCAGGTTTCGCCGTCGAACGGCCCAAGCGAATGGCAGCGCGAATACAACGAGCAGGCGCGGCTCAGCCGCCGTATTTTGCCGGAGGCCGCCGAGTGAGGATTACGCTCCCAACGGCATCGCAACGGGTCGCTCGCACCGTCTGGCGTGACGGTGTGAAGGCGCGCGGTGTGCAGGAGCGTGCGATCCCCGAGGAGACGGCGATTGCCTTCACCTTCGGCGGCTCGACCTATGCGGTGATGATGGCAACGCCGCGCGACCTCGAAGACTTTGCTTATGGCTTTACCCTGACCGAAGGCGTCGCGGCCTCCGCCGATGAAATCGAGAGTCTCGAGATCATCCGCGAAGATTCCGGCATCGAACTTCGCATGCGGCTCGTCGAGCCGCAGGAAGCGGCTTATGCAGAACGCAGACGGCACCTCGCGGGGCCGACGGGCTGCGGCCTCTGCGGAATCGAATCCCTGACCGAAGCGATGCGGCAGTTACCGAAGGTTTCGAGCCGCGAAGTCTTCACGCCGGACGAAATCATGCGCGCTGTGAGCTCGCTGCCCGCGGCGCAATCGCTGAATAATGAAACGCGCGCGGTTCATGCCGCGGCGTTCTGGAAGCGCGGGCAGGGTCTGGTCGCGCTCCGGGAAGATGTCGGCCGCCACAACGCGCTGGATAAACTCGCCGGCGCCTTGACGCGCAGCGGCGTGAAGGCCGGTGACGGCATGATCGTTGTGACCAGCAGGCTTTCGGTCGAAATGGTGCAGAAGGCGGCGATGATGGGCGTGCCGCTGATCGTTGCCGTTTCCGCGCCGACTGCGCTTGCGCTGCGGGCCGCCGAGGAAGCCGGCGTCACCGTCGCCGCGATCGCGCGCGCCGACGGCTTCGAGATTTTCACCCATGCAGACCGGATCGTTACGGAGGCGGCGTCGGAAGCCGTGAACATCGCTTATGGGTCCTGACAAGCTCATTCACATGGCCAATCAGATCGGCAAGTTCTTCAGGTCGCAGGGTGAGGAACGGGCGGTCGCCGGCATATCCGAGCACATCAAGAAGTTCTGGGATCCCCGGATGCGCTCCTCGATTTTCGCGCATATCGAGAAGGGCGGCGAAGGCCTGGAGCCCAGCGTCAAGACCGCTATTGAGAAGCTCAAGCAGGCGGAAGCGGCGGCGAAGTAGCCACCCCCGGCCGTCGTATCGGCTTCCCCGCCTCGCGTTTTCAGAAGCTACCGTCCATTATTTTGCTGCCCAAGGCTCACGCCCTGCGCGCCTGCATGGCCGCATGAATGCATGAACGGGCGTTCAGGCTTGGAAAACCGCTACCCTGCCGGGAACCAGGTCCGGGGGCTGCGTGTTGAAGGTCTCACTATCCAATCTCGCGAATTACTGCGTATTCTCCCGAATGTTTGCTTCGCTGACATTGCTTGAGAGGGCTGCCCGGGATCGGGGCGATCACCGAAAGTTGTAGCGATCGGTTTCGTGACGCCTCCATGCGCGCCGCCAGTTCAGATCGCATTCAGTTTACCGGGTACAGCATTGCGGCATCCAGTTCGCGATGGGTGCGCGGAACGTGCCGCGCACGAGCCCTGAGCGATCACGACCACAAGAAGGTAGGAAGCAGATGCCCGAGCCCGCAGCCCATTTGAAGAAGCGGCGCGTTCTCGTGACCGGAGGGGCCGGTTTCATCGGTTCGCATCTATGCGAGCGCCTGCTTGCGCGCGGCGACACGGTGCTCTGTGTCGACAACTTTTTCACCGGCGACCGGCAGAACGTCCTGCACCTGCAGGATTACGCCGAGTTCGAGCTGTTGCGGCACGATGTCTGCGCGCCGCTGCATGTCGAAGTCGACCAGATTTACAATCTCGCCTGTCCGGCGTCTCCGGTTCACTACCAGCACGACCCGATCCAGACGACGAAGACGAGTTTTCTCGGCGCGCTGAACATGCTCGGCCTCGCCAAGCGATTGCGCGCGCCGATACTCCAGGCCTCGACATCGGAGGTCTATGGCGATCCCGAGGTGCATCCCCAGGTCGAGGACTACTGGGGCAATGTCAATCCGGTGGGGCCGCGCGCCTGCTACGACGAGGGCAAGCGCGTCGCCGAGACGCTGTTCTTCGACTATCGCCGCCAGCACCAGCTCAGCACCAAGGTGGTCCGCATCTTCAATACCTACGGCCCGCGGATGCATCCGAACGACGGGCGCGTGGTGTCGAATTTCATCGTCCAGGCGCTTCAGAACCGCGACATCACCATTTACGGCGACGGCAGCCGCACGCGCTCCTTCTGCTACGTCGACGATCTCGTAAGCGGTCTGGTGAAATTCATGGACGCGCCGGACAAGGTCGCGGGCCCGCTCAATCTCGGCAACCCCCACGAGATTACGGTTCGCGAACTGGCCGACATCGTGATTGCGATGACCGGCTCGTCGTCGAAGCTCGCCTTCCATCCGGTGCCGGTGGACGATCCGCGCCAGCGGCGCCCCGACATCAGCCGCGCGAACGAGTTGCTGGACTGGCAGCCGTTCACGCCGTTGAAAGAGGGCCTGCGCCGGACCATCGACTATTTCGAGCGGGCGCTGTCCGCGAACAAAGTGCCGGTTTCCCCCCTTTAGCGCTTGATCCAGAACCCGCCAAAATGATCGATCCGGACAATCGGGTCTGCGATGTCATGATCGCGCCTGAACTCATCGATGGCCTTGCGCTGTCCCTCGAACAGAAAATAGTCGTCGGCGATGAGGCTGCCGCCGGGAGACAGCTTGCCGTAAAGGTGGCGCAGTCCGTCGCGCGTGCTTTCGTAGAGGTCGCCGTCGAGCCGCAGGACGGCAATGGCGTCGACCGGGGCTGCGGGAAGGGTGTCCTGAAACAGCCCCTTGAGAAAGACGACCTGTTCGTCGAGCAGGCCGTATCGCGCGAAATTCGCCTTTACCTCGTCGAGGGATACGGCGAAGTCGGCAATGCCGCCCGCCGTGAAATTCGCGTCGGCGCTGGTTTGCGCCGGAAAGCCTTCGAAGGAGTCGGCCGCGACGACGCGCCGGTTCTCGATTCCGTAAGCCGAAAGCACGGCGCGCATCATGATGCAGGCGCCGCCGCGCCAGACGCCGGTCTCGACAAAATCGCCCGGCACGTTCTGGGCAATCACGCGCTCGCACTCGCTGCGGACATTCTCCATGCGAAGCGTGCCGATCATGGAGGGCGCCTTTGACGGCCAGTCCCAGCCCTGTTCGCGGTAGTCAGCCTTGTAGCCTTCGACCCTGGAAGAGGGCAGCGGCGGGTCTTCGTTCAGGCGGCCGGTCAGGCTGTCCCGCATCAGATCGAGATAGGCCGCGCGCAGGCGGCGGATATAATCGGCGTCCGGCATGCTTCCTTCTCGCATGTCCGCGCGCCGCAACTCAACGGAAGGCTATATGAGCAGCAAACACGTCCTGATTACCGGCGGCGCCGGGTTCATCGGCTGCAACGCCGCGCGCTATTTCGGCCAGCGCAACTGGCAGGTCACGGTGTTGGATAACCTGTCGCGCGCGGGCACCGAGAGCAATCTCGGCTGGCTCCGGGACGAGACCGAATTCGAGTTCGCGAAAGTGGATGTGCGCGATACCGCCGCCGTGAACAAGGTGATTTCGGAATCGAAGCCCGACGCCGTGATCCATCTGGCGGCGCAGGTGGCGGTGACGACTTCGGTCACCGATCCGCGCATGGATTTCGATGTCAACGCGCTCGGCACCTTCAACCTGCTCGATGCCGTCCGCCGCTTTCGCCCCGAGGCCGCGTTCCTCTTCGCTTCGACCAACAAGGTCTATGGCAAGATCACCGGGGCCACCTCGGAATTGCAGGGCAATCGCTACGCCTACACCAACCGCCCGCATGGCATTCCCGAGAGCGAGCCGCTCGATTTTCTGTCGCCTTACGGTTGTTCGAAGGGCGCCGCCGACCAGTACGTGCTCGACTTCGCGCGGATCTACGGCATCCCGGCGGCGGCGTTCCGGCAGTCCTGCATCTACGGCCCGCGCCAGTTCGGGGTGGAGGATCAGGGCTGGGTCGCGTGGTTCGCCATCGCGACGCTGCTGCGGAAGGACATCACGATCTACGGCGACGGCAAGCAGGTCCGCGATGTGCTGCATGTAGAGGATCTCGTGCGCGCCTACGAGGCTGCGATCCGCTCGCCGGACGAAATCCGCGGGCAGGCCTTCAACGTGGGCGGAGGCACCGCGCAGACGCTCTCGCTGCTCGAGCTGATCGACATGCTGGAAGGTCACTTCAAGCGCAAAATACCGCTCAAATTCGACAAATGGCGGCCCGGCGACCAGGAAGTATATGTGAGCGACGTTCGCAAACTGGAAAAGACTCTGTCATGGAAGCCGTCCATCGATGCGAGGCACGGTGTCGGCAAGCTGATCGAATGGGTCGAGCAGAACCGTGATGCGTTTTAGGCGCGTGCTTCCGGAGGAAAGACAATGAAAGTGCTGGTGACTGGCGGCGCGGGCTTTATCGGCATCCATCTCGCGCGCCGTCTGCTCGCGGACGGGCACGAGGTATTCGTCGTCGACAATGAGTCGAACGGCGACCCCGCGCTGTTGCCCGCCGGCGCGAAATACACGCGCGGCGATGTCACGAAGCCCGACGAGATCGAGGCGGTATTCGCGGCCGGGCTCGATGCGGTCTGCCATATCGCGGGGCAGGTTTCGATCATCAAGGCCTTCTCCGATCCGGTCGCGGACCTTCGCACCAACACCGAGGGCACGGTGCAGGTCCTGAAGCTGTGCGTGAAATACAAGGTGCCGCGCCTGCTCTATGCAAGCTCGATGACGCTTTACGGCGATTGCAAGCTGGTGCCGACGCCGGAAACCGAACCCTGCATGCCGGACTCCTATTACGGCATCACCAAGTTCGCGGCCGAGCGCTACGTGCATTCGACCGCCGAGCGGCCCGATCTCGGTTTCGATTTCTCGGTGACGTCGCTGCGCATGTTCAGCGTCTATGGACCGGGCCAGTCCTACAACAATCCCTATCAGGGCGTGCTCGGGATTTTCAGCGGCAATGTGCTGCGCGGCGAACCGATCACGATTTTCGGCGACGGCGAGCAGACCCGCGATTTCGTCTTCGTGGAGGACATCGTGGACGGCTGGTCGCGGGCGCTGACGGCGCCCGCTGCGAAAGGCCGGATCATCAATCTCGGCGGCGGGCGCTCGACCTCGATCAATCAGCTCGCCGATGCCGTCGTGGGCGCGTTCGGCCATGCCAAGGGTGGCTACGAGATCAGGCACGCGCCGGGCCGGCCGGGCGAGCAGCGAAGCGTGCAGGCGGATATTCGCAAGGCCGGCGAGCTTCTCGGATGGGCGCCGAAGACCAGTTTCGAAGCCGGCCTGAAGAAGACGGTCGAATGGGCGAAATCGGAATTCAGAAAAAGCAGCCCCTCGGCCGCGGAAGGACGCCGCGCATGAAGCTCCTGCTGGTTACCTCGGTCGACGCCTGGACGCGCAGCGTCGCTACCGTCCACAAGTGGATCGATGCGGGACGCGCGCTCGGCCACGACATCGCCGTGTACGGCGAAGCCGATCCCGATCTTCCGAACCTGAAATTCACGACCGATCTCGGCGGCGTCGATCTCGCGCTTTTCGTGGTGCAGGTGCCGTCGGACTTCCCCGACATGCCGTATCTCGCGCGCGTGCTCGACGGCATCCCCAGAGAGAGACGCGCCATCGTCGATCTGTGGGGGCGCTACAACGAAACGATCCGCGTGGACCACGACTTCAATCATCTGGAGAAGCTCGACGGCCATCAGGGCTGGGAATGGCGCGACGCCATCGCCACGGTTTCGCCGGTGATATTGCAGCCGACGCTTGCGCCGCGACGCGAAGACGTGAAGCCGTTCTTGTTTCACGGCTTCGACGCGGCGTCCGTCGTCACTGAATACGCGAGCGCGAAAGCTGCCGTCGAGGGCTGGAAGCGCAAGCCCTATGGCGCGATCTACGTGGGCAGCAACTGGCAGCGCTGGCACCAGATGCGCGCCTTTCTCGAGGACTACGCAAAGGCCGCCGAAGCCGCAGGCCCCGCCTGCCTGATCGGCTGGGACTGGGATGCGCGCCCGGACTGGGCCGTGCAGAAGGCGATCATGGGCGTCGACGCCGATCCCGAATTCCTCGCCGCCCACAACATCGAGGTGCGCCACGGCGTTCGCTTCGACGAGATCGTCGGCCTGCTCGGGCAGGCGAAGTTCGCCCCCGTGGTGCATCGGCCCCTGTTCCGGGAGCTTGGCTTCGTCACCAACCGGAGCTTCGAGACGTTCTACGCCGATACCATTCCGATGCTAATGCTGCCGGAGGATTTTGTCGTGCAAGTTTACGGCGCCGCCGCGCGCAGGCTCGTGCCGTCGAACGGCGTCGCGAATTTCGTCTCGGACGCGCTGAAGCAGCCGGAAGCCTATTGGGATGCCGTGCTGGAGACCCGCGCGCATCTCGCGGCAAGACATTCCTATGCCGTTCGCATCCACGAACTTATGAAGGCGGCGGCGAAGTGAACATCCTCTTCGTCATGAAGCATCGCGGTAACGCAGGGAATACCCATGCGGTCGCGAACTACATCCGCGTCGCCCCCCGATACGGGCATACCGTCGCGATGTACGGCGATCCGCAGCCGCATCTTCCCGAGATCAAGTTCTCGCGGGATGTGCGATCGTTCGACCGCGCGGCCTATCTGTTCGAGTCGGAAATCTACCGGCTGAGCCGGCTGGAGGAAGTTTCCATGCTCGGCGCCATCGGGAAGCGCCATCGCATGATTTTCGATATGGACGGGATGTATAATCCCGTAACCCGGGTCGACGATTACGACTTCAATCATGCGACGGAGCACGAGCGGCTGCGCTGGAAGGAGTATTACGAGACGCTGGCGGACGTCGTGATGAAACCGATGCTCGCGCGCTCCAATGACCCGCGCGTGCGGCCCATGGTATTCTATGGCTACGATCCGGCGCTGGAAATAAAGCCGGAGGCGGCGCCCGCGAAGAAATTCGACATCATGCATCTCGGCCATAACTGGTGGCGCTGGCGCGACATCGGCGGCAAGCTGCTGCCCGCGATCGAGCCGATCCGGGACCGGATACAGGAGATCGGCTTTATCGGGCTGTGGTGGGACGGTCCTCCCGCGGAGGGCACGGATGCGGGTCCGGAAGCCGCGTTCCAGTCCGATCCCGCACTTCTGAAACGGCTGCGTGTCACGACCGGACAGTCGGTCATGTACACCGACGTCGTGCGGACCATGAGCACGGCGAAGATCAACATCTTCACGCAGCGGCCTGTGCTTCATCACATGAAGCATATCACCTTGAAATACTTCGAGATTTTCTATGCCGACACCATCCCGCTGCTGATGCTCGACGACGACATCGCGCGCGAGGTCTATGGGCCGGCCGCGCGCGAACTGATGCTCCGGGAGAACATCGGCGAGAAGATCCTGGATGCGCTGGCGCGTCCCGATCATTACCGCGACGTCGTACTCGCGGTTCGCAAGCATCTGGCGGCGAACAATTCCTACGACAGGCGCATGGCGGAACTGGTTTCCGCGATACCCGCGTGAGCCCCATGAAAATCGTCTTTGTTTACTGGGGTTATGAAAACGCCGGCAGCATGCTCGACCTGCGCGGCTATGCGCGGGCGGCAAAGGCGCAGGGGCACGAGGTCACGGTCTATGGTCCGCCGAACGCGGCCTTCGCGCTCGACTATTCGCAGGAGCTGGAAGGCGCCGATGCGGTCGTCTTCGTGTTCGAGTGGACCACGCAATTGCAGTTCGGCGATCGGCTCGACTGGACGAGATTGATCGAAGCGGTGCCGAGGCGGCGGCGCGTCGTGATCGATTGCGACGGTGCGTATAACGACAGGCTCGAGTTTCGCGGGGACTACAACCACAAGACCGACGAATCGAGCCGCAAGTGGATCGAAATCTGCGACAGCCTGAGCGACAAGATCTGCCAGCCGACGCTGCGCCCGAGGCGCGCGAACGTGCGGCCGTTTCTGTTTCACATCTACGATCCCACCTGGGAGACGCCGCTGGATTTCTCGAACAAGGAATTCAGCATGATCTATGTGGGCCATACCAAGTTTCGCTGGCATGGCATGTCGCAGGTTTTGCAAGCGATCGAGCCCGTGCGCGACCGTGTCGGGCGCGTAGCACTCGTAGGCGAGGGCTGGGACCATCCGCTCGAGTGGACCGAGTGGAAGGAGATCAAGCAGGACTATTACGTCGACCGCGAATATCTGAGGAACAACCGCTTCGAAGCGCTTCCGGCGATTCCCTTTCCGCAAGTCACCGCGACCATGAACAAGGCCGTGTTCAATCCGGTCATCTACCGGCCGCTGTTCGAGCATCTCGACTTCGTGACCTGCCGCACCTTCGAGACGCCCGCGGCCGGCACCATTCCATTGTTCCTGCTCGATCCGCGCTACGTCGCCGAAACCTTCGGAACTCCGGCGCAGGAGCTGATGCTGGGCGAGGGTGATCGCTCCGCGAAAATCCTCGATGTGCTGGCGCAACCGGAGCGCTATGCTGCGATCGTCGAAGGCATCCGCGCGGAATTTGCCGCCAAGCATAGTCCCGATGCGCGGCTGCGGCGCCTGATCGAGATCATCGAGGAGTAGCGGGTTGTCCGGAAGCCGCGCCCGAGAGCAAGCCGCAACGAGCGCGAGAGCCGCGCTGAAGCCGCAGCGCATGAAGATGCGCTACGGCTTCAACGAGATTTACGGCTGGTGGCATCTGTCGCAGGGCGAGCATCGCGACGAAATCCAGCGCAGGTTGCGCCTGATGGACACCAAGGTGGTCCGCCTGTTCGTGTTCGATCAGCCGGTGCCGGATCCGTTCAAGGATTGGCAGTCGTTCGAGGGCGTGTTGCAGGCGGTCCTCGACATCGGCGCGAAGCCGATGATCACATTCGCGAAGTTTCCGCCGCCCTATGACCGGCCCAAAGGCATCGAGGATTTCGTCGCGCGCGCGTCGGAAGTAGTCTGGGGCTGCATCGAGCGCTGGGGCGGGGAAGAAGTCAGCCAGTGGTACTGGTGCATCTGGAACGAGCCGAACAATCTGATTATCGGCGGCGACCTGAATTTTCAGCAGTATCGCCGGATCTATGAAGCGCTGTCGGAGGAAATCCTGCGGCAGTTGGCGCCTTATCTCGCCGGGCGTAAGGCGATGATCGGCGGCCCGGCCATCGACGGCACCCACCGGGCGTACTGGATGGACTGGATCGCGAAGCTGATTTCGGAAGTGGACGCGCGGAAAGTCGGCTTCGTTTCATGGCATTGTTACGGCGATTGGCGCCCCGCGGTTTCGAGCAAATCGCTCGGCTTGCAGATGTGGGGTTCTCCGGACTCTCCCGATGGCGAGGTCTTCGAATCGCTGCTGCTTTCGCAGACCCCGACCTATGAAGCGCGCGCCCGCGGCGTCGCGCGACTGCTCGAAGGACATGGCGCGCTCAATGTCTGCGGCGAGCTGAATACCATGTCGCACCACGAGTATTACTACACGCTCGGCCACAATCAGGACCTGCTCGGCGCCGCCTATTACGTTTCGGCGCTCATTCACTTGATCCGCGGCGGCGCCGATCTGGAACTGCGCTGGACCGCGACCGCGCATAGCGACGCCTACGGCCTGATCTACCGGGACGGCGTGCCGAGTCCGGCCGCGCTTGCGAAGCAGCTCTTCGTGCAGCATGTCAGGCTCGGCGACGAAATCAGCTTTCCAGCGAGCCGGATCGAGCTTCCGAACCTGGATGCAATCATCGCGCGCGGTAGCGGCGGGCGCGTCAGTGCGGTGTTCGTGAATTCGTCGCGGAACGCGGTCACGCTTGTGCCGCATGAGATCAGCGGCGAGCTTGAAATCTGCGATAGTCTTTTCCGCCTTGATACGGCGACCGGCAATCGCGTCGCCGCCGAACGTTTTCGCGGCGAGTTCACCCTGAACGGCTATGGGGTCGGCGTAATCACCAACGTCGGCTCGGAAACGATAATCGATTGAGAGTTACGGGAGCGAAACGTGGATAAGGCATTTGGTTGGATCGGCGAAATTTTCCAGACCCTGCTCAGGGTTATCCCCTGGCTCGTCATCGTGCCGGCAACGCATCGCGGCATTGCCTTCGTGCGGGGCTTCAGGGTCAAGGAGTGGCCCCCGGGGCTGCATTGGTACTGGCCCGTGGTCACGAGCTACAAGCTCATGGTCGTCGTGCGGCAGACCGTGCGGATTCAGTCGAAGGTTATCATGACCAAGGACCTGAAGACCGTAACGGTGGGCTCGCTCGTGACCTATCATATCAACGACGTCATCTCCGCGGGCGTGAAAATCGCCGATCTTCAGTCCGACGTGATCGAGCGCTCGCAGGCGGCCATTCTGGCGGCGGTATCGAAACACACGATCGAGTCGATTCAGGCCGATCGTCTTGGCTTCAACGCGGAGCTGACGGTGCGGGTAGGCGAAGTGCTGAACGGCTACGGCGTCGAAATCCATCAGGCCCAACTTACGGAATTCGCGCCCTGCACGGCGCTGGCGATCAACGGCAATGCCGCGGTCGGCAGCTATCAGCTCTGGACCGGCTTCTAGTTTTCCGCGCGCGGAGCCGCGACCTGCGCGGGGGCCGCCGGAGCCGGCACGGCAGCGGGCGCTTCGTTGCGCGGCGGGTAGCGCAGCCCGGTCAGGTTATTGAAGATAAGCGCGCAGACGAGCAGCAGCAGCGAGTTCACGCCGACCGGCCACAGCACGAAGGTATAGCCGAGATCGTGCACGGCGGAGCCGCCGAGCACGGCGGTCAGCGCGACCGCGCCGCTTGGCGGATGCAGGCAGCCCAGCACCGACATCAGCGCAATCGAACCGGCGAGCGCGACGCCCGACGCGGCAATCGGATCCTTAAGCCACATATAGGTGAAGACGCCGACCAGCGCCGCGATGGTGTTGCCGCCGATGATCGACCACGGCTGCGCGAGCGGGCTGTGGGAAGCGGCAAACAGCAGCACGGCGGACGCGCCCATCGGCGCGATCAGGAGCGGAAGACCCATGCTCATCCCGAGCGCGAGCTCGGTGATGTAGCCCGTGATCAGAATGCCGACCAGCGCGCCGATCGAGGCGCGCAGATGCGTGCGATAATCGCGGTAGTTGACCTTGGACTTCGTCCAAACGCGGATGCGGGTCTTCGGGCCCATCGAAACGTTCCTGCCTGGAAATGAGGCACTTCGCCGGGCCGGATAGAGACACTGATTTGAGCGGGATTTCCAGTCGTAAAGGGGCGATTTCTGCTTCCCGGGCGCGGGAAGCTCTCTATTTCAGGTAAAATGACCGCGATTTCGAGCGCGGTTGACCCGCCTGACGCGCTCCGTTTGAATCGCCTTTTACGGAGTTCCTGAAAATGCCCGTGTTGAACCGGATCGCCGACCAGGCCGGCGAAGTCGCCGAATGGCGCCGTCATCTTCATCAGTATCCCGAGCTGCTCTACGACGTGCACGAGACTGCGAAGACCGTCGCCGAGAAACTCCGGGCCTTCGGTTGCGATGAGGTGGTGCCGGCAATCGGGCGCACCGGCGTGGTCGGAGTAATCAAGGGAAACAAGCCGGGCACGAAAGTCATCGGCATGCGCGCGGACATGGATGCGCTGCCGCTCGATGAAATTACCGGGCTCCCTTATGCCTCGAAGGTGCCGGGAAAGATGCATGCCTGCGGTCACGACGGCCACACCGCGATGCTGCTCGGCGCCGCGCGGCACCTGTGCGAGACACGGAATTTTGCGGGCACGGCCATCGTGATCTTCCAGCCCGCGGAAGAAGGCGGCGCCGGCGCCAAGGCGATGATCGACGACGGCCTCATGACGCGCTTCGAGATCGGCGAGGTTTACGGCATGCACAACATGCCCGGCCTTCCGGTCGGCAAGTTCGCGATGCGCTCCGGCCCGATCATGGCGGCGGCCGACCGCCTGACCATCGAGATCGAAGGCGTCGGCGGCCATGCCGCGCGCCCGCATTTCGCGGTCGATACGGTGCTTGTG
The DNA here is from genome assembly GCA_964575175.1 of uncultured Hyphomicrobiales bacterium. Classification (GTDB taxonomy): domain Bacteria; phylum Pseudomonadota; class Alphaproteobacteria; order Rhizobiales; family Xanthobacteraceae. Next base: position 5,425 of record CAZNPX010000012.1, on the reverse strand, counting down.
GGCTCGCAGATCATCAACGCGCTGCAAAGCATCGTTGCGCGAAACATCGACCCGCTGGAGAGCGCGGTCGTTTCCATTACGCTTTTTCAGGCCGGCCACACCGACAACGTGATCCCGCAGACCGCGCTGTTGCGCGGCACCGCGCGCAGTTTGCGCGCGAATGTGCGCGACCTGCTCGAGAAGCGTATCGTCGAGGTCGCGGAAGGCGTGGCGAAGCTGCACGGCGCAAAGGCGAAGGTGAAATATTCGCGCGATTACCCGGTCGTCGTGAACAACGAAAAGGCGGTCGATTTCGCCTCCTCGGTGGCGCGCGAGATTGCGGGCGAAGCGAATGTCGACACCAGAACGCCGCCGGTGATGGGCGGCGAGGACTTCGCTTTCATGCTGGAGGAGCGTCCCGGCGCCTTCATCTTCATGGGCAACGGCGACAGCGCCAACCTGCACCATCCGGCCTATGACTTCGACGACAGCGCAATTCCCTACGGCGCGTCCTATTGGGTGCGGCTGGTCGAAAAGGCGATGCCGGCCTAGGCCGCCCGTTTCCTGAACGGTTCGGTCACAAGCGCGATGCCGCCAAGCACCAGCGCGAGCCCGATCGCGTGATACGGATAGAGTTGCTCGCCGAGCGTAAGCACGGCGAGCGCCGCACCGTACACCGGCAGCAGGTAGAGCGACATGCCGGTGAGCGACGGGCCCGCGTGCTTGACCAGAACCTGATAAAGCCCGAACGCAATCACGGAAGGAAACAGCGCGAGCGCGAGGATCGCCGCCCACTGTTCCTTGCCATGCGGAAATGCGCCGTAGGCGAACATCTCGAACAGCATGAATGGCGCGACCGCGAGCGCGCCTGCGATTGCAATCGCGGCGAATAGCGGCAGCGTCGGCAGCGCCTTCAGTTCGTTGCGCTTGAGGATGACCGAATAGACCGCCCAGGCGAGAGCGCAGACGGCGATCCCGACGTCACCGATGTTGAACTGCCAAGCAAACAGGCGGCTCACTTCGCCATGCAGGATGATGACGGCGACGCCCGCGAACCCGATCAGCGTCCCGGCCAGTCGCGAGAGCGAAAGGCGCACGCGATAGAAGAACGCTTCGAGCAGCACGATCCAGATGCTCGACGAGGTATAGATCAGCGCTGCGTTGCTCGCGGTGGTGTAACGGAGCGAGAGGTAAACGCCGGCGCCGCAGATCACCATGCCGAGCACGCCGAGCCAGAGCAGTTCGCGCCACAGGCGGAGGAATTCCGCGCCATGCGCGGCCACCCCGCGCCACGCGAAGGGCAGCAGGATGAGGCTTGCGAGAAACCAGCGCCAGAAGGCGAGCGTCGACGGCTCGACCGCGTAAGTGACCGCGCGGCCGATAATGAGGTTCGATACGAAGAAGAGCGGCATCGCGAACAGAAGCGCGTAAATGCCGAGGCGCGAGCGAGACTGCATCGCGCGGGCTTCTAGCCTGTCGCGCGGGCGCGAGCTACGCCGGAAATGCAGGGCTTGATGAAATGGGGCTCAGCGAAGCGAAAGCCGCTGGCCGTCGAACACCGTGGGAACGCAGGGCACGCCGTTGGTTTGCAGGCGCGCGCAGACCCGTGCCGCCGCGGCCGCATTGGCCAGCGGCCCCGCCACGAGCCGCAATTCGACCGTGCCCGCCTTGGCGCCTTCCTTGATGCTGATGACCGGCCGCAAACCGTCGAGCGTGGCGCCGTGATTGCCGCGCAGGGTCGCCCAGCGCGCGCGCAGGCCATCGACGGTCTTTTCTCCCCCGAGATCGACCGCGAATTCCGTCCGCGTGGTGTTGGTCGGATCGGGAGCGGCCGGAGCCGCGGGAGTATTGGGCGGGTTATTCGCAGCAGTCGGCGGCGGCGCGGCGGTGACGACCGTGGTCGTCGTCTGCGGGTTCTGCTTCGGCTGCGGCGGGTTTTGTCCCTGTTGCGGGCGCGGTTCGGGATTGGGCGGGCCAATGACCTGGACCGGCGGCGCGGTGGGCGGTGACGGCGGTTCTTCAACGGCCGGAGGCGGCGGCGCCTTCTGCTTGGGGATCGAAGCGGTGATGTCGCCGACGGAGCGCTCGAGCTGCTCGAGCCGGGTCGCGAGCCGGTCGCGCTCGGAGGCCAGCACCCGCACGGCGTCGTTCAGCCGGTTGATTTCCCGCTCGGATTGCGGGTTCACCACCACCTGCGGCGCCGCAGGCGCCAGCGGCGCAAGCTGGGCGAGCGGCGCCTTGCCGTCGCGCCAGACATAGACCGACCCGGCCGCGCCGACGGCGGCCAGCGCCGCGATCATCCACAGCGCATAGGTGGCCGCGAGCCGGGGGCCGGTCTTGGCCGGCCTGCGGTCTTTGCGGGGGTCGATCTTCGGCGTAACGGTCATGCTGCCCGTGGGATCGCGAATCGTTAGCGGGAATCTAGCAGAGTCGGCCATAACCGGCTGTCGGCTTCCGGCCGGAGGCCCCATCCGCTAAACCCCCACCACCGCCCGAACCCGCCTACTGGAAACGGAAATTTGGCTGCCATCTCGATCCTCATTCTTGCCGCAGGCGAAGGCACCCGGATGCGCTCGGCGCTGCCGAAGGTGCTGCATCGCGTCGGCGGCCGAACCCTGATCGGCCACGTCGTCGAAACCGCGAAGGCTAGCGGCGCTTCGGTGCTCGACGTGGTGATCGGGCCGGAACGCGAGGATGTGGCGGCCGAGGTGCGCGGCCGCGCGCCCGCGGCCGGCGTCCATGTCCAGCGCGAACGCCTTGGCACGGCGCATGCGGTGCTTTCCGCGCGCGAGGCGCTCGCCGCCCGAAACGATCTCATCGTGGCTTTCGGCGACACGCCGTTGCTGCGCCCGGAAACGTTCGCGGCGCTCGCGAATGCCGTGCAGGATGCCGCCGTCGCGGTGCTTGGCTTCCGCCCGGAAAATCCTCACGGCTACGGCCGCCTGATTCAGGAGCACGGCAATCTTGCCGCGATCCGCGAGGAGAAGGACGCGAGCGAAGCCGAGCGCAGGATCGGGCTTTGCAATGCGGGCGTCATGGCTTTCTCGGGCAAGCATGCGCTGTCCCTGATCGAAGCCATCGGCAACGAGAACGTGAAGCGGGAATATTACCTGACGGACGCCGTCGCCATTGCGCGCGCCCGCAACCTGAACGTGACGGTGCGCGAAGCGCCGGAGGAGGAAGTCATGGGCATCAACGATCGCGCGCAGCTCGCTGCCGCCGAAGCCGAATTGCAGAAGCGCATGCGCAAGGCGGCGCTCGAAAACGGCGTTACGCTTGTCGCTCCCGAAACCGTGTTCTTCAGCGCCGACACCAAGCTCGGCGTCGATGTAACGATCGAGCCCAATGTCGTGTTCGGCCCCGGCGTCGTCGTGAAGGACGGCGCGATCATCAGGGCGTTCTCTCATCTCGAGGGAGCGGAAGTCGGCGAGGGCGCGTCGGTCGGCCCCTATGCGCGGCTGCGGCCCGGCACCAGGCTTGGCGCGAAGACAAGGATCGGGAATTTCGTCGAGGTGAAGGCGGCGACCTTCGGCGATGGTGCAAAGGCCAATCACCTTTCTTATGTCGGAGACGCGAGCGTCGGCGCGAACGCAAACATCGGCGCGGGCACGATCACCTGCAATTACGACGGCTATGAAAAGAACCGTACCGAGATCGGCGAAGGCGCCTTCATCGGCTCGAACTCGGCCCTCGTTGCGCCGGTAAAAATCGGCGACGGCGCCTATATTGCGTCGGGCTCGGTTGTAACTGATGACGTTCCGGCGGATGCGCTTGCACTGGGCCGCGGCAGGCAGGCCGTTAAGGAAGGCTGGGCCGCCTCCAACCGCAAACAGCGTGCGAAGGCCGCAAAACAGGATTAACGAAAGGTCGAAATCCTCCGCAATGGATTTTGATTTCGTGCTTTCGTGGAACCGCTCTTAAACCGGTTTCGGGTAGACAAACGGAATATTGAGAGGGTTCGCTGCTCGCATGTGCGGCATCGTAGGCATTCTTGGAAAATCGGCAGTCGCGCCACAGCTCGTCGAGGCGCTGAAGCTGCTCGAGTATCGCGGCTATGACTCCGCCGGCGTCGCCACGCTGGAAGGCGGAGCGCTGACCCGCCGCCGCGCGGAGGGCAAGCTGCGCGAACTGGAAACGCGCCTGCATCACGATCCCCTGAACGGCACCATCGGCATCGGTCATACGCGCTGGGCGACCCATGGCGCGCCGAATGAAACCAACGCGCATCCGCACGCGACCGAGAATCTTGCCGTGGTTCACAACGGCATCATCGAGAATTTCCGCGAGCTGCGCGACGAGCTCGAGAAGGACGGCGCGAAGTTCCTCACCGAAACCGACACCGAGGTCGTGGCGCATCTCGTCAGCAATGCGATGAAGCGCGGCAAGAGCCCGGTGGAGGCGGTTGCCGAATCGTTGCCGAGGCTGCGCGGCGCTTTCGCGCTCGGCTTCCTGTTCAACGGCGAGAACAACCTTCTGATCGGCGCGCGCAAGGGCAGCCCGCTCGCCGTGGGTTACGGCTCCGGCGAAATGTATCTCGGCTCCGACGCCATCGCGCTGGCGCCCATGACCGACACCATCGCCTATCTCGAGGAAGGCGACCTCGCGATACTCACGCGGGAAGGCGTCGAGATCCGCGACGAGAAAGGCAGCAAGGTCGAGCGCGCCGTGCAGAAGGTCGCGGCGGGCTCCTTCATCGTCGACAAGGGCAATCACCGCCACTTCATGGCGAAGGAAATTCACGAGCAGCCGGAAGTCGTCGGTCACACGCTAGCGCATTATCTCGACATGGCGCGCGGCGAGGTGCGGCTGCCGAAGCTGCCGTTCGATTTCGCCGATGTCGAACGCATTACGATTTCGGCGTGCGGCACCGCCTTCTATGCGGGCCTTGTCGCGAAATACTGGTTCGAGCGTTTCGCGCGGATCACGGTGGATGTCGATATCGCCTCCGAGTTTCGCTATCGCGACGCGCCACTCGCCAAAAACGGCCTCGCGATCTTCGTGTCGCAGTCGGGCGAAACCGCCGACACGCTTGCCTCGCTCCGCTATGCCAAGGAGCATGGGCAGCACACGCTTTCGATCGTGAACGTGCCGACCTCGACCATCGCGCGCGAGAGCGGCGCGATCATGCCGACGCTGGCGGGTCCGGAAATCGGGGTCGCGTCCACCAAGGCATTCACCTGCCAGCTTGCGGCGCTCGCGGTCCTTGCCATCGGCGCGGGTCGCGCGCGCGGGAAGCTGTCGCCGGAAGACGAGCACAAGCTCGTCCATGCGCTGATCGAGGTGCCGCGGCACATGGCCGAGGCATTGAAGCTCGAGCACGAGATCGAGCGTCTTGCGAAGCAGCTCATGGACGCGAGAGACGTGCTGTATCTCGGCCGCGGGACCAATTACCCGCTGGCGCTCGAAGGCGCGCTGAAGCTCAAGGAAATCTCCTACATCCACGCCG
>CAZNPX010000011.1:0-60145 GCA_964575175.1 uncultured Hyphomicrobiales bacterium | reverse complement strand
TCACGCAGGAAGTGCCGGAAATCTACGACGGCATCATCGAGATCAAGGCGGTCGCCCGCGACCCCGGCTCGCGCGCGAAGATCGCGGTCGTCTCGCGCGACTCCTCGGTCGATCCGGTCGGCGCCTGCGTCGGCATGCGCGGCTCGCGCGTGCAGGCGGTGGTGAACGAGCTTGCCGGCGAAAAGATCGACATCATTCCGTGGTCGCCCGATGTCGCGACCTTCGTGGTGAACGCGCTGGCGCCTGCGGAAGTCGTCAAGGTGGTGCTCGACGAAGTGCGCGAGCGCATCGAAGTCGTGGTGCCGGACGCGCAGCTTTCGCTCGCGATCGGCCGCCGCGGCCAAAATGTGCGCCTCGCCTCGCAGCTCACCGGCTGGGATATCGACATTCTCACCGAGGCCGAAGAGAGCGAGCGCCGCCAGAAGGAATTCGCGGAGCGCTCCAACATGTTCATGGAAAGCCTCGACGTCGACGAGACCGTCGCGCAGCTGCTTTCCTCGGAAGGCTTCACTTCGGTCGAAGACCTCGCGTTCGTTTCGATCGAGGAACTTGCCGGCATCGAAGGCTTCGACGACGACACCGCCACCGAGTTGCAGTCCCGGGCGAAGGAATATCTCGACCGCATCGAGCAGGAACTCGACGACAAGCGCAAAGCGCTCGGCGTCGAAGACGCGGTGGCCGAAGTGCCGGGCGTCACCACCCGGATGCTGGTTGCCTTCGGCGAGAACGACGTGAAGACGGTCGAAGACCTCGCCGGCTGCGCCACCGACGACCTGGTCGGCTGGACCGAGCGCAAGGACGGCGAAACCCAGCGTCATGCCGGCATTCTCGAGGGCTTCGAGATCGACCGCGACAGCGCGGAATCGATGATCATGCAGGCCCGCGTCAAGGCAGGCTGGATCGACGAAGCGGCGCTGGTGCCGGCCGAGGCGGACGACGCCGAAGCCGCCGACGCGCAAAGTTAAGGAGCATGGATGCTCGCGCGCATGGAAGACATTGACACCGACGAGGGACTCGCCGCGGCGCGGCGGGCGCCCCAGCGGACCTGTCTTGCCTCGCGCGAGAATGTCCCGATCGAGCGGATGATCCGCTTCGTGGCCGCGCCCGACGGCACGGTCGCGCCGGATCTGGCGCGCAACCTTCCGGGGCGGGGCGCGTGGGTCACGGCGTCGCGCGCGGCGGTCGAAAAGGCGGTCGCGCAGAAGGCGTTTTCGCGGGCCTTCCGCGGCAAGGCCGCGGCGGACGGGAAACTTGCCGATCTGGTCGAGCAGCTGCTCGAGCGCGCGGCCCTCGAGGCGCTTTCGCTGGCGAACAAGGCGGGGCAAATCGCGACCGGGAACACCAAGGTCGAGAGCGCCATTCTGGCCGGAAAGGCGCTTGCGCTTTATCATTCGGCGGACGGCGCGGCCGACGGAAAGCGAAAGCTCGACGGGCTTTTGCGCCGAATCGAGGCCGAAGGGGGTGGGAAAATCCCCACTTTCACCCTATTTACCGGGGGCCAATTGGACTTGGCCCTTGGGCGGCCAAATGTGGTACATGCTGCCCTGCTTGCAAGCCCGGCGAGCGGCGGTTTTCTAGAACGCAGCCTGAGACTGAAGCGCTGGCGTGACGGCGACATCGCCATTGGCGACGGCGTGCCGGGCAAGAGCAACCAAGAACTGGAAGACGAATGAGCGATACCAAAGACCCTGGCGAAAAGACGCGCGCACCTTCGAAGACGCTTTCCCTGAAGCGCTCGGAGCCCGGAACCGTGCGGCAGAGCTTCAGCCACGGCCGCTCGAAGACCGTTGTCGTCGAGGTGAAGCGCGGACCGCGCTCGGCCGCGAAGCCCGGTGTCGCCAGCGCCGCGAAAGCGAGCGTGGCCGCGCCCGTGGCGCCTGCCGCTCCTGAAAAGAAGCCGGTTCCGGCGACGCCCGCCAAGGCCCCGTCCGCCCCGCGGTCGAGCGGCATGGTGCTGCGCACGCTCACCGAGGAAGAACGCGATGCGCGCGGCAAGGCGCTGATCGACGCACGCGTGCGCGAAGAGGAAGAGCGCCGCGAAGCCATCGAGGAAGCGAAGCGCCGCGCCGAGCGCGAAGTCGTCGAGAAGGTGGAGCGCGAAGCCGCGGAAGCGCGCAAGAAGGAAGAGGAATCCCGCCGCCAGCACGACGAGGAAACCAAGAAAAAGGCCGAGCAGGAAGCGCGCAAGCGCTTCGGCGAGGAAGCCACCGCCGCGCGCCCCGGCGCCGGCCGCGTCATCGTTGCCGACGAAGAAGAAGAAGCCCGTCCGCGCCGTCCCGGCACGAAGGTGCCGACTCCGCCGCGGCCCACGCGCAGCGCCGCCGAAGCCAAGCAGCGCGGCCGCCTGACGCTCACCAACGCGCTTTCGAGCGGCGAAGAACGGCAGCGCTCCACCGCCTCCTTCCGCCGCCGCGTGCAGCGCATCACCGGCCACCGCGACGAGCCGAAGGAAAAGGTTTCGCGCGAGATCATCGTGCCGGAAACGATCACGATCCAGGAACTCGCGGTGCGCATGGCCGAACGCTCGGTCGATGTCGTGAAACTGCTGATGAAGCAGGGCCAGATGAAACTGGTCACCGACCTCATCGACGCCGACACCGCGCAACTGATCGCCGAAGAAATGGGCCACACCGTCAAGCGCGTGGCCGCGGCCGACGTCGTCGAGGGCCTGTTCGATGCGCCCGACGCGCCGGAAACGCTGAAGCCGCGCCCGCCGGTCGTGACCATCATGGGCCATGTCGACCACGGCAAGACTTCGCTGCTCGACTCGATCCGCGAAGCTAATGTCGTGGCCGGAGAAGCCGGCGGCATCACCCAGCATATCGGCGCCTATCAGGTGACCTCGCCTTCCGGGACCAAGATCACCTTCATCGACACGCCGGGCCACGCGGCCTTCACCGCGATGCGCGCGCGCGGCGCGAAAGTGACCGACATCGTCATTCTCGTGGTCGCCGCCGATGACGGCGTGAAACCGCAGACGGTCGAGGCGATCCAGCACGCGAAAGCGGCGAAGGTGCCGATGATCGTCGCGATCAACAAGATCGACAAGCCCGACGCCAATCCCGAGCGCGTGCGCACCGAGCTGCTCCAGTACGAAGTGCAGGTGGAATCCATGGGCGGCGACGTGCTCGACGTCGAAGTCTCCGCCACCAAGAAAATGAACCTCGACAAGCTGCTCGAAGTGGTAGGCCTGCAGTCCGAAATTCTCGAGCTCAAGGCGAACCCCGACCGCGCCGCCGAAGGCACCGTGATCGAAGCCAAGCTCGACAAGGGCCGCGGCACCGTCGCGACCGTGCTCGTGCAGCGCGGCACGCTCGAGGTCGGCGACATCGTGCTTGCCGGCGCCGAATGGGGCCGCGTGCGCGCGCTGATTTCCGACAAGGGCGAGCAGCTCAAGAGCGCCGGCCCGTCGATGCCGGTGGAAATTCTCGGCTTCAACGGCGCGCCGGAAGCGGGCGACCGCCTCGCGGTGGTCGAAACCGAAGCCCGTGCGCGCGAAATCGCGGACTACCGCAAGACCGAGCGCCGCGACAAGGCCGCGGCGCGCTCCTCGACCGTGCGCGGCTCGCTCGAACAGATGATGAGCCAGCTCAAGACTGCAGGCGCCGCCGAATTCCCGCTCGTCATCAAGGGCGACGCGCAGGGCTCGGTCGAAGCCATCGCGGGCGCGCTCGAGAAGCTCGGCACCGAAGAGGTCAAGGCGCGCTTGCTGCTTACGGGCGTCGGCGGCATCACCGAATCCGACGTCACGCTCGCGGCTTCTTCGAACGCGGCGATCATCGGCTTCAATGTCCGCGCGCACAAGGAAGCGAGCGCCGCGGCCGAACGCGCGGGCGTCGAAATCCGCTACTACAACATCATCTATGACCTCGTGGACGACGTGAAAGCCGCGATGTCGGGGCTGCTCGCGCCGGAACTGCGCGAAACCATGCTCGGCAACGCCGAAGTGCTCGAAGTGTTCGCGGTTTCCAAGGTCGGCAAGATCGCCGGTTGCCGCGTCACCGACGGCCGCGTCGAGCGCGGCCAGCATGTCCGCCTGATCCGCGACAAGGTCGTCATCCACGAAGGCAAGCTCTCGACGCTCAAGCGCTTCAAGGACGACGCCACCTCGGTCGTCGCCGGCCAGGAATGCGGCATGTCGTTCGAGGGCTATCAGGACATGCGCAAGGGCGACGTCATCGAGTGCTATCGCGTCGAAACCATCGCCCGCGCGCTCTAAACCCAGCTCAGGCGCCCGCTCCGGTTCGATCCCGGGCGGGCGTATTCCTTATGCAAGACGCCACTTCCGAAAGCCGGTTCGATCTGCGCCTCGAAATCGCGCCGAAGGACCATCACGCACTGCTGCGCGCGGCGGAAGATCGGTAAGCGCCCAAATCGGGAAGAGCCAATGAGTGGAAAAGAAAAAGCACCGTCGCAACGCATGCTTCGCATGGCCGAACTCGTGCGTCATGCGCTTGCGGAAATATTCTCGCGCGGCGACGTCCACGACCCCGTGCTGGAAACGCACGTCATTACGATTCCCGAGGTCGCCATGACGCCGGACTTGCGACATGCGACCGCTTACGTGATGCCGCTCGGCGGCAAAGACGAGCGCGCGGTGCTCGAGGCCCTGAACCGCAACAAGAAATACATGCGCGGCGTGATCGCGAAGAAGATTCAGGCCAAATTCGTGCCCGATCTGCACTTCCGGATCGACGAGCGCTTCGACCGCGCCGAAAAGATCGACGAACTGCTGCGCCGCCCCGAAGTCCAGCGCGACCTGAAGCGCGAGGACGAAGAATGAGCCAGCCCCGGCGGGAAAAGCGCGACGTCAACGGCTGGGTCGTACTCGACAAGCCGCTGGGCATGACCTCGACCACCGCCGTCGCCGCCGTGCGCCGCATCTTCAAGGCGAAGAAGGCGGGGCATGCCGGGACGCTCGATCCGCTCGCGTCGGGCGTGCTGCCGATCGCGCTCGGGGAAGCGACCAAAACCGTCCCCTTCGTGCAGGACGGCAGAAAGATTTATCGCTTCGCGGTGCGCTTCGGCATCGAGACCGACACCGACGATGCGGAAGGAAAGGAAACCGCGCGCTCGGAGAAGCGTCCTTCGCGCGAGGAGATTGAAGCGCTGCTTCCCGCTTTCACCGGCACGGTCCTGCAAGTGCCGCCGCAATTCTCGGCGCTGAAGGTCGACGGCGAGCGCGCCTATGACCTCGCCCGCGACGGCGAAACCGTTGCGCTTGCGCCGCGCGAGGTGGAAATCGATTCCTTCTCGCTGGTAGCTCAGCCCGACGCCGACCACGCGGAGTTCGAGGTCGAGTGCGGCAAGGGCACTTACGTCCGCTCTCTCGCGCGCGACATCGGCCGCAAGCTCGGCTGCCTCGGGCATGTGAGCGCGCTCAGGCGCACATTGGTCGGAGACTTTCCCGAAGACGTCACCGTCAATCTGGTTCAGCTCGAGCAGGCGAGCGCGGACGACGCCTCGCTGCACGCGCTGCTCCAGCCGGTCGCCGCGGGCCTCCAGTCGCTGCCCGCGGTGAGGGTCAGCGAGCCCGACGCCCAGCGGCTCGCCCAGGGCCAGAGCGTGTTCCTGCGCGGGCGGGACGCCCCCATCTTCGAGGGCCCGGTCGCGGTCTCGGTTTCGGGTAATCTTGTGGCGCTCGCCGAGATGGAGGCCGGCGCCCTGCACCCCCGGCGCATTTTTAACCTTCCGCGATAAGGACTTAGCCCCACAACCGAAAGACGCGGTTTTTACTCGCCTTCACGCGGCTTTTGGCTATATTCCGCGCGCGTCCGGGGCCGAGGCCCCGACCGTTTCATTGCGACCCCGCTGGACGACATCCCGGCACGGCCGCTTTTTCAACTCCAGCAACAGGAGCATCCGATGTCGATCACTGCCGAGCGCAAACAAGCGCTCATCAAAGACAATGCCACCAAGAAGAACGACACCGGCTCGCCGGAAGTGCAGGTTGCGATCCTCTCCGAGCGCATCTCGAACCTGACCGAGCATTTCAAGACCCACGTGAAGGACAATCACTCGCGCCGCGGTCTTCTGAAGCTCGTCTCGCACCGCCGTTCGCTTTTGGACTTCCTGAAGAAGAAAGATGAGGCGCGTTACAAGGCGCTCATCGAGAAGCTCAACATCCGCCGTTAGGCGGATGCGTTACGGCCGCGCGCGGGAATGGTCCCGCGCGAACGGCCGAGTATGGAGCGGCGGATTCGCCGCCGCAAAAAACCGACGGACCAGGGACAAGTCATGGCAGGATTGCCAGACGCTCTTCATCCTTTCGCGAAGCCTTCGCGGAAGAGCGCCTCGTTATCTTGCCCATGGCTTTCCCGTCCGTCAGCCGATGATGGGAAAGAGAAATGTTCGAAATACATCGTGAAGAACTCGATTGGGGTGGACGCAAGCTCGTCCTAGAAACCGGTCACATGGCGCGCCAGGCGGACGGCGCGGTACTTGCCACTTACGGCGACACGACCCTGCTCGCGACCGTGGTCGCGGCGAAGGAACCGAAAACCGGGATCGATTTCCTGCCGCTTTCGGTCCATTTCATTGAAAAGTTTTACGCAGCCGGTCGCATCCCGGGCGGCTACTTCAAGCGCGAAGGCCGTCCGACCGAGCGCGAAACGCTGATTTCGCGCCTGATCGACCGCCCGATCCGCCCGCTGTTCGCGGACGGCTGGCGCTGCGAGACCCAGGTCGTGATCCACGTGCTTTCGCACGACATGGAGAACGATCCGGACGTTCTCGCCATGGTCGCCTCTTCGGCCGCGCTCACGATCTCCGGCGCGCCCTTCATGGGCCCGATCGGCGGCGCGCGCGTCGGCTTCATCAACGGCGAATACGTGCTGAACCCCTCGCTCGAGGAGATGAAGGAATCCAAGCTCGATCTCGTCGTCGCCGGCACCAAGGACGCCGTGCTGATGGTGGAATCCGAAGCGCAGGAGCTTTCGGAAGAAGTGATGCTCGGCTCGGTCATGTTCGGCCACAAGCACTTCCAGCCGGTGATCGACGCGATCATCAGTCTCGCCGAGAAGGCCGCAAAAGAGCCGCGCGAACTGAATGCGCCGGATAATTCGGCCTTGAAGAACCAGCTCAAGACCATCGCCGAAGCCGATCTTCGCGCCGCTTACGGCAACAAGGTCAAGCAGGACCGCTACAATGCGGTGGGCGCGGCGAAGAAGAAGGCGAAGGAAGCGATTCTCGGCGACGGCACCAATCCGGCCGCGCCCGCTCCGTCGCTGGTCGGCGAGGTGCTGAAAGAGCTGGAGGCGGACATCGTCCGCAACTCGATCCTCGACACCGGCATCCGCATCGACGGCCGCGACGTGAAAACCGTCCGCCCGATCGAATCGCTGGTCGGCATCCTGCCGCGCACGCATGGCTCCGCGCTGTTCACCCGCGGCGAAACGCAGGCGCTTTGCATTGCCACCCTAGGCACCGCCGAGGACGAGCAGTGGATCGACGCGCTGCCGGGCACCTACAAGGAAAACTTCCTGCTGCACTACAACTTCCCGCCCTTCTCGGTCGGTGAAGCCGGCCGCATGGGCTCGCCCGGCCGCCGCGAAGTCGGCCACGGCAAGCTCGCCTGGCGCGCGTTGCGTCCGATGCTGCCGCCCTCGACCGAATTCCCCTACACGATCCGCGTCGTGTCGGAGATTCTGGAATCGAACGGCTCGTCCTCGATGGCGACCGTTTGCGGCACCTCGCTCTGCCTCATGGACGCGGGCGTGCCGCTGCGCGCGCCGGTCGCGGGTATCGCGATGGGCCTGATCCTCGAGGGCACTCGCTACGCGGTGCTTTCCGACATCCTCGGCGACGAAGACCATCTCGGCGACATGGATTTCAAGGTCGCCGGCACCGAGAACGGCGTCACCGCGCTCCAGATGGACATCAAGATCGCGGGCATCACCGAAGAGATCATGCAGGTCGCGCTGCGCCAGGCGAAGGACGGCCGTCTGCATATCCTCGGCGAGATGTCGAAGTCGCTGACCGCGGCCCGTCCGCAGCTCGGCGAGCATGCGCCGCGCATCGAGGTCATCAAGATCCCCGTCGACAAGATCCGCGACGTGATCGGCACCGGCGGCAAGGTGATCCGCGAGATCGTCGAGAAGACCGGCGCCAAGATCAACGTCGAGGACGACGGCACGGTGAAGGTCGCGTCCAGCAAGGGCGAATCGATCGAAGCCGCGATCAAGTGGATCAAGTCGCTCACTTCCGAGCCGGAAGTCGGCAAGATCTACGACGGCAAGGTCGTGAAGGTCGTCGACTTCGGCGCCTTCGTGAACTTCTTCGGCGCGAAGGACGGCCTCGTCCACGTCAGCCAGCTTGCGTCGCAGCGGGTGAACAAGCCCTCCGATGTCGTCAAGGAAGGCGACGCGGTAAAGGTGAAGCTGCTCGGCGTCGACGAGCGCGGCAAGGTCCGCCTCTCGATGAAGGCGGTCGACCAGCAGACCGGCGAGGACATCGAGCACAAGAACAAGCAGGCGGCGCCGGAAACGGCGGCGGAGTAAGCTTCCGCAATCTTGCAAGTGGAAAGGGCGGCTGATCCAGCCGCCCTTTTTATTTGGCCGCGGTCAGATAATAGGTCCTGACTTCGCCGACGCCTTTGACGTCGATCAGGCCGCGCTCCTCGAACGAAAAGACATCGCCCGTCAGCTCGCGGAACGTCGCGCTGACCTGCACGCGGCCGCTTTCGCCCGACGATTCCATGCGCGAAGCGACGTTCACCGCGTCGCCCCATACGTCATAGGAAAACCGCGTGCCGCCGATCACACCCGCCATGGCCGGGCCGCAGTGAATGCCGAGGCGGCAGCCGAGCGTGGCCGCGCCCAGTTGCAGATTTTGCGCGGTGAAATCCCTCCAGGCGAGCGCGAGCCTGCCGACTGCGACCGCGCCCGCCTTCGCGTCGCCCTGCAATCCGGCGACCGCCATCAAGCCGTCGCCGATGGTCTTGATCTTCTCGACCCCGTGCATCTCGCAGAGATCCTCGAAGCGGCGCACCACACCGTCGAGAAAATCGACCACCTCGCCGGGATCGCGGTCGCGCGCCGCTTCCGTGAAGCCGGTGAGATCGGCAAAGAGCACGCTCAGGCATTCGGTGCGATCGGCAATGCGCCGGTCCTCTCCGGCCTTCAGGCGCGAGGCGATGGATGCCGGCAGGATCGCGCCGACCAGCGCCTCGGAGCGGGCGTGCTGTTCCTGGATTTCGCGCTGCGCCGCGCGCAAGGCGGCGAGCGCGTAAAAGATGATCACCGCATTGATGGTGATGGTGTTGATCATCGCATGACTGGACAGCATGTCGCGCAGCGCGCCGTCCTGCGGCAGCACGAAGCCGTCCACCGGCGCATAGTTCAGGAGCGCGAGAAGCACAGCCGTCGCCAGCACGAAGAAAAAGAGAAACAACCGCCAATGCTCGATGCCGAAGAAAAGCAGCATCGCACCCGCAAGCGTCAGATAGATGTGCAGATCGCTGGCAAGGCCCAGCGCCAGCACCACGAAGACCTGCCCGAGGATGATGACGCAAACCAGCGCGATGCCGCCGGTGTTTTCGCCAAAGCGGTGCAGCCGCGGGATCAGCAGCGCGAGCACCGTCATCGCGAGATTGTAGAGATTGACCGCCAGCAATCCCTCGAAATTGTAGAAGGCATTGATGACGCCGTGGGAGGCCGCGTTCGCGGCCGTCGCGAAGGCGGCGACATTGGTAATGCGCTGCCGCCGGGCGATTTCGGGATCGCGGGTGACGATGCCGCCCGAAATACGGCGCGCGAGCCAATCCGGCAGGATCGAGCCCGTATTCGGTACGTTCTGCACGAGATCGCGGAGGCGCGTCATCGGGAGGAGAGCCTCGTTGGCACGGGGCAAGCTATGGCCTCGCACGCCACCCACGCAAGCAGGCGCCTCGAGCGGCGAAGCGCTCCTCTTCGCCGGTTATGCGGGCGAACCGGGGAATCGACAGGGTTGTGACATTCGTCACATCCGCCGCTCGCCGCGCTTCCTACTCTTCGAACATACCGGAGCGATGGTCGCCCCGGGTGAACCAAGGAGAGAGAAGATGATTTCGATCCGCAAGATGCTCACCATCGCCGCCGCATCGGCCGTTCTCGGCGCCGGCATGCTCACGCTCGGCGCCGCACCGGCGGAAGCCAAAAAGGGCAAGCACTTCCACGGCCATTCGCACAAGGGCCATTTCCACGGCCACTCCCACAAGTGGCATGGCCACCGCTTCCACAAGCGCTTCCACTACGTCTACGACAACTGCTACTGGAAGTGGACGAACTACGGCAAGGTCAAGGTCTGCCCTTATTCGCCCTACTGATGCGAAGCTGACATGACTTCCTGCGACGCCCGCCCGGCACCCTCACCGGGCGGGTTTTGCATTTCGGCCCTCCGAACAATTCGCCGGCAACTGCGCTATGCTCGCGGCATGGCTACGCTTCCAGAGAAACGCCCGGACGACCTGTTGTCCTCGCTGCCGCCGGAAATGGCCGCGGGCCTGTTCGCGAAAGCGCATGCGGTGAAGCTCGCGGCGAACCAGGTGCTGTTCAACGCGGGCGATGCCGGCGACGGCTGCTATCGCGTCGATCAGGGTCTGCTCAAGGTCAGCATGATTTCGCCCGAGGGCGACGAGCGGATTCTCGCAATTCTCGGGCCCGGCGCCGTCGTGGGCGAGTTGTCCATGATCGACGGCGCGCCGCGCTCGACCGCGGTGTCCGCGATCCGCGAAGCGCGGCTTTCCTTCATCAGCCGCGCGGCATTCAAGAGTTTCGCCGTCGAGCATCCCGACCTCTACCAGCATGTCATGATCCTGCTCGCGCGGCGGCTGCGCGACACCAATGAGGTGATTGCCGCGTCGAGCTTTCTTTCGGTGAAGGGCCGCGTCGCCCGCTCGCTGCTCGATCTGGCCGAGGCCTTCGGCGAGGACATCGGCGGGGCGCGAACGCTGGTTCGCCAGAAGATCACGCAAGGCGATGTGGCGGCCATGGCCGGCATCGCGCGCGAGAATGTGAGCCGCGTCCTCAACGCCTGGATGCGCGCGAAGATTCTCAGCCGCCACGCCGGCTATTACTGCATCGAGCGGCGGAGCGCGCTGGAAGAAGCCGCCGAAACCTAGCTAGCGCCGCAGCTTCGCGCTCCTCGAAGCGAGCACCGCCTCGGCGAGCGCCAGAAAATCCTTCCGGCGCGGCGAAGTCTTGCGCCAGACCAGCCCGATCCGGCGCGAAGGCTCCGGCGCGGTGAAGCGCTGAAGGCTCAGTCGTCTTCCCCGCGTCTCGGTGGCGACCGCGATTTCCGGAATGAAGGTCTCGCCATATCCGTTGGCGACCATCTGCATCACGGTGGAAAGCGACGTCGCGCCGAGGCCCGTTCTCGTGACCCCGCGTTCGGGCGCGCAGAAGCTCAGCGCCTGATCGCGCAGGCAATGGCCTTCCTCAAGCAAGATGAGCTTCGCGGGATCGAGCGTCTCCGGATCGATCCGCGACCTGCTCGCCGCGTCGGCGGATGCGGCCAGCAGAAAGCGGTCGTCGAAGAGATGCTCCGATTCGAAATCGCCGCTCTCGACCGGAAGCGCCGCCATCACCAGATCGAGCTCACCGCGCGAAAGCTCCGCGAGCATGGCTTTGGTCTGCGCTTCGCGCAGTTCCAGACGAAGCCCGGGATAGGTCTTCTGGAGATGGACCAGCAGGCGCGGAAGAATATAGGGCGCGAGCGTGGGAATGATGCCCAGCGAAAGCGGGCCGCTCAGCACCTTGCCGCGATGCGTGGCGATTGCCGCGAGGTCGTTGACCGCGAGCAGGATCCTCGACGCCCGCTCCGCGATCTCGCGCCCGAGCGGCGTCAGCACCGCCTCGCCCGGACGGCGCTCGAACAGCGTGGCGCCCAGCGCCTCCTCGAATTCCTTGATCTGCATGGAGAGCGCGGGCTGCGTCACCGCGCATTCCGCCGCGGCCTGCCCAAAATGGCCGAGCCGGGCGGCGGCCTCGAAATAGCGAAGCTGGCGAAGGGTGGTGGTGGCAGGTTTCCGGCGTGTTGTGGGCATAAGCGATAAGTTATTCTTATCGGGCTATCTAATCAATACGATTAGACCTGATCTAAACTAGCAGGCATGGTCGGGCCACACCCCAGAAAAGGAGGAACGTCATGGCTGATAAACCCGTGATGACGACCGCAGGCGGCGCGCCGGTCGCCGACAACCAGAATTCGCTCTCCGCGGGCCCGCGCGGCCCGCTCTTGATGCAGGACTTCCACCTGCTCGAAAAGCTCGCGCACCAGAACCGCGAGCGCATTCCGGAGCGCACCGTGCATGCCAAGGGCTCCGGCGCCTACGGCACGCTGACGATCACCCACGACATCACCAAGTATTCCAGCGCCAAGGTGTTCGAGAAGGTCGGCAAGACCACCGAAGCCTTCCTGCGCTTCTCGACCGTCGCGGGCGAGCGGGGTGCTGCCGACGCCGAGCGCGACGTGCGCGGCTTCGCGCTGCGC
This sequence comes from uncultured Hyphomicrobiales bacterium, assembly GCA_964575175.1. GTDB lineage: Bacteria > Pseudomonadota > Alphaproteobacteria > Rhizobiales > Xanthobacteraceae. Next base: position 47,677 of record CAZNPX010000011.1, on the reverse strand, counting down.
TTCTATACGGACGAAGGCAACTGGGACATCGTCGGCAACAACACGCCGGTGTTCTTCCTGCGCGACCCGCTGAAGTTCCCCGACTTCATCCATACGCAGAAGCGCCATCCGAAAACCAACATGCGCTCGCCGACCGCGATGTGGGACTTCTGGTCGCTCTCGCCGGAAAGCCTGCATCAGGTGACGATCCTGATGTCGGATCGCGGCCTGCCGCAGACCTACCGCCATATCCACGGCTTCGGTTCGCACACCTACTCGTTCATCAACGCGAAGAACGAGCGCTTCTGGGTCAAGTTCCACTTCAAGTCCGAACAGGGCATCAAGAACTGGACCAACGCGGAAGGCGGACAGCAGATCGCGCACGACCGCGAAACGCATCAGCGCGATCTCTTCGAAGCGATCGAGCGCAAGGAATTTCCGCGCTGGAAATTCTACGTGCAGGTGATGCCGGAAGAAGACGCCGGCAAGCACTGGTACAACCCGTTCGACCTCACCAAGGTCTGGCCGCACGGCGACTATCCTCTGATCGAGGTCGGCGTGCTGGAGCTCAACCGCAATCCGGAAAACTATTTTGCGGAAGTCGAACAGGCTGCGCTCGCGCCTTCGAACATCGTGCCGGGCATCGGCCATTCGCCGGACAAGATGTTGCAGGCGCGCATCTTCTCCTATGCGGATGCGCACCGCTACCGCATCGGCATCAATCACCATCAGCTGCCGGTGAACCGCCCGCGCTCGGCCGTGAACACCTATCACGCCGATGGTTCGATGCGGCTCGAGGGTCACAAGAACCCCGACGCCTATTACGAGCCGAACACGACCGGCGGCCCGGTGGAAGCCCCCGCCTATCGCGAACCGCCGCTGAAGATCTCCGGCGACGCCGATCGCTACAACCACCGCGACGGCAACGACGACTATCGCCAGCCGGGCGATCTCTTCCGCCTGATGACGGCCGACCAGAAGCAGCAGCTCTTCCACAACATCAAGGCTGCGATGGATGGCGTGCCGGTCGAAATCATCAAACGGCAGCTCGTGCACTTCTACAAAGCCGATCCCGAATACGGCAAAGGCGTCGCCGCTGCGGTCGGCGTCGAACTCGACGCGGCCATTGCGGCTGAATAGACGTTCAGATCACGCGACGATCACAAGGGGCGGCCGGCATGGCCGCCCTTTTTTCTAGTTATTTCAACCACTTGAACAGGCATTCATTCACGCGCCTGTGATCGTCGAAGCGCGCAATCTGTGATCGCCATCACACGCCCCGGGAAAAGCATTTTCTATCTTCCTCCCATCACGAAGCGGTTGTCGCTTCGAACCGATGGAGAAGAGAAATGACCAAGACGAAGAAAATCGTGACCGGCGCGGTTGCCGCGGTCGCTCTCGCTGTTGCCGGCCTTTCGGCCGCGGGTAGCACTCCTGCCGAGGCCAAGCACAAGCATCACTGGCATAAGCACCACTACGGGTACTACGTTCCCTATGCCGTCGCGCCGCTGGCCTATTACGGCTATCGCTACAACAGCTGCGGCTGGACCTGGAACAAGTGGGGCAAGAAGATCTACGTCTGCTACTAAGCAAGTTCTCTCGGTTGACCTCCAGAGAACCCGCCCGGCGAGAGCCGGGCGGATTGCTTTTGGCGAAAGCGGCGGCTGCGCTATGCTTCGCGCCATGGAAAAGCAGCACGGGCGCTTCAGGCTCAGCAATCAATTCCTGGCCGCATTGCCCGACGAAATGTCGTCGGGGCTGTTTGCCAAGGCCGCGCGCGTGAAGCTCGCCGCGAACGAGCTGCTGTTCAGCGCGGGCGACGACGGCAACGGCTGCTACCGGATCGAGAGCGGGCTTCTGAAGCTCAGTATTCTCTCCGCGGACGGCGACGAGCGCATCCTCGACATTCTCGGGCCGGGCGCGATCGTCGGCGAGCTATCGATGGTCGACGGTGCGCCGCGCTCGACCGCGGTCTATGCCGTGCGCGACTCCGAGCTGTCCTTCATCAGCCGCAGCACCTTTCTCGCCTTCGCCGAGAGCCGCCCCGAGCTTTATCGCCACGTGACCACGCTGCTCGCGCAGCGGGTGCGGGAAATGAACAGCGTCGCGGTCGCCTGGAGCTTTCTGTCGCTCGAGGGCCGGGTCGCCCATGCGCTGCTGGAGCTTGCCGAGGCTTGCGGGCAGGAAATCGAGGCAGGGCGCATCCTGCTCACGCAGAAGGTCGAGCAGGGCGACATCGCGGCGATGGCCGGGATCGCGCGGGAGAATGTCAGCCGGATTCTGAATAAGTGGATCCGCGAGAAGCTCCTGAGCCGCCACGCCGGATATTATTGCATCGAGGCGCGCGAAAGCATCGAGGAGATGGCCGGCGCCTGAGCGCCGCTCAGAACTTCACCGCCCGCGCGATCTCGCGCAGCAACTCGTCGGCGCGGGCCGCGACTTGCGGCGCCTGCGGCATGAAGGCGATACGAACCTTGAAGAATTTGTCGCGGCGCGCGCCAAGGCACAGCACGCTGTCCTCGACGCGACGCTCGCCGCGGTCGATCGCAAGCACCTTGCAGCGGAACAGCGGCGTGCCGGGCACGGGACTTTCGAACGTCTCGCCCTCCTTCACGCCGCGATAAAGCCCGCGCTCTTTCGCGCGATGCACGGCCTCGATCGAGGCCTCGAACTCATTCTTCTGGTCCGCCGAAGAGATCTCGCCGCTGACCGCGCGCCTGCCGAGGTCATAGACGAAAAGATCCACGCGCACGCCTTCGCCGGCATAGCGGACGCCATAGCCCACGCCGGGATTGTCCTTTTCGAAATTCGTGACGTCGCCGCGCGTGAGCGCGCCGATCTTCAGCGGAAACGAGAAGCCGAAATGGGAAACGCTTTCCTGCGCCTGCGCGGCAACCGGGATCACGAAAAGCGCGGCAACTGCGAGCAGCGCGCGCAAGCCGCGCATTGCTACTCCGCGGCTTTCGCGTCGTCGCCGGCGGCTTCCTGGCGCAGCACTTCCGGATTGGGCATCGCAATCACGTTGTAGCCGGAATCGACGAAATGGATTTCGCCGGTGACGCCGCCGGAAAGGTCGGACAGGAGATAGAGCCCGGCGCCGCCGAGCTCGTCGAGCGTGACGCCGCGGCCCAGAGGGGAATGACGCTGCTGGAACGCGAACATGGCCCGCGCGTCGCCGATACCCGCGCCCGCGAGCGTCCGGATCGGCCCCGCCGAGATCGCATTCACGCGAATTTTCTGGTGGCCGAAATCGACCGCGAGATACCGCACGCTCGCTTCGAGCGCCGCTTTCGCAAGGCCCATGACATTGTAATTGGGCATCGCGCGGTCGCCGCCGTTATAGGTGAGCGTCAGCATCGCGCCGCCGTTCGGCATCAGTTCGGCCGCGCGCTTGGCGCCTTCCGCAAAAGAGAACGCAGAAATCACCATGGTGCGCTGAAAATTCTCGCGCGTGGTGTCGGCGAAGCGGCCCTTGAGCTCGTTCTTGTCCGAGAAGCCGATCGCGTGGACGTAGAAGTCGATGGTGCCCCATTGCTTCTTCAGTTCGGCAAAGACGGCATCGACCGTCGCGATATCCTCGACGTCACAGGGCAGCACCAGCGTCGAGCCGATCGATTCCGCGAGCGGCCGCACGCGGCGCTCCAGCGCATCGCCCTGATAGGTGAAGGCAATCTCCGCGCCCTGTTTGGCGAGCGCCTGTGCAATGCCCCATGCAATCGAGTGGTTGTTGGCGACGCCCATGATGACGCCGCGCTTGCCTTGCATCAATCCCTGCATTCTAGAACTCTACGCATCCAGTTTCTTGAAAACGAGTGTCGCGTTGGTGCCGCCGAAGCCGAAGGAGTTCGACAGCACGCAATTCAGCTTCGCGTTGTCGACGCGCTCGCGCACGATCGGAAGGTCGGCGAATTCCGGATCGATCTCGTCGATATGCGCGCTTTCGCAGATGAAGCCATTGTTCATCATCAGGAGCGAATAGATCGCCTCCTGCACGCCGGTCGCGCCCAGCGAATGTCCCGTGAGCGATTTGGTGGCCGCGATCGGCGGAATATTCTTGCCGAACACTTCGCGGATCGCCTCGATCTCCTTCTGGTCGCCGATGGGGGTCGAGGTCGCATGCGGATTGATGTAGTCGATGGGAAGCTTCAGCCCCTCCATCGCCATCTTCATGCAGCGCACCGCGCCCTCGCCGGAGGGCTGCACCATGTCGTGGCCGTCGGAGGTGGCGCCGTAGCCCGCGAGCTCGCCGTAAATCTTCGCGCCGCGCGCCTTCGCCTTCTCGAGCTCCTCGAGCACGAGCACGCCCGCGCCGCCCGCGATCACGAAGCCGTCGCGGTTCTTGTCATAGGCACGCGAGGCTCTGGCCGGCGTCTCGTTGTAGCCCGCGGACATCGCGCCCATGGCATCGAAGAGCACGGAAAGGGTCCAGTCGAGATCCTCGCAGCCGCCCGCGAACATGGTGTCCTGCTTGCCGCTCTGGATCAGCTCGTAGGCGTTGCCGATGCAATGGTTCGAGGTCGCGCAGGCCGACGAGATCGAATAGTTGAAGCCCTTGATCTTGAACCAGGTCGCAAGCGTCGCCGATGCCGTGGACGACATGGCCTTGGGCACGGCGAAGGGCCCGACCCGCTTCGGGCCTTTTTCCTTCGCGATCTGGGCGGCTTCGACGATCGTGCGCGTCGAGGGGCCGCCGGAGCCCATGATGATGCCGGTTTTCGGATTCGAGATGTCGCCCTCTTCAAGCGCCGCGTCGCGGATGGCCTGATCCATGGCGACATGGTTCCAGGCCGTGCCGCCGCCATGAAAGCGCATGGCGCGGCGATCGACGATCGCCGCGGCATCGAGCGAGGGCGCGCCTGCGACCTGACTCCGGAAGCCGAGCTTCGACTGGTCCTCGGAAAAAGAAATGCCGCTTTTGGCTTCGCGAAGCGAAGCGAGCACCTCCTGGGTGTTGTTGCCGATGGACGAAACTATGCCCATTCCGGTGACGACGACCCGCCGCATCTTGTCCCTCATGATTTCTGGCGCGCGCGAAATTGCACGCTCAATTTCAGCCGTTCGCCGGAGCCGCGTCCTTGAACAGCCCGACCTTCATGTCGCTCACGCGATAGACGATTTCGCCATCGGCATCGAGCCAGCCGTCGGCGATGCCGAGCACGAGCTTCGAGCGCATCACGCGCTTGAACTCGACGCCGTAGATGAGCTTCTTCACGGTCGGCACGATCTGGCCGGTGAGCTTCACCTCGCCGACACCGAGCGCGCGGCCGCGGCCTTCCGCCCCGGACCAGCCCAGGAAAAATCCGACGAGCTGCCACAAACCGTCGAGGCCGAGGCACCCCGGCATCACCGGATCGCCCTTGAAATGGCACTGGAAGAACCAGAGGTCCGGTTTCACGTCGAGCTCGGCGCGGACATGGCCCTTGCCGTTCGCGCCGCCGGTTTCCGAAATTTCCGTGATGCGGTCGAACATCAGCATCGGCGGCAGCGGGAGCTGCGCATTGCCGGGGCCGAACATTTCCCCGCGCCCGCAGGCAAGCAGGTCCTCATAGGCGAAGCTTGAACGCCGCTCTGTCATTTTTCCTCGGTCCATTTCCGCCCCCGGTTATCCCTTGATCTGCGTAGCAAAGGCAAACGACCAACGGAAGGCGACCCAGCGGTACCATTAAACCCATTGTAAAATAAGGGATTTTTGTCTTTGTTGCGCGGCGGAACGCCACGACGTATTATATTGCATGACCAGTCGCCAGCGCGCAGAGGCCCTTTCCCGCGCAAGCCATCTTGGTTACACCCAAATCCAGTTCTGTAACGGTACCTGAGATGGACGAGCGCACAAACCAAACCACCCTTCGCCGGGTCTTCGAGGAAGACGGCCTCGCACTTCCGGTCGATCGTCTGCGGGTCGAGCAGCCGGCCGGACGCCGCACGGGCTGTCCGTTCCATGACGTGCGCGAAATGCTGCGCGAAGTCGGACTGCGGCCGACGCGGCAGCGCCTCGCGCTCGGCTGGCTCCTGTTCGCCAAGGGCGACCGGCACATCACCGCCGAACTGCTGCACGAGGAAGCGCTGCGCGCGCGGTTCCCGGTTTCGCTCGCCACCGTTTACAACACGCTGCACCAGTTCACCGAAGCGAGCCTGCTGCGCGAAGTCGCCGTCGACGGCTCGAAGACCTATTTCGACACCAACGCTTCCGATCACCACCACTTCTATGTCGAGGGCCAGAACGAGCTTCTCGACATTCCCGGTGCGGAAGTGATGGTCGATCGCATGCCGACGCCGCCGGAAGGCTTCGAGGTCGCGCGCGTCGATGTCGTGGTGCGCCTACGCCGCAAGCCGCAGTCGTAATTCCCTACTCGACCGCCTCGTCCGGATAGACGCCCCACAGGAGCGTCTGGAGGATGTATCCGTCGAAACGCTCGCCGGAAATCCGGCACCACCCTTTCGCGCAGGCCCGCACGCTGGCGAGCACGCCCGGCTGCAATTCCGCGATCAGGCTCCCTTCGCCATTTGTGCGTTGATAGACGGGAATCGTCTTCGCGCCCGAATTGCCGCGCACGATCGCGGTCCTGCGGCCGGAAAGCATCGCCTGATGCACCCAGCCGTCGGCGCCTTCCGAATCACGGATGCGCCGCCAGTTCTCGAATTCGGCGATGATCTCGACCGGCAGGCCGGCCTTGGCGAAGGTCCAGCGGATTTCGTGATTCTGGCTCGGCCCGATGCGGACATGCACCTTGTCGCTGCGCAGGCTGACAAAACGCGGCAATGGCAACTTGTTCTGCGGCTGCGCCCAGGCCCCGCCCGGCGCAACCATGCCGCCGCCCGGAATCACGAGGAGCGCGGCGGCAAGAAGGACGCGAAATGCTTTGATCATTCCAGTTCCAGAAAGAAACCTGTTCGCCCCCGCGGTCAAAAAATAGTCGCCTGCCCGTCATGTCAATAGCAGCCCGCGCTCGCGCGCGTCGCTTTGAATTTCCAAAACCCCTCTGCTAGACAAACCGGGAACCGGCCGGGAAAGCCCGGCCCTCCAATTGCTGCGCAAGGCCTTACGGGAAGAAGGGCGATGCCGAAGAAAAAGCCGCTCGTCGTCGTGACCAGGCGACTTCCCGACATGGTCGAGACCCGGATGCGCGAGCTGTTCGACGCGCGCCTGAATGTCGAAGACCGCGCCATGAGCCAGACCGAGCTCGCCGAAGCCGTGAAGATGGCGGACGTGCTGGTGCCCACCATCACCGATCGCATCGACAACGGCGTGCTGGCGCAGGCCGGCCCCAATCTCAAGCTGATCGCCAATTTCGGCAACGGCGTCGATCATATCGACGTGGCGAGCGCGCTCGCGCGCGGCATCACGGTCACGAACACGCCGGGCGTGCTGACCGAGGACGTCGCCGATCTCACGATGGCGCTGATCCTCGCGGTGCCGCGCCGGATCGCCGAAGGCGCAACGCTGCTCACGAACGACGCGGAATGGGGCGGCTGGTCGCCGACCTGGATGCTCGGCAAGCGCATGGCCGGAAAACGGCTCGGCATCATCGGCATGGGCCGCATCGGCTCGGCCGTCGCGCGCCGCGCAAAGGCCTTCGGCCTGCAAATCCACTATCACAACCGCCGCAAGGTCGCGGCAGATCTCGAGGAAGAGCTCGAGGCGACATACTGGGAAAGCCTCGACCAGATGCTCGCGCGCATGAACATCGTATCGATCAACTGCCCGCATACGCCGGCAACCTATCACCTGCTGTCGGCGCGGCGGCTGAAGCTGCTGAAGACCGACGCTTATGTCGTGAATACGGCGCGCGGCCATGTCATCGACGAAGGCGCGCTCGCGCGCATGATCGAGGCCGGCGAGCTCGCCGGCGCGGGCCTCGACGTTTTCGAGGAAGAGCCCTCGGTGAATCCCAAACTCCTGAAGCTCGCGCGCAACCACAAGGTCGTGCTGCTGCCGCACATGGCCTCCTCCACCATCGAAGGCCGCGTCGACATGGGCGAAAAGGTCATCGTCAACATCAAGACCTTCATGGACGGCCACCGCCCGCCCGACCGCGTGCTGCCGTCGATGCTGTGATCGGTCGGCCGTGATCGACCACGTCTCCCTCATCGTCGGCGACATGGACCGCGCCGAAACATTCTATGACGCGATCATGAAGGCGCTCGGCTATCCGAAAGTCGGGCGGGACGACGAACGCATCGGCTACGGCCTGCGCGCTTCGGCGGAGCATCCGGAGCGTTGCTACATTTCCATTCGCGGTGGCCTGCCGAAGCGCTCGGAATCGCGCCGCCACTGGGCGTTCCGCGCGCCGTCGCGCGCAGCGGTGATCGCCTTTCATCGCGAGGGGCTGGCGCATGGCGGGCAGGACGACGGCGCGCCGGGCCTGCGCGACTATCACGAGCATTACTTCGCGGCGTTCCTGATCGATCCCGACGGCAACCGCCTCGAGGCCGTCTGCCACAAGGCGGAATGACCTAGCGCGCTTCTACTGTCGTTTTCGGCGCGCTCGCCGCCGTACCCGACAGCGGATTTTCCGGCGACCATTCGTAGCGCAGCGTCTCGAAACGCATCGAGCGCGCGTCGATCATCAGCAGCCGTCCCACGAGGCTCTCGCCGAAGCCTATGATCGCGCGCAACACTTCGAGCGCGGCGAGCGTGCCGGCGACGCCCGCGACCGCGCCCAGGATTCCCGCTTCCTCGCACGCCGGCACCGTGCCCTCCGGTGGCGGCTCGGGGAAAAGACAGCGATAGGTCGGGTTCGGCTTTCCGTCCTTGCCGGTTTCATGCGCGCGGATGGTGGTGAGCGTCGCGTCGAAGGTGCCGAGCGCTGCGGTCACGAGCGTCTTCTTCTGGTGAAAGCAGGTGTCGGAGACGAGATAGCGGGTCGCGAAATTGTCCGAGCCGTCGAGCACGATGTCGTAGTTCTTGACGATGCGCGAGGCATTGCCGGCATCGAGCCGCACTTCATGCGCCTCCACGTTCACGTGCGGATTGATCCGCGAAATGCCGAGCGATGCGCTCTCGGTCTTGGGACGGCCGATATGCGAAGTCGCGTGAATGACCTGGCGCTGCATGTTCGACAGCGCGACCTTGTCGTCGTCGACGATGCCGAGCGTGCCGACGCCGGCGGCGGCCAGATAGAGGAGTGCCGGCGAGCCGATGCCGCCGGCGCCGATCGAGAGCACGCGCGCGGCCTTGAGCTTCTGCTGCCCCTGCCCGCCCACATCGCGAAGCACGATGTGGCGCGCATAGCGCTCCAGTTCTTCCGGCGACAACGCCATCGTTCCTGCCTCTTTTCCCGTCTCGCATTCCCGTCGAAGTTCAGCCTATCATGCCGGAATGGCACAGAACGAGCGACCTCGCTTCCGGAATGCCACCCTTGCCGCGCTCTGCGCGCTGGCACTCCTTGGCGCGGGAAGCGGCGCCGCCGCACAGAGCAGCGACCGCTGTCCCCGGCTCGTCTCGGCATTGCCCTCGCCGCTGCAACCGGTATCGTTCCGGCTCGCGCTGCAGAAGGCCGAGGTCCTCGTCACCTTCATCGGCCATTCGACCTTCCTGATCCAGAGCCCGGGCGGCATCAGGATCGCGACCGACTACAACGACTATGTGCGCCCGGAAGCGATCCCCGACATCGCGACCATGAACCGCGCGCATTCCACGCATTACACGCTCCATCCCGATCCCTCGATCAGGCACGTGCTGCGCGGCTGGGGCGACGGCGATACGCCCGCCAAGCACGATCTCGAAGCCGGCGACGTCCATGTTCGCAATGTGCCCACCAATATCCGCGACTGGTCGGGCGGCACGATCTACAGCCAGAATTCGATCTTCGTCTTCGAGATCGCGGGGCTCTGCATCGCGCACCTTGGGCACCTGCATCACACGCTGACGCCCGCGCATCTCGACGCTCTCGGGCGGATCGATGTGGTGCTGGTGCCGGTGGACGGCTCGTTTACGCTCAACACCGACGGCATGGTCGAGGTGCTGAAGCAGATCGACGCGCCGGTCGCGATTCCGATGCACATGTTCGGCGAAAGCACGCTCGCGCGCTTTCTGGAAAAGATGGGGCAGATCTACGAGGTGCAGCGGCACCCGAGCCCGAGCATCGTGCTTTCGCGCGCGCAGATGCCGAAGAACCGCACGATGTTCGTGCTACCGGGGAGATAAACTCTCTTCGTCATCGCCGCGACAGGCGCGAGCATGACGCCGATTGGGTGGCTGCTCTAGATATCCACGTTCGCGGAGAGCGCGTTGTCCTGGATGAAGATGCGGCGCGGCTCGACTTCGTCACCCATGAGCTTGTTGAACAGCTCGCCCGCTTCGTCGACTTCCTTCACCCTGACCTGAAGGAGCGAACGCGCGTTGATGTCGAGCGTCGTCTCCCAGAGCTGCTCCGGGTTCATCTCGCCGAGGCCTTTGTAGCGCTGGAGCGAAAGGCCCTTGCGGCCGGTGGCGACGGCGGCTTCGTAAAGCCCGACCGGACCATAGACCGCGACCTCCTCGTCCTTGCGGACGAGCTTCGCGGGCTTCGCATAGACTTCCTGCAGGTGCCCGGCCATCTGGTCGAGCTTGCGGGCGTCGAGCGAGTTCAGGAAGGCCTGATCGATGCTGACGACCTCCTTCACGCCGCGCAGCGTGCGGGTGAACTTGAAGCCGCTTTCATCCGACATGCCTTCCCAGCCGCGCTCGGTTTCGTCGGAGAGCGAATCGAGGCGTTTTGCGACATACCCCGCGGCCTGCTGCGCGCTCTTGGCGTCGGCCAGCACTTCGGGCGAGAGCGCGCCGGCAATGGCGATCTGCTCGACCACGCGGCGGTCGTAGCGTGGATGCAGCCCGCGCAACACCGCGCGCGCCTGGCGGGCCTGCTCGACGATGGCGCCGAGATCGGCGCGGGCGCGCTCTTGCCCGCTGGCGAGCTTGAGCACCGCCTCGTCCAGCCCGCCTTCGATCAGGTAATCGTCTAGCGCGCGCTCGTCCTTCAGATATTGCTCGGACTTGCCCTTCATCACCTTGTAGAGCGGCGGCTGCGCGATGAAGAGATGGCCGTTTTCGATCAGCTCCGGCATCTGGCGGAAGAAGAACGTGAGCAGCAGCGTGCGGATATGCGCGCCGTCGACGTCGGCGTCCGTCATGATGATGATTTTGTGATAGCGCAGCTTGGAGACATCGAAGTCTTCGCGACCGATGCCGGTGCCGAGCGCGGTGATCAGGGTGCCGATCTGCTCGGAGGTCAGCATCTTGTCGAGGCGCGCGCGCTCGACGTTGAGAATCTTTCCGCGCAGCGGCAGCACCGCCTGGAACGAGCGGTCGCGGCCCTGTTTGGCGCTGCCGCCGGCCGAGTCGCCCTCGACCAGGAACAGTTCGGTGCCTTGCGCGCGGCTTCGCGGGCGGAAGCCGCTTCGACGACCTTGCCGACGACGGCCTTGGCTTCCTGCGGACGGGTCTCGAGCCACTTTTGCAGCGCGTCGCTCACGATCGTTTCCACGATCGGGCGCACTTCGGACGAAACCAGCTTGTCTTTCGTCTGCGAGGAAAATTTCGGGTCCGGCACCTTCACCGAAAGCACCGCGGTCAGGCCCTCGCGGCAGTCCTCGCCGGACGGCGAGACCTTTTCCTTCTTCGCGATGCCCGAGGTTTCGGCGTAGCTGATGACCTGGCGCGTGAGCGCCGCCGCGAAGCCCGTGAAGTGCGTGCCGCGGTCGCGCTGCGGAATGTTGTTGGTGAAGCAAAGCACCGCTTCGTGATAGCTGTCGTTCCACGTGATCGCGCATTCGACGGTGACGCCGTCGCGCTCGGCCTTGATCATCACCGGCTGGGAGACCAGCGACTGCTTGTTGCGGTCGATGAATTTCACGAAGGCTTCGACGCCGCCTTCGTACATCATTTCCTCGACCTTCGGTTCCGGCCCGCGCAGATCCGAGAGCAGGATGCGCACGCCGGAGTTCAGGAAGGCGAGTTCGCGCAGGCGATGCTCGAGGGTCGGGAAATCGAACTCGATCTTCGAGAACGTCTCCTTGCTCGGCATGAAGGTAACGCGGGTGCCCTTCTTGCCCTTGGCGTCGCCCATGACCTTCAGCGGCGCTTCCGGATCGCCGTGGCGGAAGCGCATGAAATGTTCCTGGCCGTTGCGCCAGATGGTCAGATCGAGAAATTCCGAGAGCGCGTTCACCACCGAAACGCCGACGCCATGCAGGCCGCCCGAGACCTTGTAGGAATCCTGGTTGAATTTTCCGCCCGCGTGCAATTGCGTCATGATGACTTCGGCGGCGGAAACGCCTTCGTCCCGATGGATGTCGGTCGGGATGCCGCGGCCGTTGTCGGTCACGGTGACCGAGCCGTCGGCATTCAGCGAGACGGTCACTTCGGTGGCGTGGCCGGCGAGCGCTTCGTCGATCGCGTTGTCGACGACTTCATAGACCATGTGGTGCAGGCCGGAGCCGTCATCGGTGTCGCCGATATACATGCCGGGCCGCTTGCGGACGGCATCAAGCCCCTTGAGGACCTGAATCGAATCCGCGCCGTATTCGGCGGGAGTATTGCTGCCGGCGGCCTGGGCCATTTGTCAGATTTTCCGTGCGATTCGGGGCTGGAATTAGAGCTTTGATTTTACCTCATATGGGGTCGCGAAGGGCGCTAAATAATGGCCCGCGACACCTGTTTTATGCCTCTGCAAGCCCTTGAATTCATTGCAAGATTCTGCCTCGTCGCGGCCGCGCGGACGGGTTTGTGCAGAAGTCCCCGAAAGCGGCGTTCGAGCGCGGATTTTTTGACCGATTCGGCCCCGCTCAACTGGCGCGGGTCGCTTCTCCGGGCGTCACGCGGAAGCGCACGGCGGAGGGATCGAGCGCCGCAAACGCGCTTTCATCGACCCCCGTGACCAGCACCTGTGCTCCAAGCCGCTCGAGCGCCCCGAAAAGGGCCGCGCGCCGGTCGGCGTCGAGGAAGGCCGCAACATCGTCGAGCAGCACCACCGGCGCAAAGCCGTGCATCGAGGTGACGAGGCGCGCATGCGAAAGGATGAGCCCCACCAGCAGCGCCTTGCGCTCGCCGGTGGAAGCGCGCGCGGCTTCGATCGCCTTCTCGGCATGCAGCACGATCAGGTCGGAACGGTGCGGGCCTTCGAGCGTGCGGCCGGCGGCGCGGTCGCGCGGGCGGTTGTCGCGCAGTTTCTCGCGATAGCGCTCCTCAACTTCGGTAGCACTTTCGATTTCGAGCGCGCGCTCGACCTCGCCGTCGAGCGCGATCTGCGCCGTGGGAAAACCCGAACCGGCATCGCGGTTGGCGTCGATTTCTCCGGCCAGCCTCCGCACGGTTTCCGCGCGGGCGGCCGCGACCGCAATCGCGAGCTCGGCGACTTCATGCTCGATCGCATCCATCCACTTCGGGTCGAAGTGCTGGTCTTCGAGCAGCCGGTTTCGGGAGCGCAAGGCGCGGTCGAGGGCGGAAACGCGCGCGCTATGCTCGGCGTCGATCGCAAGCACCAGGCGGTCGAGAAATCTTCTGCGCTCGCTCGCGGGGCCGAGGAAGAGCCCGTCCATTTCCGGCACCAGCCAGATCGCGCGCAGATGCGCGGCGAAGGCGCTCGCCGAGGAAACCGGCTCGCGGTCGATCCGGGATTTGCGTTGGGGATTTTCGTCCGCGACCGGCGCCTCGATGCCGGTGCCGAGCAGGGTCTCGCCGAACGCGCCGTCGATTTCGGCGGCGACCGCCCAGGAACCGTCGCCTTCGGTCGCGGCCACGTCTTCGAGCGTGGCGCGGCGCAGGCCGCGGCCCGGCGTCAGGAACGAGACGGCTTCGAGGATGTTGGTCTTGCCCGCGCCGTTCGCGCCGAGAAAGAGCGCGGTGCGGCCTTCGAGATTAAGGGCCGCCTGCCGGTAAGAGCGGAAGTTCGAGAGTTTGAGCGTCAGGATGCGGGCGTGGGGGATCACGTCGTTTCGTGCGGCAGGCCCGCTCACACGCGCATCGGCATCAGCACATACAGCGCGCCCGCCGCTTCCATGTCCTCGAGCAAGGTCGGCGATCCGGGATCGGCGAGCTTCAGCTGCGCCTTTTCGCCTTCGATCTGCTGGAGGATATCCAGGAGATAGCGGCCGTTGAAGCCGATATCGAGGGCTTCGGCGCCGTATTCGACCTCGAGCTCTTCGGTTGCGCTGCCCGAGTCGGGATTGATGACGGAGAGCGTGAGCTTGCCGTCGGTCAGCGCGAGCTTCACCGCGCGCCCGCGCTCGCTCGAAACCGTGGAGACGCGGTCGACCGCGGCCATGAACTCGCTCTTGTCGACCACGAGGGTCTTGTCGTTCGAGGCGGGGATGACGCGCCCGTAATCCGGGAACGTGCCGTCGATCAGCTTCGAGGTGAGCACGGCGTTGCCGAGCGAGAAGCGGATCTTGGTCGCCGACAATTCGATCTTCACTTCCTCGCCGGCGTCGTCGATGAGGCGCTGCACTTCTGCAACTGTTTTCCGCGGCACAATGATGCCGGGCATGCCCTTCGCCCCCTTCGGCGCCTTGATCTCCGCCTGCGCGAGACGATGGCCGTCGGTTGCGACCGCGCGCAGTTTTTCGCCACCGGAATCGATGGCGTGCAGATAAATGCCGTTCAGGTAATAGCGCGTCTCCTCGGTCGAGATCGCGAACTGTGTGCGATCGATGAGGCGCTTGAGATCGGCTGCGGGGACGGTGAAGCTGTGCGACATTTCACCGGCGGCAAGATCGGGGAAATCAGTTTCAGGTAGCGCCTGCAGGGTGAAGCGCGAACGACCGGCGCGGACCTGCAACTGGGTACCGTCGCCGTCGCTCTGCAATTCGACCTGCGCGCCCTCGGGCAGCTTGCGCACGATGTCGTGGATCATGTGCGCGGGCACGGTGGTGGAACCGGTCTGCTTGCCCTCGCCGGGCGCGGTTTCCACGATCTCGAGATCGAGATCGGTGGCCTTGAGTTCCAGGCTCGACTTGCCCGCGCGAAGCAGCACGTTGGCGAGAATGGGGATCGTGTTCCTGCGCTCGACCACGCGGTGCACGTGGGCAAGAGACTTCGCAAGTTGTGCGCGTTCGATCGTGACCTTCATGGAAAGTAACCCGGAATAGGCGGTCTGGAGACTATTCCGGCGGCGGGCTGGCCTTGCAAAGGGCCGCCGGCGCCGCCGGGGATGTCACATTAAGGCTCTGCGCGGCTGGTGCAAGCCCGGCCCCGCGCGCGCCGATCATTCCATCAACATGCGCTTGAGAACGTCGATTTCCTCGGCCAGCACCTTGTCGCCCTGCACCAGGCCCTCGATCTTGCGGACGGCGTGCAGCACCGTGGTGTGGTCGCGGCCGCCGAAACGGCGCCCGATCTCCGGCAGCGAGCGCAGGGTCAGCACTTTTGCGAGATACATGGCGATCTGGCGGGGGCGAACCACGTTCGCGGTGCGGCGCGAGGAGAGCAGGTCCGCGCGGGTCACGCCGTAGTGCTTGGACACCACGCGCAGGATGTCCTCGACCCGGATGCGGCGCGGATCGGTCGGGCGCACCAGATCGCGGATCACCTCATCGGCAAGCTCGGTGGTGACCGACTTCTTGTAGAACTGGCTGTGATGCAGAAGGCGCGTCACCGCGGCCTCGAGGTCGCGGCCGCTCTGGGTCACCTGACCCGCGATATGCGCGAGCACCGGCATCGGCACGTCGAAGCGGGCGTCCTCCGCCTTCAGGAGTGCGGCGCGCGCATACAGGATGTTGAGCCGAAGCTCCTCGTCCATCGGGCCGACCTCGACAGTCAATCCGCCGCCGAGACGCGAGCGCACGCGATCTTCGAGATTTTCCAGTTCCACCGGCGGGCGGTCGGCGGCGACCACGACCTGACGGCCAGCATCGGTCAGCGCATTCAGGGTGTGGCAGAATTCCTGCTGCACGGCACGGCCCTGAAGGAATTGCAGGTCGTCGATGATGAGCGCGTCGATGCCGCGCAGCGCTTCCTTGAAGGCAAGGGCCGACTGGTTCTTCAGCGCCGCCACGAAGCCGTACATGAACTTCTCGGCGGTCAGATAGACCGCGCGCTTGCCCTGCGCGTCGTAGGCCCAGGCGATCGCCTGCAAAAGATGGGTCTTGCCCAGGCCGACCGAGGCGTGGATGTAAAGCGGGTTGAAGCGCGGCGCGCCGCTGGCATTGGCGCCGGCTTCGACGATCTGCTTCGCCGCGGCATGCGCAAGCCCGTTCTGCTTGCCGACGATGAACGTCGTGAAGGTCATGCGCGGGTCGAGCGGAGAGCCGTTGGGGCCGTCAGCGCGCACGCCGCCGGCAACGCGCACGATGCCGCGCTTGCCGAAACGGTCGGCTTCGGGGCTCGCCTGCGCCACGGCTTCCACCTTTTCGCCCGCGACCTGCGTGCGCATGACCGCGGTGCGGACGATGAGCTCGATCTTCTCGACGCCGGGCAGCTCCTTCTGCCAATGCGCCTTCAGGCGCTGGAAGTGATGTTCCTCGATCCAGGATTTCAGAAAACGAGTCGGCACCGAGAGGCGCGCGAGGCGGCCGTCGCAATCGACGAGCTGAAGACTCGCGAACCAGCTCATATAGGTTTCTTCGCCGAGCTCGGCGCGCAGCATCTTCCGGATGCGCTCCCATCGCGCCGCGGGCGTTTCGCCGCCGGCCACGCGATCCTCTGCGCCGGCTTCGGAATTTTTCTTCGGAACGTTCATCTTTCGCTCCACCTTCTTCATTGGTGACGGCTCCGCACCCGGCGCGACTGCGCGCCCTTATGCATTACCGGAACTGGGATAGGGGTTGGTTAGGCGAGATCGGCGGCCGGCCGCGGTGTTACTTTCGCGACCGGGCCCCGCTGCATGAAGGATCGTAAGCGCGACTGGAAAATACCTGACGTCGAAAGAGCTCGAATTTCTGTTTCATTGCCGCCCCGCTCGGCACGCGGAAACCCCGCGCCGGTTTATTCTGTTGTTTTCTCCCGGCGTTACCGCCCGGTCATTCTTCTCTGCCGTCTTCAGTCCGTTCGCTCAGGTATTTCGCGCTGCTCCGAAGCGATCCCTCAAGTCTTTTGAGACAAAAAGTCCCCGCCTCAAAAATTTGAGTGCGTCACGCCAGAACCCTGAAGCTGATGTCCGCCGGAAATCCGGAAGACGAATTGACGATAGCAGCGCTTTCCCCGCGCGCAATGGTCATTTCGCTGCATGCGTCGCCAGCAGCCATGCGCGTGCGTTGCAGCTGCGCGCTCAAAACATCGCGCGCTTCGGCAACGCGCTGACTCTTCACGCAGAATCGCGCTGCACCCCGGTTGCTCGCATGACGGTTGGACGACAGAACGATGAAAGCGTTTTTCTTCGCTCTCGCGCCGGCAAAAACGCGATTTCCAACTCCAACGCTTCGCTTAGCTGGCAAGTTTTTGTGACTCTTCGCATTTTTCGTTCAAAGAGTTTCAACTAACCCCGAAAGATTGAAGCTTGTTTCAAAACATCGAAGCCGGAAAATTTTTTTGCGGTTGCGTATAGCAGAACGAGAAGAACGAAACGAAAAAGCCCGGCGCGAGGCCGGGCTTTGATGAAAATTCCGAATTATTCCAGCGCGGCGCGTCAGCCGAGCTTCTTTACGCGCGCAGCCAAACGCGAAACGGTGCGGGACGCGGTGTTGCGATGGATCACGCCGGTTTGTGCAGCGCGCACGAGCGCGGGCTCGGCTACCTTCAGCGCATCACGCGCCTTCGTGGCGTCGCCGCCGGTGATTGCCTCTTCCACCTTGCGCACGAGCGTGCGCATGCGCGAGCGGCGATTGGTATTGATCTTGGTGCGGCGGGCGATTTTACGCGACGCCTTTTTCGCAGAAGTCGTATTGGCCATGAAGCCTGTACCGTAGGTTTAGTTGTCCGATAGCCGGAAACGACCGCTAAGCCGGTCTTGTCTCGGCGCGTTCCTATAGGCGGGCCGGTCAGGCCCGTCAATCAAAGAATGAGGGGCAAAATCGCGTGATTTTACCGATGCTTGAAACCCGGCTGGCGCTTGGAAACGAAGGCGTTCATGCCTTCCTTCTGGTCGCCGGTCCCGAATAGCGACTGGAAGACCCGGCGCTCGAAGCGGATGCCCTCGGCCAGCGTCGTTTCATAGGCGCGATTAACGCTCTCCTTCGCGAGCATGACCGCGGGCAAGGACAGACCGGCGATGCTTTCGGCGACCTTGAGCGCCTCCTGCTGCAATTCGGCGAGCGGGATCACGCGCGCGACCAGGCCGGAACGCTCCGCCTCTTCCGCCCCCATCATGCGGCCGGTGAGCACGAGCTCCATGGCCTTGGCCTTGCCGACGATGCGGGTCAGGCGCTGCGTACCGCCGGAGCCGGGAATGACACCGAGCTTGATTTCGGGCTGGCCGAACTGGGCGTTGTCGGCGGCGAGAACGATGTCGCACATCATCGCCACTTCGCAGCCGCCGCCGAGCGCATAGCCTGCAACCGCCGCAACCAGCGGTTTGCGGAAACGGCTGAGCCGGTCCCAGGGCGTGATGAAATCATCGACATAGGTACCGGGATATTCGAGCGGCTCCATCTCCTTGATGTCGGCGCCCGCGGCGAATGCCTTCTCCGACCCCGTCAGCAGCACGCAGCCGATATTCTCGTCGGTTTCCCAGCCGTCGAGCACGGCGTTCAGCTCCTTGAAGAGCTGGGAGTTCAGCGCGTTCAGCACCTTGGGACGGTTGAGCGTGATGATGCCGACGCGGCCCTTGGTCTGCACAAGAATGGTTTCGTAAGCCATGACGTTCCTCCGACTTCATCTTTGCTAGCCAAGGCTCCGCGGCCCCGCAATCTCAGCGCTGACAGACCGGGCAATAATAGGTCGAGCGCCCGTTCTGGACGATGGCCTTGACGGTGCCGGAGCAGCCGCGGGACGGGCATTTCACGCCCGCGCGGTCATAGACCCGGAAGCGGTGCTGGAACATACCGAGCGCGCCGTCGGTCTTGCGGTGATCGCGCAGCGAAGAACCGCCCGCCTCGATCGCCGCCGCGATCACCTTGTGGATCGCCGGAACGAGACGCCGGACTGCATCGGTCGGCGCGCCCTTGCGGTCGGCAAGCACGCCGGCGGGCCGCTTCGGCGAAAGATGGGCGAGATGCAGCGCCTCCGACACATATATATTGCCAAGACCCGCGACGATGCGCTGATCGAGCAGCGCGGCCTTGAGGCTGGTTTTTCTGCGCGCGCAGGCCGCCGCGAGATAGGCCGCGCTCAATTCGCCGCCGATCGGCTCGGGGCCGAGCCCGCGAAACAGCGCGTGCTGCGGCAGGCTTTCGGTGGCGCTCATCAGCATCGCGCCGAAGCGGCGCGGATCGTTGAAGGTCACGGTCGCGCGCGGATGCAGGTGAAAGACCACGTGGTCGTGGCTCGAGGCGGTCGAGCGCGGATAGAGAAACTCGCCCGGCGAGGTTTCCTCGTTGCCGAGAAGCACGCGAAACGAGCCCGACATGCCCAGATGCATGATCAAGGTCTCGCCGCCGTCGAGATCGGCGAGCAAATATTTGGCCCGGCGGCGCAGGCGTTCGATCCGGCGGCCCTTCATGCGCTCGGCAAAGCGCTCCGGCAGCGGCCAGCGCAGATCCGGCCGGCGCGCTTCCAGCCGCTCGACCACGGCACCTTCCATGACGGGCGCAAGGCCTCGCCGCACGGTTTCGACTTCGGGTAACTCAGGCATGCGGTAACGCTGTTTTCTTGGGGACCGCTCCGGTGATAGCGAAAGCGGGTGCCGCGCGCTATGGTCCGGCGCATTCCGGGAACACCATGAATACGAACGAGAATTCGACCCATTTCGGCTTTCGCGACGTGCCGCTTTCGGAAAAGCAGCGGCTGGTCGACGACGTCTTCCATTCGGTCGCGGGCCGCTATGACCTGATGAACGACCTGATGTCCGCGGGCATGCACCGCGCCTGGAAGGATGCGCTGATCTCGAAGCTGCGGCCGCCGCTCTCGGCGCAGTCCTTCTCGGTGCTCGACGTTGCCGGCGGCACCGGCGACATCGCGTTCCGGATCGTCGAGGCGGGCGGCAGCGGGGTTTCGGTCACCGTCGCCGACATCAACGGCGACATGCTGACGGTCGGGCGCGAACGCGCGGCAGCGCGCGGCATCGATCACGCGGTACGCTTTGCCGAGGCCAATGCGGAAGCGCTGCCCTTTCCGGAAAAATATTTCGACGCGGCGACCATCGCCTTCGGCATCCGCAACGTGCCGCGCATTCCGGTGGCGCTCAAGGAGATGCACCGGGTGCTGAAGACCGGCGGGCAGTTCTTCTGTCTCGAATTCAGCCAGGTCGACATGCCGGGGCTGGACGCGATCTATGACGCCTATTCCTTCCGGGCGATTCCGGAAATCGGCCGCCTCGTCACCGGCGACCGCGAGGCCTATCAGTATCTCGTGGAATCGATCCGCAAGTTTCCCGACCGCGATGGCTTCTCGAAGCTCATGCGCGACGCGGGATTCGCGCGCGTGCAGGCCACGCCCATGAGCGGCGGGATCGTGGCGCTCCACGCCGGCTGGAAGCTCTGACGTTGCTCGCTTCATTCACTCATCTTTGCCGCCTCGCGCGCACCGGCTTCGTCTTTGCGCGCGAAGGCGTGTTCTCGCTCGCCGATCCGGCGATGCTGCCGCCCGGCGCGGCGCCGCTGGTTCGGGCGGCGCAGCTTCTGGAGCGGCGGGGCGTCGGCACCAACGCGGTGCGGCTCGCCAAGGCGCTCACGCGCCTCGGTCCGTCCTACGTGAAGCTCGGACAGTTTCTGGCGACGCGGCCCGACGTGGTCGGCGCGCAGATCTCGCGCGACCTCGAAACGCTGCAAGACAAGATGCCGCCGTTCGAACAGGCGACCGCGGAAAAGATCGTCGCCGACGCGCTCGGCAGGCCGGTTTCGGAGCTCTTCGCTTCGTTCGGCGATCCGGTCGCGGCCGCCTCCATTGCGCAAGTGCACCGCGCCGAACTCGTGAAGGACGGCGAGAAAATTCCGGTCGCGGTCAAGGTGCTGCGTCCCGGCATCGAGGCGCGGTTCAGGCGCGATCTCGAGACTTTCTTCTATGCCGCGAGAATGGCCGAGGCGCGCGATCCGGAAGCGCGGCGGCTGCGGCTCGTCGCCACCGTGGACACGCTCGCGCGCTCGGTGACGATGGAAATGGACCTGCGGCTGGAGGCGGCGGCGCTTTCGGAGCTGGCCGAGAACACCAGAGACGATCCCGAATTCCGCGTGCCGAAGGTGGATTGGGAACATACCGCGCGCACGGTGCTGACCACGCAATGGATCGACGGCATTCCGCTGAACGACCGCGAGCGGCTGCGCGCGGCCGGCCACGATTTCGTGCGGCTCTCGAAAGTCATCATCCAGAGTTTTCTCCGCCAGGCGATCCGCGACGGCTTCTTCCACGCGGACCTGCATCCCGGAAATCTTTTCGTCGATGCGGACGGCAACCTGGTCGCGGTGGATTGCGGCATCATGGGCCGTCTCGGCATGAAGGAGCGCCGCTTCCTCGCGGAAATCCTCTACGGCTTCATTACGAAGAACTGGCTGCGCACGGCGCAGATCCATTTCGAGGCGGGCTACGTTCCCGCGCACCACTCGGTCGAGGATTTCGCGCAGGCGATCCGCGCGATCGGCGAGCCGATCCACGACCGGCCCGCCCATGAAATCTCCATGGCGAAGCTGCTCACGCTGCTCTTCGAGGTGACGGCGCTGTTCGAGATGCGCACGCGGCCGGAGCTTCTGCTGCTGCAAAAAACCATGGTCGTGGTCGAAGGCGTCGCGCGCACGCTGGACCCGCAGCTCGACATGTGGACCACCGCGGAGCCGGTGGTGCGCGAATGGATCGAGCGGCATCTCGGACCGATCGGGCGCATCGAAAATGCCGCGAGCGAGCTTTCGGGCATCGCCCGCATCGTCGGCGACGCGCCGCAACTGATTACGCGCGCCTCCGCGGCGTTCGAGCGCTTCGACGAACAGACCCGCGACGGCATCGTGCTCGCGCCGGAAACGGTGGAAGCCATCGGCCGCGAGGAAGCGAAGCACTGGCGCTGGGCGACGTTGGCGCTCTGGGTGATCGCAGCCCTCATCGCGATCTGGCTGTTCCGCTGACCCACAGGTATTAACGCTGTTTCATGGGCCAATTGGCAGCGGGGATTTCCCGTGCAATTATACAGATAAGTTCTGATAATTGGCCTGTACCCACCGTCAGGCCGCAGTTTTGCGCAGGGTCATGCCGCTTCAAGGCAAGAAAATACTGCTCGTCATCGCCGGAGGGATCGCGGCCTATAAAAGCCTCGACCTGATCCGCCGCCTGCGCGAACGCGGCGCGAAGCTGCGCGTGATCATGACGCGCGCGGCGCAGGAATTCGTGACCCCGCTCGCCGTCGGCGCGGTCGCGGGCGAACGGCCCTTCACGGAACTTTTCGATCTCTCCGCCGAATTCGACGTCGGCCACATCCGGCTCGCCCGCGAGCCCGATCTGGTCATCGTGGCGCCGGCCACCGCCGACCTGATGGCGAAGATGGTGCAGGGGCGCGCCGACGATCTCGCTTCGACGGTGCTGCTTGCGACCGACCGGCGCATTCTGCTCGCGCCCGCGATGAATCCGGCGATGTGGATGAACCCGGCGACGCAGCGAAACTTCGCGCGCCTGCGGGCCGACGGCGTTGCCTTCGTCGGACCCGAAGCGGGAGAAATGGCGGAAAGCGGCGAGCGCGGCTTGGGGCGCATGAGCGAGCCGCTCGCCATCGTCGGCGCCGCCGAAAGCAATCTGTTCGCCTTGCCCGCGCGCGACGCGCTGGCGGGCAGGAAAATTCTCGTCACCTCCGGCCCCACGCGCGAGCCAATCGATCCGGTGCGCTACATTTCCAATCACTCCTCCGGCAAGCAGGGCCATGCGCTTGCGCGCATGGCGGCGCAGGCCGGCGCCGAAGTGCTCCTGGTGTCGGGCCCGGTCGCGCTGCCCGATCCTTCCGGCGTGAAGACCATTCATGTCGAAACCGCCGCGCAGATGCTGGACGCCGCCGAGCATGCGCTGCCTGCCGACGCCGCGATTTTCGCCGCCGCCGTCGCCGACTGGCGGGTCGCGAACGAAGCCGGGCAGAAAATGAAGAAGCAGGAAGGCCGGCTGCCTTCGCTTTCGTTTGCGGAGAACCCGGACATTCTCGCGACCATCTCGCGCCACTCCAATCTGCGCCCGCGGCTCGTGATCGGCTTTGCCGCCGAGACCGAGAAGCTGATCGACAACGCCCGCGCCAAACTCAACCGGAAGGGGTGCGACTGGATCGTGGCGAACGACGTCTCGACCGGCACCTCGACCTTCGGCGGCACCTCGAACGAAGTGCATATCGTGACCGCGGACGGCGTCGAATCCTGGCCGATGCAGACCAAGGAAGCCGTGGCCGCCGGCTTGGTGAAGAAAATCGCAGCGACGCTCGGAGACATCAAATGAGCATGGTGCCGTTCACGCGCCTCGACCACGCCACAGATCTGCCCGCGCCGGAATATGCGACCGCGGGCGCGGCCGGCATGGACCTGATCGCGGCCGTGCCCGAAGGCGAGCCCATGCACATTCTTCCAGGCGCGCGCGCGGCGGTGCCGACCGGATTGATCCTTGCGATTCCCCAGGGCTTCGAGGGGCAGGTGCGCCCGCGCTCGGGGCTCGCGCTCAAGAGCGGCGTTACCGTCCTCAACGCGCCCGGCACGATCGACTCCGATTACCGCGGCGAAGTGAAGGTCATTCTCGTCAATACCAGCAGCGAAACCTTCGAGATCGCGCGCGGCATGCGCATCGCGCAGATCGTCTTCGCGCGCGTCGAACAACTGAAACTGCAGGAAGTCCATTCGCTCGACGAAACCGCGCGTGGCGACGGCGGCTTCGGCTCCACCGGTATCCAGTCTTCACGAAAGAGTGCTTGAGTTATGGCCCGCTTATCCGAAAAAAGTCTGCTCGCCGTCGCAGCGGTCGTCGACGTGGCGATCCATTCCCGCGGCACGCCGGTCGCCGCCAAGGCGCTCGCGGAGCGCCACAACCTGCCGCCGCGGCATCTCGAGCCGGTGTTGCAGGCGCTGGTGCATGCGGGAATTCTGAAAGGCGTGCGCGGCCCGCGCGGCGGCTACGAACTTGCGCGCGAGCGGCGCCGGATCTCGGTCGCGGAAATTTCGCAGGTGGCCGAAAGCTCGGAGAATGAAACCAGAGGCAAGAAGCCCGCGGTCGTCGCCGAGGTCATCGCACCCGCGCTCGCCAAGGCGGAGCGCGCCTTCGAGGCCGCACTTTCGGAAATCACCATCGACGCCCTGTGCCGGGAGGCCGAGCGCGGCGGCGTTAGCGAAAGCAAGGCCACCGCCGATTTCAACATTTGATCTTTGTTATTATTTCTCTTCATCGACTTCAATACGTGAATATGCTAGGCCGCGCCGACTGAACGGAAATTGCGCGTGGAGCGAAGCATGAAGCCGGGCCGGGGAAAAATCTTCAACTCGATCACCGAAACCATCGGCGACACGCCGCTGGTGAAATTACAGCGGCTGCCGGAATCGCGCGGCGTGAAGGCGAACATTCTCGCCAAGCTCGAATTCTTCAATCCCATCGCGTCGGTGAAGGACCGTATCGGCGTTTCCATGATCGAGGCCATGGAGCAGGCCGGCGTCCTGAAGCAGGACACCGTGCTGGTGGAGCCGACCTCGGGCAATACCGGCATCGCGCTCGCCTTCGTCGCCGCGGCGCGCGGCTATCGCCTGATCCTCGTCATGCCGGAATCGATGTCGCTCGAGCGGCGCAAGATGCTGTCGCTTCTGGGCGCAGAACTCGTGCTCACCGAAGCCGCGCAAGGCATGCGCGGCGCGGTCGGCAAGGCCGAGGAAATCATCGCGCAGCTCAAGGACGCGGTGATGCCGCAGCAGTTCCGCAACCTCGCCAACCCGAAAGTCCACCGCGAAACCACCGCCGAGGAAATCTGGAACGACACCGGCGGCGAGATCGACGCCTTCGTTTCGGGCGTCGGCACCGGGGGCACGATCACGGGCGTCGGCCAGGTGCTCAAGCCGCGGCGGAAATCGCTGAAAATCTTCGCCGTGGAACCGGAAGACAGCCCGGTGCTGTCGGGCGGCCAGCCCGGCCCGCACAAGATCCAGGGCATCGGCGCCGGCTTCATTCCCGAAGTGCTCGACAAGAGCGTCATCGACGAGGTGGTCACGGTCGGCAATCAGACCGCGTTCGAAACCGCCCGTGCGCTCGCGAAACTCGACGGCATTCCGGGGGGCATTTCCTCCGGCGCGGCCGTCGCCGCGGCACTCGAAATCGGCGCGCGCGCCGAATACACCGGCAAGAATATCGTGGTGATCGTGCCGAGCTTTGCCGAGCGCTACCTTTCGACCGCGCTGTTCGAGGGCCTCTGAGCGGCAAGGCCCTTCTTTCCGGACTCCTCCGGGGGGTAGAGTGGCTTGATTCGCGGCCGCGGCGGCCGCGATAGCGGGCTCGTTCGCGGTCCCGCACCAAAGAGGGCAGCAGAACGCGCAATGCCGGAAGTGGCGGGAGCCGGCGCGCCGCACCATCGGGCGAGCAGGCATACAGCGAGCAGACGCGGAATTTGCGCGGCCGTCACCGGCTTCGCGCTCGCGCTTTCGCTTGCCGGACCCGCGCGCGCCGAGCCCTCGCTGTTCGAGCGGCTCGTTGAATTCGGGCAGGCGCTGAACCGCCAGGAAGTCACTTCGCTCGCGCTGACGCTCGGCATCCTGCTCTTCGCCGTGGTCACCGCAATCGGCCTGCTGCGCTCGCGCACCAATGCCGCGGCCGAGCGCACGGAAGCACGGCGCGAAATCGCGCGGCTCCGCGCGGAAGCCGATCGCATGACCGCGCTCCTGCTCTCCGAGCCGCAGGTCGTCGTCATCTGGCGAAGCCTTCACGCCGAGCCCGCGGTGCTTGGCGATGTCGCGACCATCAGCGGGCTCGATTCATCGCGCCGAATTCTCGCCTTCGGCTCGTGGCTCGGAGCCGAACCCGCTTCCGCGATGGAAGCCGCGGTCGACGCGCTCAGAACCCGCGGCAAGGCGTTCGGCTTTTCCATCCTAACGCCGCGCGGAAAACATATCGAAGCCGAGGGGCGGCCCGTCGGCGGCGTCGCGGTGTTGCGGCTGCGCGACGTCACCGGCGCCAAGCGCGATCACGCCGCGGTCGCGGCCAAGCACAAGCAGCTCGAAGACGAGATCGAGCTGGTCCGCAATCTTCTCGAACTCATGCCCGCACCGATCTGGATCCGCGACGCGGACGGCAAGCTCGTGTTCGCGAACCGCGCGTACGCCGCCGCCGTGGAAGTCTCCGATCCGGACGAGGCGACGGCGCGCAGTCTCGAGCTGCTCGATCAGCCGATCCGCGCCGAAGCGGCGCGCGCGCGCGAGCAGAATTCCCCGTTCCACCACCGCGTCGGCGCGATCGTCGCCGGCAAGCGCCGCACGCTCGAGGTTTTCGAGGCCGGATCGAAGCGGGGCGCCGCCGGCATCGCACTCGACGTCACCGAAGCCGAAATCGCGCGCAGCGAAATCGCGCGCATCAACGAAGCCCATCGCCGCACGCTCGACCAGATGCCGACCGCGGTCGCGATCTTCGGCTCGGATCGCCGGCTCGCCTTCTACAACGCGGCCTATCTTTCGCTCTTCCGGCTCGACGCCGCGTTTCTCGAGGAAATGCCGGACGACTCCATGGTGCTCGACAAATTGCGGGCGCAGCGCTGCCTTCCGGAAACCGCGGACTTCCGCGCCTTCAAGGCGCAGTTGCACGAGGCCTATGCCTCGGTCGATCCCAAGCAGACGATGTGGCACCTCGCCGACGGGCGTTCGTTGCGCGTCGCCGTGAGCCCCAATGCGCAGGGCGGCGTCACCTATCTCTTCGACGACGTCTCCGAAGGCTACGCGCTCGCAAGCCGCTTCTCGTCGCTCGAGAACACGCAGGGCGAAACGCTCGACGCGCTGGCCGAAGCAGTCGCCGTGTTCGGCGTCGACGGCCGGCTGCAACTGCACAACCGCTCGTTCCAGGAGCTGTGGAAGTTCACCGACATCGATCTTGCCGACAAGCCGCCGGTGGACGCGATCCGGCGCATGTGCCGCGCGACCGAGCCCACCAGCAACGAGGTTTGGACCGATATCGAACGCGCGATCACGACCGCGGGCGAGCGCCGCCCCTTCGCGAAGCGGCTGGAGCTTTCCGATACGCGCACGTTCGATTGCGCGGTCGTGCCGCTGCCCGATGGCGGCAACCTCCTGACCTTCCGCGACATCAGCGACACCGTGCGCGCGGAACGCATCCTGCGCGAGCGCAATGCCGCCCTGATTGCCTCCGACGCGATCCGCGACACCGTGATCCGCTACATCTCGCACGACCTGCGCTCGCCGCTGAACAACATCAGCGGCTATACGCAATTCCTCGCGACCTCCGAAGCCGGCCCGCTCAGCGAGAAGCAGCGCGAATATCTCGGCCATGTCTCGGCTTCGAGCGCGGAACTGCTCACCATCATCGACGGCCTGCAACTCGCCATTCTCGATGCCGGCGGCCGGAACGCGCCCTCGGCGCAGGTGGAAATCCGCAAGCTGCTCGACGCGGTCGCCGCGAACACGAAAACGCGGCTCGCCGAGAAGCAGCTTTCGCTCGTGATCGACGTGCCGGCCGGCATCGGCGGCTTCGCCGCCGACGAAGCGCGCGCGCGCCAGGTGCTTGAGAACCTCGTCGTCAACGCGGCCGGTCATTCGCCGCGCGGCGAGAGCATCGGGCTTTCCGTCGAGCGGCGGCAGGAAGCGATCCTGTTTCACGTCTCCGACCGCGGGCCGGGGATACCGCGGGATGTGCAGGAGCGGCTGTTCCAGAACCTCGAAACCCTGCCGATCGATTCCACCCACCGCGGCGCCGGTCTCGGCCTTTCGCTGGTGCGCTCGGCGATGAAGCTTCAGGGCGGCGACGTGATGATCGACTCCGAGCCAAACCGGGGTACTGTTGTCACCTGCGTATTCCCCCTGACGCCGCCGGAAGCGAAGAACAGCCCGCCCCCCCGACATGAATGAGCCGCATAAAAGCTGGGAGATCGTCGTCGCCAACGAAGAGGCGACCCGGGAGCTGGCGCGCGATCTTGCTTTCGCAATCGCACCCGGCGACGTGATCGCGCTCAGCGGCGAACTCGGCAGCGGCAAGACCGCGCTTGCGCGCGCCATCATCCGCGCGCTTGCCGGCGACGCCACGCTGGAAGTGCCGAGCCCGACCTTCACGCTGATGCAGGTCTATGAGCTGCCGCGCTTTCCCGTGGTGCATGCGGATCTCTATCGCATCAACACGCTGGCCGAACTTTCCGAGCTCGGCTGGGAGGAGGCCTCCCTGGGCGCCGCCGTGCTGGTGGAATGGCCGGAGAAAGCGGGACCGCTGCTGCAAACCGAGCGCCTCGAAATCCATCTCGCGCTCGTGCCCGAACTCGGGCCCGAGCATCGCCGCATCCGCCTCACCGGAATCGGGCTGTGGGCCGAGCGTCTCGCGCGGCTGCGCGCGGAGCATTCGCTGTTTTCGGCCTCGGGCTTCGGCAATGCGCGGCGCGTGCATATCCAGGGCGATGCCTCGACGCGCAGCTATGAACGGCTGCTCTTCGACGACGGCTCCGCGATCCTGATGAAAGCGCCCGCGAGCAAGGACGGCCCGCCGATCCGGCTCGGACGTTCCTATGGCGAGATCGCCAAGCTCGCGCAGAACATGGAGCCTTTCGTCGCGCTTTCGCGCGGGCTGCGCGCGCGCGGTTTCTCCGCGCCCGAAATCTATGCCGCCGATCTTCATAGCGGCCTGCTGCTGATCGAAGATCTCGGCACCGAAGGCGTAGTTTCCGGAACGCCGCCGGAGCCGATCGAGGAGCGCTATGCCGCCGCGATCGACGTCCTGGCCGCGCTGCATACGCAGGAGCTGCCGTCGGCGCTGCCGGTGGCGCCGCGGATCGAATATCAAATCCCGCGCTACGATCTCGAGGCTTTCCTGATCGAAGCGGAACTGCTGATCGACTGGTATTTGCCCCATCGCGGCATAAGATCCGTCGATGCGACCGCGCGGGAAATCTTCCGCGCGCTCTGGCGCGAAGCGCTGATCGAGCCGCTCGGCCAGCCGACGACCTGGGTGCTGCGCGACTATCACTCGCCAAATCTGCTTTGGCTGCCGGAGCGGCAGGGCATCCAGCGGATCGGACTGCTCGATTTCCAGGACGCGCTGATCGGCCCCGCGGCCTATGACGTCGCGTCGCTACTGATGGATGCACGCTGCACGGTCAGCGCCGAAATCGAAGTACGGCTGCTGTCGCGATACGTGATCGGCCGGCAGATGGCGGACCCCGCTTTCGATCACGTTCGCTTCGCGGCGGAATACATGATCATGGGCGCGCAACGCGCGACCAAAATTCTCGGCATCTTCGCGCGGCTCGACCGGCGCGACGGCAAGCCGCAATATCTCCGTCACATGCCGCGCGTATGGCACTATCTCGTGCATGCGCTCGAGCATCCGTCGCTCTCCGCGGTCAAGGCCTGGTACACGACGCACGCGCTGCCGCCGACCGGGGTCGCGTTGCCGCCCGCGGACCAACCCGAACTGCCGCTCGAAGAACCCGCGCAAAGCAAGACGCCGTGACAGCGAACGTTATCGATACCGCGATGGTGCTGGCCGCGGGCTTCGGCAAGCGCATGCTGCCGCTCACGCAATCGATGCCCAAGCCCATGGTGAAAGTGGATGGCGTCAGCCTGATCGACCGCGTGCTCGACCGGCTTGCGGCCGCAGGCGCGACGCGCGCTGTGGTCAACGTGCATTACTGCGGCGGCGTGCTGATCGAGCATCTGAAGGATCGACGCTCGCCGGAAATCCTGATTTCGGACGAGCGCGATGCGCTGCTCGATACCGGCGGCGGCGTGGTGCGCGCGCTGCCACTGCTCGGCACGCGGCCGTTCTTCCTCGTCAATTCCGATTCGATCTGGATCGAAGGCGCGTCGCCGAACCTTTCGCGCCTTGCCGCGACCTATGACGACGCGCGCATGGATGCGCTGTTGCTGCTCGCGCCGTCCGCCGGCGCGGTCGGCTATTCCGGTCCCGGCGATTTCACCATGGAGCCCGAAGGTGCGTTGAAAACGCGCGGCGAGCGCGAAGTGGCGCCCTTCGTTTACGCGGGTGCCGCGATCCTGCATCCGCGCCTGTTCGAAGAAGCGCCCGGGGGCGCCTTCTCGCTGCTGCACTCCTTCCGCAAGGCCGAAGAAGCCGGCCGGCTCTACGGCCTCCGGCTCGACGGTACCTGGATGCATGTCGGCACGCCCGGCGCGATTGGCGACGCAGAGGATGCCATTCGCAGAAGCAGCGAGTAATCTCGCCGCCTGATGAGCAAAGCTCCCCGCGTCTTCACGATCCCGCCGAGCGCCGCGTTCCTGCCCGCACTTGCGCGCGGCATTCTCGACGGCAAGGTCGCCCCCGGTTTTGCGCCGCGCGCAAAACCGGAACTGCTCGCGCAGGCCACGATCTACCTGCCTACGCGGCGCGCAGCGCGGGCCCTCGCCGCGATTTTTCTCGAAGAGACGAAATCCCCGGCCCTCCTGCTGCCGCGCATCGTGCCGCTTGGAGACGTCGACGAAGACGCCTTCGCCTTCGAGCCCGGCGATCTTGCGCCGCTTCCGCCCGCCGTCAGCGCCGGCGAGCGGCGACTCGCGCTGGCGAGACTGATCGCGGGTTATGCCGGCACCGACACGCGGCTCCTGCCCGCCTCTCCGGCCATTGCGATTGCGCTTGCCGACGAGCTCGCGCATCTCATGGACGATTTCATCACCGCGGGAAAAAATTTCGCCGCGGCGCAGAACGCGGTCACCGGGGAATACGACCAGTATTGGGATCGCTCGCGCCGGTTTCTTTCGATTGTCGACGAGCATTGGTCGGACTTTCTGAAGGAACGCGGCAAGATCGACGCCGCCGCGCGGCGCGACCTGCTGCTTGCGCGCGAAGCGGAGCGGCTCGCGCGCATGAAGGACGCGCCGGTCATCGCCGCGGGCTCGACCGGCACCTTGCCGAAGGTCGCGAGCCTGCTGCGCGAGATCGCGCGGCTGCCGCAAGGCGCGGTCGTATTGCCAGGCCTCGACCAGAGCCTCGACGCCGCGGCCTACGCGCTGATCGGCGCCGAAAACGAGCCTTTGCCGGGCCATCCGCAATTCGGCCTGAAGCGGCTCCTCGAGCGGATCGAAATCGGCCGCGATGCGGTCGAAGCGCTCTGCGCGCCGGACAAACCCGCGCGCGAAGCCATTTTCTCGCTCGCCTTTCGACCGCGCAGCGACGACGATCAGGAGGCACGGCAACTCGCTCCGGATCGCGCGCTCGAAGGGGTCGCGATCCTCGAAGCAGCCGATGCGCGCGAAGAGGCGCTTGCGATCGCGATTGCGTTGCGCGAAGCCCTGCAACGCGGAAAGACCGCGGCCCTCGTGACGCCCGACCGCGCGCTCGCGCGCCGCGTCTGCGCCGAGCTCACGCGTTGGAATATCGATATCGACGATTCCGCGGGCCTGCCGCTTGCCGACAGCGAAGCCGGGCGGCTTGCGCGGCTCGCCTTGATGGCGGCGGCCGAAGATGCCGCGCCTTCGGCCATTCTTGCTTTTCTTCGCCATCCCTTCCTGCGGGAAGTGTTTCCGGCGGAAGAGGTTGCGCTGTTCGAGATCGCCTGCCTGCGCGGCATTCGTCCGGTGGGAGGTGTCGGCGCCCTTCCGGACACCGTCGAGGCCCGGAGACATGAAGATTATCATCGCAGCGACCGGCGCGCGGGCTTCGATGCGGCGCAATGGGATCACGTTGCCGGTTTCGCGCGCAAGGTTTCGCAAGCGCTCGCGCCGCTCGCCGCGCTTTCGCGTGGACCGCGCGAATTCGCAGCGCTTGCAGCGGCGCATCACGCGGCCCTGCTGCCGCTGCTGGCCGCAAACGAGCGCGACGAATGCCGGGAACTGCTTGCCGCGCTGGAATTTCTGATCGAGGCCGCGAGCGACGCGCCTGCGATGACGCTCGGCGATTATGCGGAATCGTTCCCGGCCGTGATCCGCGAACATACGCTGCGGCCTGCGCGTTCCGAAAACGAACGCCTGCGCATTTTGGGCCCGCTGGAAGCGCGCATGATCGCGGCCGACCGGATCGTGCTCGGCGGCCTGTGCGAAGGCACCTGGCCGCCGGAGGCGCATACCGATTCATGGCTCAACCGGCCGATGCGCAAGGATCTCGAGCTCGATCTGCCGGAGCGGCGGATCGGCCTTTCGGCGCATGACTTCGCGCAGGCGGCGAGCGCGGACGAGCTTTTTCTCGTCCGTGCGCGCAAGCAGGGCGGCGTCGAGACAATCGCCTCGCGTTTCGTGCAGCGGCTCGCCGCGGTCGCCGCTGACGCGGACTGGCGGGCCGCGCAGAAACGCGGCGACCAGTATCTTGTCTGGGCGCGGAGCCTCGAACAAGCCGAGCGCACGGATGCGGCGAAACCGCCAGAACCCAGGCCGCCCGCGGAAGCGCGACCGATCCGTTACAGCATGAGCGACATGCGCGATCTCACGCGCGACCCTTATTCGATCTATGCGCGGCGCATCCTGCGGCTACAGCCGCTCGAGGCAATCGACGAGGAGCCCGGTGCCGCGACCCGCGGCACGCTGCTGCACGACATCCTCTCCGCGTTCGCGACGAAGTATCCGGAGGACCTGCCGCAAGACGCGCTCGGCGAGCTGCTCAAGATCGGGCGCGACGCCTTCGCGCCCATGCAGAGCTATCCCGCGGTGCTCGCGATCTGGTGGCCGCGCTTCGAGCGCGCGGCGAAATGGTTCATCGAAACCGAGCGCGCGCGGCGCGGCGAAATCGCTGCGATCCACTCGGAGGTCGGCGGCTCGATCAAGCTCGGCGGGCGCTTTACGCTGACGGCGCGCGCCGACCGTATCGAAGTCCGCCGCGACGGCGCCATTGCGGTGCTTGATTTCAAGACCGGCGCGCTGCCAACCTACAAGGAAGCGATTCTCGGCTTCGAGCCGCAACTGCTGCTGGAAGCCGCGATCGCGCGCGAAGGCGGCTTTGACGGGATCGGCGGCGCGCGCCTTGCCGAAGTCGGGCCGATCAAGATTTCCGGCGGCCAGCCGCCCGGAGAATTCAAGCTCTTCGCGCTCGCGAACCGCAGCGACTTCAAGGCCGTCGCGGAGCCCCGCGGCATCGCCGGCGACGATCACCTCGACATTGCCGCGGAAGGCGCGCTGGCCGGTGCGGCGCGGCTGCTCGCAATCTATGCGAAGCCGGAAACGCCCTATCCGTTTGCGCCGCGCGTGCAATGGCAGAAGGAATATAACGACTACGAGCATCTCGCCCGCTTCAAGGAATGGTCGGAGGGCGAATGAGCGCGCGCGAGCCCGCAGAAGAATCGCCACAGGCGCAGGCCTCCGACCCGCGGCGCTCGGCCTGGGTTTCGGCCAATGCCGGCTCCGGCAAGACCACGGTGCTCGTTCGCCGCGTGATCCGGCTGCTGCTCAACGGCGTTCCGCCCGGCCGCATTCTCTGCCTCACCTATACCAAGGCTGCCGCCGCGCACATGGCGAACGAAGTGCTGAAGAAACTTTCGGCATGGGTGCGGCTCGACGACGATGCGCTCGACCAAGCCATCGCAGAGATCGAATCCGGAAAACCCTCGGCGGGCCGGCGCGCACGGGCGCGCGCGCTGTTCGCAAGCGCGCTCGAGACGCCGGGCGGCCTCAAGGTGCAGACGATCCACGCCTTCTGCGACCGGGTACTGCACATGTTCCCGGTGGAGGCGGATGCACCGGCCGGCTTCGACGTGCTCGACGATCTCGGCGAGCGCGACCTGATCGAAACCGCGCGGCTGCAAGTGCTGATCGAGGCCGGGCGCACGCCTGCATCCCCGCTCGGGCAGGCGCTCGCCTATTGCATCGAGATTTCCGGCGACGAGACCATCGAGCAGGTAATCGGCGAAGCGATCCGGTTGCGCGACGCGCTTCGCGATTTCGATGGCGAGCGCGCAAGCGCCGTGATGGGAGCGGCGCTGGGGCTTGCGCCGGGCGACACCTATCAATCGATCTGCGGCGATATTCTTGAACGTGGAAGACTGCCCAGAAGCGAATGGGCAAGCGCGGCACTGACCTTGCAGGCCCTCGGCGGCAATGCCGCGAAGATCGGCAATGCGCTTGCGGCTGCGGCGCAGGCTTCCGGCGCGGAAGCGCTCGACGCCTATCTCGCGGTGTTCTTCACCGCCGAAGGCGAACCGAAAGCGGACAAGACTTTCGGAAAGAAGGACGACCTCGCGAAGATCGAAATCCTGCGCGATGCCCTGTTCGCGGAACGCGAGCGCCTCGTGCCGCTGCTCGACAAGGTGAAGGCCGCGCGCGAATGCGAGCGCTCCTGCGCGCTCTTGACGCTCGCCAGCGCGGTCTTCGCCCGCTACGAAGACGCCAAGCGCCGCCGCGGCGTGCTCGACTTCGCCGATCTCGTGACAAAAACGGTTGCGCTGCTGGAGCGCGAGGAATCCGCCTGGGTGCATTTCAAGCTCGACGGCGGCATCGAGCATATTCTGGTCGACGAAGCGCAGGACACGAGCCCGGAGCAATGGCGCATCGTCGCCAAGCTCGCGGAAGAGTTCTTCGCGGGCAAAGGCGCCTCCGCGCGCACGCGCACGATTTTCGCAGTCGGCGACGAGAAGCAGTCGATCTTCAGCTTTCAGGGCGCGGACCCGGCGCGCTTCGACGAAATGCAGCGGGAATTCGCAAAGCGGATCGCGGCAGGCGGCAGCGCCCTGCGCACGCCCCGGCTGCTCAATTCCTTCCGCTCCGTCGACGTGGTGCTGAAGGCCGTCGACAAGGTTTTCGATCCGCCCACGGCGCGGCGCGGGCTGATGGCCTCGGACGACAGCGAGCCGGTGCATGTGGCCGTGCGCCAGAAGGCGCCGGGCATGGTGGAGATCTGGCCCGCGATCGCGGCGAAGAAGAGCGCCGGCGAAGACGACGGCTGGGACAGGCCCCTCGATGAATTGCGCGAGACGTCGGCGCAGATGCGGCTCGCGCAGCAGATCGCGACGGCCGTCAACCAGTGGACTCACGGCGGGCTGACGGTCGGCGACCGGAAGAACGGCGACGCGCCGCGTCCGGTCACGGCCGGTGACATCATCATTCTGGTGCAGCGCCGCGGCACGCTGTTCGACGCGATCCTGCGCGCGCTGAAACGCGAGAACGTGCCGGTCGCGGGGGCCGACCGGCTGAAGCTCACCGAGAACATCGCCGTCATGGACCTGATGGCGCTCGGCGATGCGCTGCTGCTCGAGGAAGACGATCTCGCACTCGCCTGCGTGCTGAAATCTCCGCTGTTCGGCTTCGAGGACGAGGACCTGTACGAACTCTGCCACGACCGGAAGGGCACGCTCGCGCACAGCCTCGCCGCCGCGACCCATGATCCGCGCTACGCGGAAGCCGCGAGCCTGCTCGCGCGGTGGCGCGAACAGGCGCTGCATCTGCGGCCGTTCGATTTCTATTCGCGGGTGCTCGGCCGCGACGGCGGCCGCAGGAAAATGACGGCGCGGCTCGGGCCGGAAGCCGCCGATACCCTCGACGAATTTCTCGCCGCCGCGCTTTCCTATGAAAGCACCGAAACGCCATCGCTGCACGGCTTCCTCTCGCTGCTGCGCCGCGCCGACGCGGAAGTGAAGCGCGACTTCGAAGCCGCGGGCGCTTCCGTCCGCGTGATGACGGTGCATGGCGTGAAGGGGCTGGAAGCGCCGGTCATCGTGCTTGCGGACACCACCTCGCTGCCGCCGCCGCAAAAGGAATCGCGCGTGGTCGCCGTTCCCCTCGCCGGCGGAAGCGGCCCTTCGCCGGTGATCTGGGCTGCCCGCAAGGGCGACAGTTCTGCCGCGCTGCTCAGGGCCCGCGAGCATGCGCGCGAACTGCGCGAACAGGAATACCGGCGGCTGCTCTATGTCGCGCTGACGCGCGCGGCCGACGTGCTCGTGGTCTGCGGCGCGCTCAACAAGAAGCAGGACAAGGCCGAAGCAGGCTCCTGGTACGAGCTCGTGCATTCGGCGCTCGCCGACGATGCCGAGCACGTCACCAGGCATGCAGTCAGCTACAGCGAGGAGGAGATCCTTCGCTGGCGCACGCCGGCATTTCCGCCGCTCGCAATGGAGCAGCGCGAAACAGAATCTTCCGCCGAAGCGGTGCCCGGCTGGCTCGCGCAAGCCTGGAGCGGCGACGATGCGGAGCGGAGAAAACTCCGGCCCTCTTTCGCGCCCCGCGATTATTCGCGCGACGATGCCGCGCCGGGCGAAGGCGGCAGGACCCGCGGCATTCTCCTGCACCGGCTGCTGCAATCGCTCCCCGATATTGCGCCCGCGGAGCGCGAAGCGGCGGCGTTGCGCTATCTCGCGCAGGCCGCGCCCCTGCTCGCCGACAACGCGCGCGGGCAACTCGCGCGGGAAGCGCTTGCGGTGATCGATCACCCGGATTGCGCGGAGCTGTTCGGCCCTGAAAGCCGCGCCGAGCCGGAACTGATCGCGCGGATAGGCGACGGGGAACGCGAGATCGAAATTCCCGCCCGTCTCGACCGGCTCGTCGTCACGCCGCGCGAAATCACTTTCGCGGACTTCAAATCGGGCGCAACCGTCCCCGGCTCGCTCGCCGGTATCCCGGAACATCATGTCTCGCAGCTTGCCGCCTATCGCGCAGCGCTCGCGCAGATATTTCCAGGGCGCCGGCTGCGGGCGCTGCTCATTTTCACAGCAGCGCCGCGTGTCTTTGAAATCCCCGAGGAAACGCTGGAATCGGCGTGGCAGCGCCTGAAAATGCAGGGCAGCCACGCCTTCGCCTAATCGCGTCTTGACCCTGCCGCGGGCGCTTCCTACCTATGCGCGACCGAGAATACTTCTTCCGATTCCAACGCTCCCGAGAGGTCCGTCATGGCCGTCGATAAAGTTTCCGACGATTCCTTCGAAAACGATGTGCTCAAATCGAACGAGCCCGTGCTGGTCGATTTCTGGGCCGAGTGGTGCGGCCCATGCCGCCAGATCGCGCCCGCGCTCGAGGAGATTGCCGGTGCGAACGGCGGCAAGGTCAAGATCGTGAAGCTCAATGTCGACGAGAACCCCAACGTCGCGTCGAAGTACGGCATCATGTCGATCCCGACTTTGATGATCTTCAAGAACGGCGAGATGGCCTCGCGCCTGATCGGCGCCTATCCGAAGGCGAAGATCGAACAGTGGATCGACACCACGGTCTGATCCGCGCGCACATCCAAATATGCAAACGCCGCCCTATCGGGGCGGCGTTTCGTTTGCGGCGAGCACTTCACCGGCGAGATACAGCGAGCCGGTAATGACGACGCGCGGCGGCGCGGAAAGCTGCAAGGTTTTCACGCGGTCGAGCGCATCGAGCAAGCCGCCGGTTTCCTGCGCCTCGATACCGGCCTGCTTCGCGGCGGCGGCGATCTCGGAAGCCGGACGCGACGCCTCGCCCGGCGGCGAGACGCCGAGAACATGACGCGCAATTCCGGAAAAGCGCGCGAGAAAATCCTCGGCGCTTTTGGTCATCAGCATTCCGGCGATCAGCACGAGCGGGCGCGGCACGCGCTCTTCCATTTCCCCGATGGCGGCGGCGACCGCGTCTGCCCCGGCGGCGTTATGCCCGCCATCGAGCCACAATTCGGCGCCTGCGGGCAGCCGAGAGGCGAGCTTGCCGCCTGAAAGATTCTGCATCCGCGCGGGCCATTCCGCCTTCTGCAAGCCTGTTTCGATGGCGCCGACGCCGATCTGCAGCGAAGGAATCGCGCGCAAGGTTGCGACCGCAGTACCGGCATTCTCGATCTGGTGGCGGCCGAAGAGACGCGGACGCGGCAGGTCGAGCAGCCCCTGCTCGTCGGAATAAACCAGGCGGCCACCCTCTTCATGAGCGTGCCATTGCTCGCCGCATATCGCGAGCGGCGCGCCTACCTTGCGCGCGGCGCGCGTAAGCACCGCAAGCGCTGCTTCCTCCTGCCGCGCGATGATCGCGGGCGAACCGCGCTTGAAAATTCCGGCCTTCTCCGCGGCGATGCCTTCGAGAGTGGTTCCGAGATACTCGGTATGGTCGATGGAAACCGGCGTAATCACGGTCGCAAGCGGATGCTCGACGACATTGGTCGCATCCAGCTTTCCGCCTAGGCCCACTTCGAGCAGCAGCACGTCGGCGGGATTGCGCGAAAAAAGCAGCAGCGAAGCCGCCGTCGATATTTCGAAGAAGGTGATTTCGGCGCCCGCATTCGCGCGCTCGGTTTCCTCGAGCGCCGCTGCGAGCAATTCGTCGCTCACGATCTTTCCGCCGCCGACCGCGGCGAGCCGGACGCGCTCGTTGAAGCGCACGAGATGCGGCGAGGTATAGACATGCACGCGCTTGTCTGCCGCCTCCACCATCGCGCGCAGGAACGCGACCGTCGAACCCTTGCCGTTGGTGCCGCCGACATGAATGACCGGCGGCAGGCCGCGCTCGGGATTGCCGAGTGCTGCGAGCAGCCGGTTCAGCCGGCCGAGCGAAAGATCGATCCGTTTGGGGTGAAGCGCGCCTAGTCTTGCGAGAACCTTGTCGGCAACGGACTCCGGCGGCACCTCCGCGTTCACTCCGCCTCCGCGGGCGAAGGCGCGGCGAGCGCCGGCTTGTCGGCGGCGATGGGCGCCTTGGTAATCAGCCGGCAGATGCGGGCGAGCGTATTACGCATTTCGTGACGATGCACGACCATGTCGACCATGCCGTGATCGCGCAGATATTCCGCGCGCTGGAATCCCTGCGGCAGCTTCTCGCGGATGGTCTGCTCGATCACACGCGGCCCGGCAAAGCCGATCAGCGCGCCGGGTTCGGCGATGTGAACGTCGCCCAGCATCGCATAGGACGCCGTGACCCCGCCCGTGGTCGGATTGGTGAGCACCACGATATAGGGCCGCTTCACGGCGCGCAGGCGCTGCACGGCAACCGTGGTGCGCGGCATCTGCATCAGCGAGAGAATGCCTTCCTGCATGCGCGCGCCACCGGACGCGACGAACAGGATGAAGGGCGCGTTCTTTTCGACGGCGGTTTCGAGGCCCTTGATGACGGCCTCGCCCGCGGCCATGCCGAGGGAGCCGCCCATGAAATCGAAATCCTGCACCGCCATCACGGCGGGCACGCCTTCGAGCTTGCCGTAGCCGAGCTTCACGGCATCCTGCATGCCGGTCTTCGCGCGCGCATCCCGGATGCGGTCGGCGTATTTCTTTTCGTCGCGGAACTTCAGCGGGTCGGCGGCTACGCCCGGCACCGCGATGTCGAGCCAGGTCTCGTTGTCGAAGGTCGCCTTCAGGCGCGCGGTCGCGCCCATGCGCATGTGATAGTTCGAGCCGGGGATAACCCACTGGTTCGATTCCACATCCTTATGAAAGACAAGCTGGCCCGTCTCCGGACACTTGATCCAGAGATTTTCAGGCACTTCGCGACGGCCGAGAAAAGAGCGGATTTTCGGGCCGACGTTCGAGATCCAGTTCATGGCCGGGGCTCCGGACGAATTTCGATGAACATTATATAGGGTGTGCCGGGATTGCTGAAACCGCCCTAGCCGGCGGCTTTACGGCGCGCCGAGCGCACGCCCTCTGCAAGTGCGGCAACGAGATCGGTGACCGCCGTCACGGTTTTCGGGGTCGCGCGCTGCTTCTCGTCGAGGCTCATCCGCACCGCCTCGACCAGCGCGGAGCCGACCACCGCGGCATCGGCGCCCGAGGCGACCGCGCGCGCGTGTTCCGGCGTCTTCAGGCCGAAGCCTACCGCGATCGGCAGCGACGTGTGGCGCTTGATGCGCGCAACCGCCTCGATCACCTTGGGCGTCTCGGGCGTCGCCGCGCCGGACACGCCGGCGATAGAAACATAATAGACGAAGCCGGAGGTGTTTTTCAGAACCGCAGGCAGGCGCCTGTCGTCGGTCGTCGGCGTCGAAAGGCGGATGAAATTCACGCCGGCTTTCATCGCGGGCAGACAGAGTTCTTCGTCTTCTTCCGGCGGCAGATCGACGACGATCAGACCATCGACGCCCGCCGCCTTTGCGTCCGTCAGAAATTTATCGACGCCGTAAATGTAGATCGGGTTGTAATATCCCATGAGCACGATGGGCGTCGCGTCATCTGCCTTGCGAAATTCGCCGACCATGGCGATGGTCTTTTTGAGCGACTGGCCCGCGGCGAGCGCGCGCAGAGACGATGCCTGAATCGGCGGGCCGTCCGCCATGGCATCGGTGAAGGGCACGCCGACTTCGATGATGTCGGCGCCCGCTTTCGGCAGCGCCTTCAGGATCGCAAGCGAGGTGTCGTAATCGGGATCGCCGCCGGTGATGAAGGTCACCAATGCCGCGCGGCCTTCGCCGGCGAGCGCCTTGAAGCGCGCGTCAATACGGGTCGTTGCACTCATTTGGGCGGGATCGCCTTGATCAGGATTTCGCGCACGACCTTGTCCGGGCAGCGCATCGGATAGGTGACGAAGGCCACTTTCTCCTTCGTCTCGCGGTCGACGAAATTCGTGGTGACCTTCAGATAATCGCCGTCCCGCTCGAAGACATTTTCTTCGTTCAGGGGAAACTTCCGGCGGCCGTCGGTCTCGGTACCGGTGCAGGTCGAGATCTGCTTCTCCACGTTGAAAACGCAGTTGCCCGTGGTGTCGACCGAAAGCTTCTTCTTCATGCGCGCGATCGGCTGGTTGAGCACCGTGAAAAAGCCGCCGTCGGCGAAATGCACCGAGAAGCCCGACTGACAGAAGGCCTCGATGGTGGCGGGCGCGATCTTTTCGGTCGGATAGACCCAGGCGCCCTCCTTGATCGGATTTTCCGCGAAGCGCTCCTGCGCATGGCCCGCAATCACGCCTGCCGCGACGAGCGCGGGCGCGAGCAGGAATTTTCCGAAGCTCCGGGTCATGCCGACATCTTCTTGTTGAGATAGCCCGCGACTGAGGCGAGATCCTTGTCGCCGCGACCGGACAGGTTCACGACGATCAAATGATCCTTCGGCTTGCCGCGCGCAAGCTGCTCCAGCTTCGCAAGCGCATGCGAAGGCTCCAGCGCCGGGATGATGCCCTCGAGCCGCGAGCAAAGCTGGAAGGCCGCGAGCGCCTCGTCGTCGGTTGCGGAGAGATATTTCACCCGGCCGATTTCATGCAGCCAGGAATGCTCGGGGCCGATGCCGGGATAATCCAGGCCCGCCGAGATCGAATGAGCTTCCTCGATCTGGCCGTCCTCGTTCATCAGGAGATAGGTGCGGTTGCCGTGCAGGACGCCCGGCCTGCCGCCCGCAAGCGACGCCGCATGCTGCTTGTCGAGGCCGTGGCCGGCGGCTTCGACGCCGTAGATTTCAACGTCGCGGTCGTCGAGGAAGGGATGGAAAAGCCCCATCGCATTCGAGCCGCCGCCGATGCAGGCGACCAGCGCGTCGGGAAGCCGCCCTTCGAGCTCCATGATCTGCGCGCGTGTCTCGTCGCCGATCACGCACTGGAAATCCCGCACCATCGCCGGATACGGATGCGGGCCCGCGACCGTGCCGATGCAATAGAAGGTGTCGTGGACATTCGTGACCCAGTCGCGCAGCGCCTCGTTCATCGCGTCCTTGAGGGTCTTCGAGCCGCTTTCCACAGGACGCACTTCGGCGCCGAGCGCGCGCATGCGGAGCACATTGGGCTCCTGCCGCGCGACGTCGACCGCGCCCATGAAGACCACGCATTGCAGGCCGAATTTCGCGCAGAGCGTTGCGGTGGCAACGCCATGCATGCCCGCGCCGGTTTCCGCGATCACGCGCGGCTTGTTCATGCGCTTCGCCAGCATGATCTGGCCGAGCACGTTGTTCACCTTATGCGCGCCGGTGTGATTCAGGTCCTCGCGCTTGAAGTAAATCTTCGCGCCGCCGAAATGCGCGGTCAGCCGCTCGGCAAGATAGAGCGGGCTCGGGCGGCCGACGAAATGCTTGAGATGGTAATCCATCTCCTTTTTGAAAGCCGGATCCTTCCTGGCCGCGTCATAGGCTTTCTCGAGATCAAGCACGAGCGGCATCAGCGTCTCGGCGACGAAACGCCCGCCGAAAATACCGAAGTGTCCGCGCTCGTCGGGTCCGGTGCGCAGCGAGTTCACGCGATCACTCACGAAACCTTCTCCATGGCCTTGCCGCGCGCGGCGCGCACGAACGCAAAAATCTTTTCGCGATCCTTCACGCCGGGGGCACTTTCCACGCCCGACGACACATCGACCGCGTCGGGCCGCACCGCTTCGATCGCCTGCGCGACATTCGCGGGATTGATGCCGCCCGAAAGCATCACCGGCTTAATCCGCCGGATATTCTCCAGGATCGACCAGTCGAAGGTCCGGCCGTGGCCGCCGGGGCGGGTTGCATCCTTCGGCGCTTTTGCGTCGAACAGGATCCAGTCGGCGGCGTCTTCATAGGAAGCGAGCGCGGAAAGATCGGCCGCATTCGCAACCGGAATCGCCTTCATCATGGGCTTTCGCGTGCGCGTGCGCAGTTCGCCGACGCGGGCCGGCGT
The DNA here is from genome assembly GCA_964575175.1 of uncultured Hyphomicrobiales bacterium. Lineage (GTDB taxonomy): Bacteria > Pseudomonadota > Alphaproteobacteria > Rhizobiales > Xanthobacteraceae. The sequence goes on along the minus strand of CAZNPX010000011.1, from coordinate 5,200 downwards.
TTCGCCGCCGTGCAACTGATGCAGGTCGGGCGCGATGCTCGCTTCGATGGCGTCGATCAGCCGGTCATCGGCATCGACCGTGAGCGCCACGACTTTTGCTTTTCCGCGGGCGCGGGCCACGAGTTTCTCCCCCTCAGACGGAGTTACATTGCGCGGGCTCGCCGGAAAAAAGACAAGCCCGACCATGTCCGCGCCCGCTTCGAGCGCGGCTTCCATCGCCGCCAAGTCCTTGATCCCGCAGATTTTGACGATCATGGCGCATCCGATGACATGGCCCGCCGGTCCTGTCCACATCCGGGCAGACCGCGCTTCAGGCGAGCTTTTTCCAGACCAGCATGGCGGCCGCCAGGTCCTCGATGGCGGTGCCGACCGACTTGAAAAGCGTGATTTCCCGCGCGTCCGTCCGGCCTTCGGCCTGCCCCCGGCAGAGCTCAAACAGGTCGGCCTGCACGTCCCGCTCCTTGAAAACGCCGGCCGCGATCGGGAGGACGAGATCGCCCGCCTCCTTCAAGGCGCCCCCGCGGGTATCGACATAGACCCGCGCCCGCCGGATCGCGCCATCGTCGGCTTCGCGGGCATTGGGACGGAAGGCGCCGACCAGATCCACGTGAGCGCCTTCCTTCAGCCAGCCCCCTTCGAGGACGGGCGTCTGCGAAAGCGTGATGCAGGTCACGATGTCCGCCTCGCGCGCCGCGCGCGCGCGATCGTCCACGATCTCCACCTCGAAGGGCCCGCCCGCGAGGTTTTTTGCGAGTTCTTCCGCACGCGGCGCCGAGCGATTCCAGATCGAGACTTTGCGGATCGGCCGCACCGCCGCGTGGGCGCGCGCAAGGTAAGGCGCGAGCGCGCCGGCGCCGATCAGAAGAAGATGCGAAGCGTCTTCGCGGGCAAGGTATCTCGCCGCGAGCGCGGAAGCCGCCGCCGTGCGCCACAACGTCAGCCGATGCCCGTCGATGGTCACGAGCGGCGCGCCGGTGTCGCCCGACATCAGAAGATAGGTGCCGGCGACCGAGCCAAGCCCCTTCGCGAGATTGCCGGGAAACACCGTGACGGTTTTGGTGCCGAGAAAGGAGCCTTCTTTCTCCTTCGTCCAGGCCGGCATCAAAAGCAGCGCCGCCTCGCCGTCGTCGCGCGCAATGGCGTGGTGGTGACGGAGCGGCGTCTCGATCTCGGCGCGGAATGCCGCGTGAAGTGCATCGATGAGCGACGGGAAATCGAGGACCGAATCGATCTCGTCGGCGGCAACGAAACGGAGATTGCCCGCCTGCATTTACTGCCGGAGCGCGATTTCGCGCGAGGATGCCTCTCCCTCGTGCAACCGCAGGGCGGAAGAACGGAGGAAAGCGTCGTTGTCCGCGGAAAGCTTCTCCGCCTCGCGCTCGGCCTTGCGGGCCCGATAGCGCCAGCGCATCCGGCCGATGCCGGCCGCAACGCCGCCGATGACCACGCCGACGGCGACCGCGGCGAGCAGTGCCACGAACAGCGGGAGCGTGAAGGTAAAGGCCGGGGCTTCGCGCGAGAACGGGTCCAGCGAGAGCGTTACCGGCGCGCGATTTGCGACCGCGAGCAGCACCAGGAGGATCGCCAGCGGAAGGAGAAACAGCCAGCGCAGAAGCTTTCGCATTCAGGCGGCTCCGTCGCGTTGCGCCGAAAGGAACAAATCTACTTCGCCGGTGCCGTCGTGCGCGGCTTGTTCAGGCGGTCGCGCATTTCCTTGCCGGTCTTGAAATAGGGAACGACCTTTTCCTGCACCTTCACCTGCGCGCCCGTGCGCGGGTTGCGGCCGAGGCGCGCGGGGCGATTCTTCACCGAAAAGGCGCCGAAGCCGCGCAATTCCACACGGTCGCCGCGGGCGAGCGCAAGGGTGATCTCATCCAGTATCGCGTCGACGATATTCTCGACGTCGCGTTGGTAAAGATGCGGGTTCGCCGTGGCGATCCGTTGCACCAGTTCGGATTTGATCATCGACAAGTGGTTGATCCGCCGCTCAAAGAACGAGAGTTCGAAATAATCGCCCAACTAAAAAGCGAAAAGCCGAGCGATCAAAATGAGTTGCGCCAGCTCTTAATTGCGCAATTGAGGGTGCCAGAGCGCCAATAGCCCGTCAAGTTGCGCCGTCGCTGCGGCGCGCAATACGGAGTCGTTGGAGATCGCGGAGGCAAGCGTCGCAAAGCCCGCGAACTCGACGATGGACGCCGCCGCGCGAAGCCAACGGAACTCGGAGCCGGGCGTCCGTACTCTCCAGTCACGGGTCTTCAGATCGACCGATACGTCCTTGTTTTTCGCGAGCCACGCGCGCGCCGACCGCTCGTCGCCGATCTCGTCGATCAGCTTGAGGGGCAGGGCCTGGGCCGCGGTGAAGACGCGGCCGTCGGAGACCTTGGCTAGCGTCGCATTGTCGAGCGCGCGGCGCTCCTTCACGAGGTCCTTGAACCAGCCATAGCTGTCGGCGACGAGGGCCGCGACCGCGGCCTTCGCCTCTGGCGAGGTGGGCTCGAGGCCGTTGGGCGAGGCCTTCAGCGGCGACGACTTGATCGATTCCACGTCGACGCCGATCTTCTGCAACAACTGGTGGAAGTTCGGATACTGGAAGATCACGCCGATCGAGCCGATGATCGCGCTCCGGGGCGCGAAAATGCGCTCGGCGCCCATGGCGGCGATATAGGCGCCGCTCGCGGCCGAGCCTTCGACCACCGCGATCACGGTCTTCTTTTCGGCAAGCTTGCGAAGCGATTTGAAGAGCTGCTCGGACCCGGTGACGGTGCCGCCGGGACTATCGATCACGATCAGCACGGCCCTCGCGCCAGATTTTTCGATTTCATCGAACAGTTCCACGCGTGCGCGGTCGTTGCGGATGAGCCCGCCGATGGTCACGCGGGCAACATGCGCGCTGGATTTTGCGAGGTAGTTCGCGCCGCCGGCACCGGCGAGCAGGCCGGCCGCGGCGATGAGCACGGCAACCACCGCGAACACCCGCCAGAACGTCACCTTGCGCCGCATGCGGCGGCGATCGATTGCCTGATCTACATCGAGCGACATGGCACTTCCTCCGTACCGATCCTGTTGCGGCGGCTTATCCGCGATTCGAGCGCCGACCACTCAAAAAGCAGTTAACGGCGGATTTTGGTCCGCCGTTAACAAGCCGTTTGCCAAGACTGAAGGGCGCTCGCCTTCAGTCCTCTTTCTTCTCACGCTGCTTGAGCGCGGTGCCGAGAATGTCGCCCAGGGTCGCGCCGGAGTCGGACGAGCCGTATTGCGCGACGGCTTCCTTCTCCTCGGCGATTTCGAGCGCCTTGATCGACACGCCGACCTTGCGGGCCTTCTTGTCGAACAGGGTCACGCGGGCATCGACCTTCTCGCCGACCGCGAAGCGCTCGGGACGCTGATCGTTGCGGTCGCGGGCGAGGTCGGAGCGCTTGATGAAGGCGGTCATGTCGGTGTCGACGATCTTCACTTCGACGCCGCCATCGTTCACCGCCGTCACTTCGCAGGTGACGACTGCGCCCTTCTTCAGATCGCCGGCTTCCGCGAACGGATCGCCTTCGAGCTGCTTGATGCCGAGCGAGATGCGCTCCTTCTCGACGTCGACGTCGAGAACGACCGCTTTCACCATGTCGCCCTTCTTGAACTCTTCGATCACCTGCTCGCCCGGACGGTTCCAGTCGAGGTCGGAGAGATGGACCATGCCGTCGACGTCGCCGTCGAGACCGATGAACAGACCGAACTCGGTCTTGTTCTTGACCTCGCCTTCGACGTTCGAGCCGACCGGGTGCTTCTCGGAGAAGGCATCCCACGGATTGGCCATGGTCTGCTTGAGGCCGAGCGAAATGCGGCGCTTGACCGGATCGACTTCGAGGATCTGCACTTCGACTTCCTGCGAGGTCGAGACGATCTTGCCCGGATGCACGTTCTTCTTGGTCCAGGACATTTCGGAAACGTGGACCAGGCCTTCGATGCCGGGCTCGAGTTCCACGAACGCGCCGTAGTCGGTGATGTTGGTGACGCGGCCCTTCATGCGGGCGCCGACCACGAACTTGTCGGCGATGTTCTCCCACGGATCGCCCTGCAACTGCTTCATGCCGAGCGAGATGCGGTGGGTCTCGTGGTTGATCTTGATGATCTTGACCTTCACCTGCTGGCCGATGGTGAGCACATCCGTCGGATGGTTCACGCGGCGCCAGGCGATGTCGGTGACGTGCAGGAGGCCGTCGATGCCGCCGAGATCAACGAACGCACCGTAATCGGTGATGTTCTTCACGACGCCGTCGATCACCTGACCTTCTTCCAGGCTCGATACGAGTTCCTGGCGCTGGCCGGCGCGGGTTTCCTCGAGCACGGTGCGGCGCGAGACGACGATGTTGCCGCGGCGGCGGTCCATCTTCAGGATCTGGAACGGCTGCGGGTTGTGCATCAGCGGGCCGACATCGCGGATCGGACGGATGTCCACCTGCGAGCGCGGCAGGAACGCAACTGCGCCGTCGAGATCGACGGTGTAGCCGCCCTTGACCGAATTGAAGATGACGCCCGAAACCTTCTCGTTGTTGGTGAAGGCCTTCTCGAGCTTGCCCCAGCTCTCCTCGCGGCGCGCCTTGTCGCGCGACAGCACCGCTTCGCCGAGCGCGTTCTCGACGCGGTCGAGGAAAACTTCGACTTCGTCGCCGACCTTGATGTCGGCGGTACGGCCATGGCCCGCGAATTCGCGGAGCGGCACGCGGCCTTCGGTCTTCAGACCGATGTCGATGACGGCGATATCCTTCTCGATTCCGACGACCTTGCCTTTAACGACGGAACCTTCCTGCAAATCGTTCCGGGTGAACGATTCTTCGAGCATCGCGGCGAAATCTTCGCGGCTCGGATTCTGGGTAGCGGTAGCAGCAGCGGCTTTAGCCATGTTTTTCCTAAACGTAGTTGCGCCGGGTTCGAGTGAGTTACGCCTCAAAGCACACGGGCCTCGAGCCAAGAGCCCAAAGCAACTTCGGCAAAGCCGAAGCCGGCGCGGTTTCGCCGTGCGATCCGAAACGATGTTGAATTTCAGAACCGGAAATTTCTGGCCTTACGCGAAAAGCGGGGCGGGCGATCCTCCAGATATCGAGCGCGATTTTAAGATCGTGCTCGGCCCGCCCGGGATGCTTCCACGATGGAAAGGGCCGCCCGGAACGCGGCTTCTATATCCAGTTGCGTGGTATCGAGCAAGACGGCG
>CAZNPX010000010.1:0-60771 GCA_964575175.1 uncultured Hyphomicrobiales bacterium | reverse complement strand
ACCGCCGGCGACTGCTGCGTCGTCGGTGTCTGGTTCATGCCGATCGTGGTCGTGTCCGTATCCGTCCGGAACATCAGGAACGCGATCAGCGCGCCGAGCACAACGATGGCGCCGATCACGAGACCCGTGAATCCGGCCGGAGCCGGATCGATGCTCGGACGGCGGCTGAACTCGTCATACTCGAACGATTTGCGGGGGTCGTTCGGATCGTAAGCCATGACGTATCCTCCTCAATGTAGAGTAGAGGAAACGCAGGGAACCGCAGACTGTTCCATTTTGATCGGGTCGCGTAGGAATTACGGCGACCGCGTGGCTCACGATTCGTTACAGAAACTCATGCTGCACGCTTTTGCAATTCTGCTCTGCCTTCAACTCGCAGGTGAAGCGCTGGTTCGTGCAATCGGCTCGCCGCTGCCCGGCCCGGTCATCGGACTTGCGCTGTTGTTCGTGTGGCTCGTCATGCGTCTGCCGTTGCCGCAGGCAACGAACGAAACCGCGGACGGCATTCTCAAGCATCTGTCGCTACTGTTCATTCCGGCTGGCGTCGGCGTCGTGCAGCAGCTTCCGCTTCTCGGCGCGGAGGGTTTGAAACTTCTGCTCGTCATTCTCTTCTCCATCGCACTCTCCCTCGCAGCGACTGCGATCACTTTCGCGGCGATTGCGAAATGGATGCAGCTCGACGACGAGGTGCCGGAGGAGGAGAGGCGATGATCAATTTCGTCGATCTCTGGGTCTATCTCTCCGGCAGCCAGCTTTTGTGGCTGACGGTGACGCTGGTCGCCTATCTCGCCGCGGACGCGATTTCGGCCGCCTGCGGGCGTCATCCGCTCGCCAATCCCGTGCTGATCTCCATCGTGTTCATCTCGGGCCTGCTCGTACTCTCGAGAACGGCATTTCCGTCCTATTTCGCCGGTGCGCAGTTCATCCATTTTCTGCTCGGGCCGGCGACGGTGGCGCTCGCCGTGCCGCTGTTCAAGCATCTGCCCGAAGTAAGGCGGATGTTCGTGCCGATGATCGCGGCGCTCATAGTCGGCTCGGTCGTTTCGATTGTCTCAGCGGTTCTGCTCGCCAAGTGGCTGGGTTTGAGCAAGCTCGCGCAACTCGCGCTGGCGCCGAAATCGGCGACGGCGGCAATCGCGATGGGTGTCGCCGAGAAAGTGCAGGGCGATCCGGCGCTCACCGCGGTCATGGTAATCATGACAGGGATTTCCGGTGCGATCGTGGTAACGCCGCTCATGAACGCGCTGCGGCTCAAGAATTACGCCGCGCGCGGCTTCGCAGCGGGGCTGGTTTCGCACGGCATCGGTACCGCACGGGCTTTTCAGGTCAATCCGCTGGCGGGGACTTTCGCCGGAATCGCCCTCGGACTGAACGGGGTTCTGACCGCGATTCTGGTGCCGCTGCTGCTGCCGTGGCTGCTGGATTGAGGTTCGCGGGCAAGTCGGATAGGAAATTTCCTACTTGGAAACAGGAAGAATCCTTCCCCGATGAATGCCCCGACCCGCAATCCCAAACTTCTCAAAGGCGACAAGCACGACTGGGAAGTGGTCATCGGCATGGAAATCCATGCGCAGGTGACGTCGAACGCAAAGCTCTTCTCTGGCGCCTCGACCGAATTCGGCGGCGAGCCGAACTCGCATGTCTCGCTCGTCGATGCCGCAATGCCTGGCATGTTGCCGGTCATCAACGAGAAATGCGTGGAGCAGGCCGTGCGCACCGGCCTCGGCTTGCAGGCCAAGATCAACAAGAAATCGGTGTTCGACCGGAAGAATTATTTCTATCCCGACCTACCGCAGGGATACCAGATCAGCCAGTTCAAGCATCCGGTGGTGGGCGAGGGCATCGTCACCGTCGATATGCAGGACGGCTCGTCGTTTGCGGTCGGTATCGAGCGGCTGCATCTCGAGCAGGACGCGGGCAAGTCCCTGCACGACCAGCATCCCAGCATGTCCTACGTCGATCTCAATCGCTCTGGTGTTGCCCTGATGGAGATCGTGTCGAAGCCGGATCTGCGATCCTCGGAAGAAGCGAAGGCTTACGTCACCAAGCTGCGCACCATCCTGCGCTATCTCGGCACCTGCGACGGCGACATGGAGAAGGGCAACCTGCGCGCGGACGTGAACGTCTCTGTGCGCAAGCCTGGCGACCCGCTCGGCACACGCTGCGAAATCAAGAACGTGAATTCGATCCGCTTCATTGGCCAGGCGATCGAATATGAAGCGCGCCGCCAGATCGATATTCTCGAGGACGGCGGCAAAATCGATCAGGAAACGCGCCTCTTCGACAATGCAAAGGGCGAGACGCGCTCGATGCGCTCCAAGGAAGAAGCGCACGACTATCGCTATTTCCCCGATCCGGACTTGCTGCCGCTGGAATTCGACGACGCCTTCATCGCGAGGATCAAGGCTGACCTGCCGGAATTGCCCGACGAGAAGAAGGCGCGCTTCGTGAAAGAGTTCGGCCTGTCGCCCTACGATGCAGGGGTGCTGATTGCCGAGCGCGAGACGGCAGCGTTCTTCGAGGAGGTCGCGAAGGGCCGCGACCCGAAAGCGGCGGCCAATTTCACGATCAACGAATTCTTTGGCCGCCTCAACAAAGAGGGCAAAACCATCGAAGAAAGCCCGATTTCGGCTTTGCAGCTCGGCTCTATCGTCGACCTGATCGCGGACGGCACGATTTCCGGCAAGATCGCGAAGGACCTCTTCGAGATCGTCTGGGCCGAAGGCGGTGACCCGCGCGAAGTCGTCGCGCAGCGCGGCATGAAGCAGGTGACCGACACCGGCGCGATCGAGAAGGTGGTCGACGAAATCATCGCCAAGAACCCGGACAAGGTGGAGCAGGTGAAAGCGAAGCCCACCATGCTCGGCTGGTTCGTGGGACAGGTGATCAAGGCCTCCGGCGGCAAGGCGAACCCGCAGGCGGTCAACGACATTCTGAAGAAGAAGCTGGGGATATAGCGCGCCTCCCCACAGGGGTGAACTTCTGAACGCTTCCACCGAGACGCCCCGCGGATCGTTTCCGCTCGCCTTGATCCTTTGGGGCGCGCTCGGTATTGCGCTCAATGTCGGCATCGCGCGCTTCACCTATGGCGTGATGCTGCCGTCCTTGCGGAACGATCTCGGTCTCGACTACCTCGCGAGCGGCAGCCTCAATGCGATCCATCTCGCGGGGTATCTGATCGGCACGCTGTTCGCGCCCTCACTGGGGCGGCGCATGGCGACGTGGAAGATGTCGCGTGCGGCGCATCTGCTGGTGGCTGCGGGTGCCGTTGCCTGCGCGCTTGCCCCTTCCGCGAGCGTGCCGGGTTTTCTCGCTGTGGCTGTCGGACGGCTCGCTACCGGGATCGGTGCGGGGGTTGGGATCGTCGCAACCTTCGTCATCGTGTTCGAGGCTGTGAGCGCAGCGCGGCGGCCGCTGGTAAGCGCGGCGGTTTGGTCGGGGATGAACCTCGCGATCGTCGTAAGCGGCTTGGCGGTGGCTGGACTTCTGGAAACGGCAATCGGCTGGCGCGTGGCTTTCGGGCTCTCGGCCGTTATCGCGCTTGCGGTCGCGGCCGGCTTCCCGCCTGCGCCGATGCGAACGCAGGCCGGTGCGGCGCAGATTCCGCTCGCGGATGCACCATTCAGGGCTTCGGGCATCTTCGCGCCACGCTGGATTTTTCTTTCGCTCGCCTATTTCTGCTTTGGCGTTGCGTATGTCGCTTATTCCACGTTCGCGGGCGTGCGGCTTGCGGCGATCGGCGCGCCGATTTTCGTGATCGGCGCGACCTGGACCGGTTTCGGGATTGCGTCGATGGTTGGCTCGCTTGCAACCATAGGTCTCCTGAATGCGGAAAAAGTGAAGCGGCTCGCGCTCGCGGCGGCGCTCTTGTTTGGGGCGCTGGGCGCGTTAGTGGCGTCGGGCGACTCTTCCGTGGCGGCATTCGCCGGCGCCTTGCTGGTCGGATTGGGTCTTGCGGCGGTGCCGACCATCGTCAGCGCTTATGTGCGTGAGCGCAGCAGCGCGGCCGACTATCCGAAGACGTTCAGCGTTGCCACCGCGTTGCTTGGCATAGGCCAGTTGATCGGGCCGCTTGCCGGCGGGGCGGTGGGCGACTGGCTCGGAAGCGCGGCAATTCCGTTGTTCGCAGCTGGTGCTTATGGGTTTGGCGCCTTGCTTGCGATGGTGGATGCCGCTGTCGTGCGGCGTCGATAAAAGCCGGCCGGCGTCTCCGCCGGCCGCTTTCATCAGGCCGCTTCCGCTTCGACTTCGGTGCAGGCGAAACAAATCTGTTCGACGTGGCGAAAGTCGGTGCCGCAACAACCGCCAAGCACGTTCATGCCTGGCATCATCTTTCGCAACGCTTGATACTGCATTCCCAGTTCGTGCGGATTACCCTCGTCGAGTGTGGTCGAGGCATCGAGCTCGGCGTGACTCTTCGTCGAAGAATTTGCGCGAAGGCCTTTGATACGCTGTACCCAGGGTTCGCCGGCGGCAATCGCGCTTTCGAAATGCGTCGGGTGCGCGCAGTTGATCATGTAGTATGCCGCGTAGCTCCCGGTCGCAGCGTCCATTTTCTCGACCGCTTCCCGTATGCTTTCGCCGCTCGCCATTCTGCCGTCGGTTTCGACCGTGAACGAAATCACCGCGGGGATTGCCGCGAGTTCGCAAGCGAGAATGATGCCGATGGCTTCTTCGGTATAGTTCATCGTGAAACCTGATACGAAGTCTGCCGCGGTGTCGGCAAAGGTCTTCACCTGTTTCGCGTGATAGGCGCAAGCCTCGGCTACGCTCATCTTCGCATCGACGCGATAGCCGTCACCGCGCGGTCCAATGTTGCCGCTGATCGGCATGGGCGACTTTTCGGTCTCATGGCGCATGCGGATGTCGAGCATCAGGTCGACGCAGTCGCGATTGACAGCCGCGAGTTGTGCCGGGGAGTAGCCTAGCTTCGCACCCCAATCCCTGTTCGCGCGCCAGGTCGGTGTTTCCAGCACGAAGCCGAGTCCGCGATGCTTCGCGAGCGCGGCGTGCTTCGCGTAATAAGCGTCCACGATCGCGCGGCCTTCGGCATTCTTCATCAGGTCGAAGGAGGCGAAGTGGGGGAGATCGATGCCCTGATGGAAGATCATGCTCGTCTCCATGCCGCTGTCCGTCAGGAAGAGCGTGTTGCTCAATTGCGGGAGGTTGTTTCTGTATTTGGCCATGTCGTTGCTCCGTTTGCTTTCGCGACGGGGGTATCGGGTGTGCTCGCGCACGCCTAGAAACCGCATGGTCCAGCGCCGGCAAAGTTCGTGACGCAGGGATTTCAGGTACTTGGCCTATAGTTCGCCGCTTGCACGCCGTCGTTCGGCTCGCCATAAGCTTCGAACTGCACTCACGGTACAGTCCCAATGCAGGAAGCACCCGAAGGGAAGGCCGGCGCCCGCGAGCGGCTACTTGATGCCGCCGAAACCGCGGTGCTCGCGAAAGGCTTCGCGGCGACCTCGATCGACGAGCTGGTTGCCGAAACCGGGGTCAGCAGAAGCGGCTTCTTCTACCACTTCAAGGACAAGGGCGCGCTCGCGAAGGCGATTTTGGAGCGTTATCTCGCGCGCGACCGGGAACTGCTCGATCAGATGTTCGCGCGTGCTGACGAATTGAACAGCGATCCGCTGCACGGCTTTCTCGTCGGCATGAAATTCTTCGCGGAGATGATGTCGGACTTGCCGAGTACGCATCCGGGCTGTGTCGCCGCTTCGTTCGCCTATCAGGATCAGCTTTTCAACCGCGAGATTCACGATTTGAATGCGGACGGAATGCTTGCGTGGCGCCACCGTTTTCGCGAACGGTTCGACCTGATCGCGGCGAAATACCCGCCGAAGGTCGATGTCGACCTCGATACGCTTGCAGATACGGTGTCGGTTTTGGTCGAGGGCGGCTTCGTACTCGGGCGCGCGCTCAAGGACTCGACAATCACGCCCCGTCAGATACTTCTATTTCGCGATTACGTAAGAATAATTTTTACGGGGAGTTGATGCGCCGATGTCGAAGCTCACGTTCTATGCTCATCCGCGTTCGGGCCCATCCTATCGCGTGGGTCTCGCGCTCGCGCTGATGAGCGAGCCCTTCGTGTTCGAGATCGTCGATCTGCCGAACGGCGGCGGGCAGAACCCGGAATACAAGACGAAAAGCCGCTTCGGCCAGGTGCCCTGCGTGCAGGACGGTAACGACACCATCATCCAGTCGAGTGCGATCCTCGAATATCTCGCCGAGAAGACCGGCAAGTTCGGCGGCAAGACCGCGATGGAACGTGCGCATATCAATGAATGGATGTTCTGGGACTTCGACCGCCTGTGCCCCGGCCTGTTCCGCTCGCGCGCCTTCAAGCTCGGCTTCCGCAAGGCCGATCCCGCGGTCGTCGAAGCCTTCAAGCAGGAAGGTGAGGCGGGTCTGGCGGCGCTCGAAAGCCACCTGAAAGGCAGGGAATGGCTCGCCCTCGGCAGGTCGACGATTGCGGATATTTCGGTCTATGCCGGAATCCACTACGCCGCCGACGGCGGTTTCGATCTCTCCAGGTTTCCGGCGATCTCTGCCTGGAAGGGGAGACTCGAAGCGCTCCCGGGCTATGGCAAGCCCGCGGACGTCATTCCGGCCGCGTCCCGCGCCTAGGACTTTCCGCCGAGTTTTGCCGCAGCCGTCTCCGCGTTTTTCCGCCGCTCCGCCTGCATGGGCGCGGCAAACTCCCGGAGCCTGCTTACCAGCGCCGGGTCGGCGCTGCGCGGATGGCCGCTGTCGAACGGCGGCTGCGGGTCGTATTCGAGCTGCAACTGGATCTGCCTCGCCACGGCTTCGCCCGCGACTTCGGCAGCGATCTTCAATCCGAAATCGATCCCGGCGGTGACGCCGCCGCCGGTAATGATATTTCCGTCCACGACCACGCGATCGGCAACGGGGATCGCGCCAAGGGTGGGGAGCAACTCCATCGCCATCCAGTGCGACGCGGCGCGCTTGCCTTGCAACAGTCCCGCCGCACCGAGCACGAGCGAGCCCGTGCAGACCGAAGTTACATAACGCGCGCCGGCAGCCTGGCGGCGCAGGAATTCGAGAATCTCCTCGTCGATCATCAGCGCGGTCATGCCGGGACCGCCGGGTACGCACACGAGATCGAGTTGCGGGCAATCGGCGAGAGTCGTGTCGGGCACGATGGACATGCCGCCGACCGCTTTCACCGGGTCCAGCGATTTCCAGATCAGATGGACCGTTGCACCCGGCAGCTTCGACAGCACTTCATGCGGGCCGGTGAGGTCGAGCTGGGTGATGTTCGGAAACAGCAGAAACCCGATACGGAAAGCAGCGCTCATCATGGGACTCCAAAAGAAAAGCATCCGGCGCTGTGGCACCGGATGCTTCTGATCGGGGTGAGGGTCAGCCCTCTTTTTTCTTCATGCACTTCGAAATATAGGCGTTGTACTGTTTGCGGGTCTTTTCGCCGGTCTGTTTCTTGTGATCGCCCCAGGTCTTGGCGCAGTTGGAGAATTTCTGCTGCGCGGGCGTCAGCTTTTTCTTTTCGGCTTTCTTCTCTTTGGTCTCGGCTTTCTTTTCGGCCTTTTTCTTGGCTTTCGTGTCTTCGGTGGTGGTCGTTTGTGCGGACGTATAGCTCGGCAGCGTTACCGCGCCGGCGAAAGCGAAAAAGGCAACCGCAAGGATCAATCTGTGCAACATGGAGTTTCCTTCCCAACTTTGGGTATCGGAAGCATACACCGGTTTTAGCCGCCGGAAACATGCGGAGCAGCATTGCCGTCCACGCGTGTTGCCGCTTCCGGATCGGCGGCATACCAAGACGGCCACGATCGCCCTGAACGGATGCTGAATGAGAGGAGTGCGAGGGATGGCACGCAAGGCAAAGAAGACCGCTGCGAAAAGACCGGCGCGGAAGGCTTCGAAGCCGGCACGAAAGGCGGGGCGGCCCCGGCGGCCCGAGCAGGAGCCCATCGACCTCTATTACTGGGCGACGCCGAACGGCTGGAAAATCTCGATCATGCTCGAGGAATGCGCGCTGCCGTACCGCGTGCACTTCGTGAACATCGGCAAGGGCGACCAGTTCAAGCCGGACTTCCTCAAGATCGCTCCGAACAACCGGATGCCCGCAATCGTGGACCCGAACGGGCCGGGCGGGAAGCCGATCTCGGTGTTCGAGTCCGGTGCCATTCTCCAGTATCTGGGCCGCAAGACCAGCAGGTTCTATCCGAAGGGCGAGCGCAAGCGCGTCGAAGTCGAGGAATGGCTGTTCTGGCAGATGGCGGGCCTCGGTCCCATGGCCGGGCAGGCGCATCACTTCCGGCTCTATGCGCCGGAGCAAATACCCTATGCCATCGAGCGCTACACCAACGAATGCCGTCGCCTCTATGGTGTGCTGGAAAAGCGGCTGGAAGGCCGGGACTATATCTGCGGTGACTATTCGATCGCCGACATGGCCTGCGTGGGCTGGACGAGGCCGTGGGAGCGGCAAGGGCAGGACCCCAACGAGTTTCCCAACGTCAAGGCCTGGCTTGCGCGGGTGATGGCGCGGCCAGCCGTCGTGCGCGGCATGGAGATCAAGCCCGACCCTTCCGCAGTGATCGATGCCACCAAGGACAAGGCGGCATTCGATCTTCTGTTCCGGCAAGGGGCCAAGCGGTAGCGGGATAATACCGAAGGCGGGCGCGTTACAGCGGCTTTCCGTTCCTGAAACTTTGCAGGACGCTGCGGTCGCGCGTGAAGGTCACGACCTCCGCGCCGATCGAGCAGGAGACATCGGCCGCGATCTCCTGCTTCTGTTTCGCGTCGGCGCCGGCCCAGAACTTTTCGGTCACTTCGACTGCGAAACCTTCCGACACCCGCGTCGGGCGCTGCATGTCGCCTTTTGCGACGATCTTCGAGATGCGGTCGCTGGAGGCGGGCTTGTCGCAGGCCAGCGCAGGGGAGGCGAAGACTGCGAGCCCAAGCGTGACCGCCTGGGCTCGTTTCAGCATGGAAAATGACATCAATTCACGCGCGTCCAAGTTTGTGATCTGCAGAAGATGCCAGCGACACAGCCCGAAAGCGAGAGCGAATTTGCGCTGTTTTGCGTGAGCGTGCCGGAATAGGTTTTGCCGTCCTGCGGGTTGTAGAGCGTTCCCGACCACTTCTTGTCGCCGGCCGCCTTCATCTGAATCATGTTGACGCCGACGAGGGTGCGGCCCTTCAAAGCCGCATTCGGATTGTGCTGGTCTTTCGCGCCGCTATCTTTCGTCCAGACGATAGTGCCGCAAACACTGCCCCCGCATGGCGCGATCCGGACGCGCGTTTCTCCCGATGCGGTGAGCCAGGTTCCGCTCGCGTCCTGCGCTACGGCGGGTAGGGAGAGCGAGGCGAGCATCGCGGCTGCGAGCGCGAATTTCAGTTTCATTTGGTTTCCTCCGGCAGTTTGTTGTTTCGCCAATCGTAAGCATGCAAGCTGCCGAAACGAAAGCGGGGCCGAAGGGCCCCGCGAATTTTTTCGTCGTTGACGTAGCGTCCGTCTGCGTCCTGCGTCAGTCGACCTTGGTCCAGGTTTTGGATTGGCAGATCATGCCGCCCATGACGCAGCCGCCGATCTGGATCGCGTTGCCGCTGACGACTTTGACCTTGCCGCTGTAGGTCTGGCCATCCTCGTAATTGTAGATCGAACCGTTCCACTCGCCGGGACCCGCGGGCTTCATGTTCGAGACGAGCTGCAAGCCGACGATCGGGCGCTCGCGCTTCGCCGGATCGGGATTGTGGACGTCCTTTGACGGGCTCTTCTGCCACACGACATGGCCGCACAGGCCGGTGCCGCAGGGGACGACTTTCACGCGGGTAATGCCGCTCTGGCTTTGCCAGACACCCGTGACCTGGCTGGCGTCCTGCGCAATGGCGGGTTGAGAAACGACGGCACAGAGCGCGGCCATAAGGGCAAGGCGGGCGAGTTTCATGTCGCTGAATGCTTCCGGTTCGGGATGTGAAGGCTCTGTGACACAGAGATAGTGCGCGATGGGGCCAGAGTGTGACGCTTGGCCCCTTTGAAAGCCGGGGCACTGCAAGTTTGCGATCACCTTCCGTTTCGGATGGTGACCGAAACCTCAAACGGCAGCCTTTCCCAAAACTTTCCACGAGCCCCTCGCGCCATAGGCTGCAAGCGCTTGTTTGCCTAACGCTTTGGAAATACCGGCAAACCTCTGATTTTGTTCAGCTTTCATTCAGCCTGATGCTTAGGATGTGATTCAAATTCACCCGTCATCTTACGCACCACGGACAGGGGAAATGTCCGTGAGGACAAGGCGGCGAACGAAGCCGCTGAACTGACGGGAGACGGACAGATGGCGCGGCTACTGGAACTCGAGGTGGCGGCAATCGGCCAGGCCAACATGGCCGGGGATATTTTTTATCAGCTTGGGCTTGCCTACGCCTATGGCCGCGATGTCGATGCGGACAAGGTCGCGGCGCACAAGTGGTTCAATCTCGCGGCCGCCCGCGGCAACCGCGATGCGGTTACCTGCCGTCAGGAACTCGCGGCCGAGATGAACGCAGACGAGATTGCAGTTGCCCAGCGCGCAGCGCGGGAATGGATTACCTCGCACTAAGCGGGATGAAATAGCGGCTTCCGTTGGGGTTTATGGGGCGGGGGCTGTTCGTGGAAAGGGACCGGCGACGTCAGAAGCGCCGGCCCTTTTTGCGTTTGTGGCCGATAGGCAACACCGCCTGGTATTCGATTAGCTTCATGGCCAGCGCCTTGACCGGCAACGGTAAAAAGGGGCCCATGATCCCGAAGATTAAGGGCAGGCGATTCAATGAACAGGCTCAGTGCCTTTTTGCTTGGCGGCATTGCGGTGATCGCGGTTCCTGCATGGGCTGACGCGGCCGACGTCCCGGTACGCGGACCGATTTACACCAAAGCGGCTCCCGCTCCGGCGTGGTCGTGGGAAGGCCAGTATATCGGTATCCACGGCGGTCATGTGTGGGGCGATGCCGAACTAACCCTCGCTGGAACTGCCGACGTGAAACCGCGTGGCGGATTTGGCGGTTTCCAGATCGGTTACAATTATCATCTGTCGCGCAACTGGGTGCTTGGCTACGAAGTCGATATGTCGTTCGGCGACATTTCTTCGGATTTCGCTCCTGTCGGCTTACAACTCGATATTCTGGCTTTCGGCACCGCGCGCACGAGACTTGGTTACGCGCAGGGGCAATGGCTGTTTTATGCAACTGCTGGCGTTGCCTGGGCCCGGACTGATTTCCTGATTCCGGGGTCGCCGTTCAACTTCCAGCGCTGGCATGTTGGTTATGCAGCAGGTGCGGGTGTGGAATATGCCTTTGCACCGAACTGGTCGGCTAAGCTCGAATATATCTACGCCGATCTCGGCGACTCGAGCGCGGCTATCGGCCCCGTAGTTACAAATTCCGATCTCACGATGAGCACCCTGAAGCTCGGCTTGAACTATCGGTTCGCGAACTGGGCGGCCGCGCCTGCAAGCGCTTTCCCGGCCAAGGCGCCGCTGCGCGTCGCGACCTGGAATGGACCCTATATCGGCGTGCATGGTGGTTACGGTCAGGCATCCTATGATTCCGCCGTTCCGGTCCTCGCGACCGGGAATACTTTCGATGGCACCGGCGGCTTCGCCGGTATCCAGACGGGTTACAATTGGCAGCTTTCGAGAAATGTTGTCATCGGTCTTGAGAGCGACAGCTCATGGGGGTCGCTGCGCGACGGGGCGGCTTTCAAAGCCGACAGCATGGGCACAATTCGCGGCCGTCTCGGCTATGCGATGAATAATGTCCTCTTTTACGCGACCGGCGGTATCGGCTGGATCCATGCCGACGTCGTGGCGACAAACGATATTCGCGATCAGTATTTCCTGGGCTGGACCGCAGGCGTAGGTGTCGAATACGCATTCTCGCCGCGCTGGTCGGCGAAGCTTGAATACCTGCACGCCGATTACGGCACCTTCACGCACTTGGACGGAGTCGCCAACACCGCCATTGTTGGCATGACTTCGGACGTAGTGAAGCTCGGCCTGAACTACCGCGCCGGTATTTTCGATCTGCTCGGCGTGCGCTGGTAAGCGAAACAAATCTTGAGAACAGAAAAAGCCCCGGCAGATCGCCGGGGCTTTTTTTATGCGGCTTTCACCGGGCCGGTATGGATCTGCAACCAGTATTCGAGCAGGGCTGCCTGCCACAGTTTCGAGTTGCCCTTGGCCGTCAATTCTCGTTCCGGATTTTTCAGAAGCCGGTCGATATATTCGCGCTTGAAGATGCCGCGCGTGCGGGCCGCCGGCTCGTTCAGGACATCGCGAACGAAATCGAGCATCGGGCCGCGCAGGAACTTCAGGGCCGGGACGGGGAAGTAGCCCTTTTTCCGGTCGATGATCTCATCGGGCACGAGGCCGCGCGCGGCTTCCTTCAGGATGTGCTTGCCGCCGTTCTTGATCTTCAACTCCGCGGGGATTTGCGCGGCAAGCTCGACGAGTTCGTGATCGAGGAGCGGGGTTCGCGCCTCGAGGCCGAAAGCCATGGTCATGTTGTCGACCCGCTTTACCGGGTCGTCGACCATCATGATTTCCTGGTCGAGCTCGAGGGCCTTGTCGATTGCACGCTCGCTGTGGGCGGCGTCGAACTTTTCCTCGATCAGCGCGCGGCTGTAGTCCTCGCCGGCAAGCGAAGGTTCGATCGCGCCTGTAATGTCGTCATGGCTGTGTTCGCAATAGACCCGCATGTAATCGCTCACCGGATCGTTCGAGCGCAGCATATGCGGATACCAGTGATAGCCGCCGAAGACTTCGTCCGCGCCCTGGCCGCACTGCACGACCTTCACATGCTGCGAGACTTCCTCGGACAGCAGATAAAAGCCGATGGCGTCATGGCTGACCTGGGGCTCCGACATCTGCGAAACCGCGCCGGCCATCGCCGGGATCGCGCGGGTGGTTTCGATCGGAATGCGGTGATGAATGGTGCCGAACTTCTTCGCGACGATGTCCGAATAGGCGAATTCATCGCCTTTCAAGCCGTTCACGCTCTCGAAGCCAATGGAGAAGGTCTGGAGATCCTTCTGCCCGCTTTCGGCAAGCAGCGCCACGAGAAGGGAAGAGTCGAGGCCGCCGGAGAGAAGAACCCCGAGAGGCACATCTGCAACCCGGCGGCGCTCGACAGCGGTCCGCAGGGAGGCGCGGACCGATTCCGTCCATTCCGATTCCGTAAGAGCGCGATCCTGGGATTCGACGGAAACGCGCCAATAGACTTCCTCGCGCTTGCTGCCGTCCGGCTCGAGCGTGAGGAGGGTGGCGGGCGCGAGCTTTTTCACGCCGTTGAAGATCGTGCGCGGGGCCGGCACCGCGCCGTGGAAGCTGAGATACTGATGAAGGGCAACCGGGTCGATGCTGGTATCGACGCCATCGGTTGCGAGCAGGGCCGGAAGCGTGGAGGCGAAGCGGAAGCATCCATTGGCTTCGGTGTAATAAAGCGGTTTGATGCCGAGGCGGTCGCGCGCAAACACGACGCGCCCGCTTTCGCGTTCGGCGATGGCAAAGGCGAACATCCCTTTGAATCGCTCGACGCAGCGCGGCCCCCAGGCGTGATAGCTTTTGAGAATGACTTCGGTGTCGCCGTCGGTGAAGAAGCGATAGCCCTTCGCTTGCAGCGTGCTGCGCAGCTCGCGGAAATTGTAAATGCAGCCGTTGAACGCGATGGCCAGGCCGAGCTCGGGGTCGAGCATCGGCTGGTCGGCAGCGGGGCTGAGATCGAGGATGCTCAGGCGCCGGTGGCCGAGCGCCACGTGGCGGCTCGCATACACGCCGCCCGCGTCAGGCCCACGATGTTTGAGATTGCCCGCTATTGCCTCGGTGACAGCAGCACTTGCCGCGTCACCGCAGCTTCGTATTTCGCCGCAGATTCCACACATAACGCTAACGGCAGCAAACCTAGAATCGTAATGGGGCACGAGCATGTCACAACAAAAAAGCCCGCGCCGGGCTGCCGGAACTCTCCTTTCTCTTACTGAGACAACGGCGGAAAGGAGCGATGGTTCGCCGTTATTTCGCGCGAATGGTCGCACGGGAATCGGCGCAAAAGAGGCGGGGATGAGGCCCTTCTTGCAAAGCGCAAAAGGCTCCGGCATAGCTCGCCCTACGGAGACGTGGCCGAGTGGCTGAAGGCGGCGGTTTGCTAAACCGTTATACGCTCTCAAGGCGTATCGAGGGTTCGAATCCCTCCGTCTCCGCCATCTAGATTCCCTGTATGTCCATCAGCGCCCGGCGGCGACATGGAAGCCCCATGTTCGCTCGGTAATTCCCCATTGCCGGAAGGCTGGGCGCTCTAGCCGCAGGGATCACCTTAGCTTTCTGCGCAGCTAGCTTTCTACGGAGCTGCTGAAGGCTATCCGCGGCGAGCGAACGGCAGTTGGCGATTGTCAGCATTCCGAAATAAATCGGAGCGGGCAACGAGGATCGCGCCCGCGGCATCTGCTGAAAAGACAGATGCCTGCCGCCGAGCTAAACTCGCCGCTACATCCATGAAGCAGTAAAGTTTCTAGTCGAACTCTTTCTTCAATCGGTCGACAAGATCTACCAATGCTTTGTCCTGTTGGCCGGGGCCGCCGCCGAAAATAAAAACAATGCCATGATCTGGGACGCAACGAAGCCCTATCTGGAACTGACCAAAGTCCGAATAAGTTGTGAACCCGATGGACTCTATCCGCTTGAATTTTAGTCGTTGAAATATTTCTTCCCCTTTTGAAAGGCACTCCTCTTTTGTGAGTTTTGCTGTCGCCCAGGCGCTCGCAATTGAAGGCTGTTGTGCTTCGACAGAAGTCGCAGCTGCCAGGATAAATGCTGTAGCGATTATGCCTCGTCTCATGGAAATCCCCCCAACTCATGCAACAGTAGGTTGGCGCGGGTTGGATGAGAAGCCAACGGATTTCTTAAGGTGCCAGCCACCACGAAGGTTCTCTACCGCTGCGGTAACCAACTGGGCGGAAGCTATCGCCGGTTACGACGCGGGACTGAAGCCAAACCGGCCTACGCTCCCTACCTGTTCGCTCGTGGCGCTCGACGCTGATACAATGTAGCGCGCGGTCGTCACGGTGCGGCCATAAATGACTCCGGCGGGAATCTGCTGTAAGAAAATCCGCATGCGAAAGCTCGCCTGGTTAACCTTGTTTGCCGCGGCCGCGCTTCTTTTCGGCGCGCCGGAAAACGCTTTCGCGCATCAGAATCATCACCACGCTTCGCAGACGCAGACGCAGACGCAGAGCGCTGCCGCGCCAAGCGCCTCGGTACAGGGCGCCGGTATCGCTGCGCAGTCCACGCAGCATCAACAGGAGTTCGTTTCTGCCGCGTCACCGGAAACGGAAAAATGCCCGCACGGACAAGGCGCCGATTGCAACTTCTGTTGCGCCTGCGCGGGTAGCGCGTCAGTCGCCATCGCGACGCCGGACTTCATCCATCACCGGATGCTTGTCCGTAGTGGAGATTACTCCTTCGTGCCGGCCTATCGACTGCGGCCAACCGTTCTCGACCTAACCCGCCCTCCAAAATTCTTCGCCTGATCGCCGGGCGTTCCTGAGCGCGTTGTTGCGCTCCGGATCGTCCTTCCGTTCATGTTGCGAAGGATTTCGTCATGCGCGTTTGTCTCGCGCTTCTTGCAAGTCTGATTTTTCCGCTGCTTTTCCCGCTTGCGCCCGTTCATGCGCATGAGGGCCACGATCACGGCGAGCCGGTGCGTACGCTTAGTCCCGTCGCGCCGCGCGGCGAGGCGTCTTCGTCCGATCTGGAACTGGTCGCCTTGCTCCGTGATGGAGAACTGATCGTCTATCTCGATCGCTTTGCCACCAACGAGCCGGTGACGGACGCAACGATCGAGGCGCTAACACCCGCCGGCTCGGAGAAGGTCGTCGCGAATGCGGACGGCACCTATCGGCTGCCTGCGAAATGGATTGACGGCCGCGACCATTACGACCTGATCTTCACGGTGACGGTGGGTGAGGCCAGCGACGTCTTCCCCGTGACGATTCTGGCACCTGCGCAGCATAGCGATACGAACGCCACGCAAACGATCCCGGTCACGCTGGCAGCGTGGATTGCCTTGGCCGTGGCGCTTGCCGCTTTTGCCGGCGGCGCGCTCGCCATGCGGTTTTATCCGCGATGGAGCAGGGCCGGCACCTCGGCGGCCGTCGTCCTCGTGCTCGCGGCGTTCATCTCGCCGGCGCAGTCCCATGACGGTCACGATCATAACGACGGCAAGAATGCACCGCAGGCTTTGCAGGGCGGGCGCGATGTCTCGCAGCGGTTGCCGGACGGCGGCATTTTCGTTCCCAAGACGGTGCAGCGGCTGCTCGCGATCCGCACCGTGGTCGCGAAAGCCGGTGAACATTTCCGAAGCATCGAACTGCCCGGCCGCGTCATTCCCGATCCGAATGCGAGCGGATATGTGCAGTCGACGCTCGCGGGCCGGCTGGTGCCGCCGCCGAATGGGTTTCCGGCACTCGGCACGAAGGTAGAGAAGGGGCAGGTGCTTGCTTACGTCTCGCCGCCGATCCAGGCGGTCGACGTTTCCGACATGCGCCAGAAGGAAGGCGAAATCCTTCAGCAGATCGAAATTGTGGAGCGGCGGGTCGCGCGCTTTGAAAAGCTTATCGAGAGCAATGCGGTGCCGCGCACGCAGCTTGAAGACGCGCGCACCGAACTCCAGAGCTTGAAGGATCGCAAAGCGGCGCTCGATCAGATCCGCCGCGAGCCGGAAATGCTGGTCGCGCCCGTCAGCGGTGTGATCGCGGAAGCCAATACAGTCGCGGGGCAACTCGCGCAGCCGAACACGGTTATCTTTCAGATCGTCGATCCGGCCCGGCTATGGGTGGAAGCGCTGAGCTTCGAGGCCATTCCGCAGATCGAACGCGCGAGCGCGCGCAGCCATAACGGCAAGTCCGTCAATCTCTCGTTCCGCGGCAGCGCCGCGGCGCTGCGTAATCAATCCATAGCGGTGCACTTCGCGCTGGACGAAAAAGCGGAAGGAGTCTGGGCCGGTCAGTTCGTCACGGTCTTCGCGAGCCTGCCGGACAAGCGCAGCGGCATTCTTCTGCCGCGGGCCGCGGTGGTGCGCACCGCGAACGGACAGCATGTCATTTTCGAGCATGTGAGCGCCGAGCGCTTCGAAGCCCGAGAAGTGAAACTCGAAGTTCTCGACGCCGAAAATGTGCTCGTTACCGGCGGATTGGCGGACGCCAAGCGCGTCGTCGTGCAGGGCGCGGAACTGCTCGAGCAGGTGCGCTGACGATGTTCACCTTCCTCGTCAGCCGCTCTTTGCAAAACCGGGTGCTCGTGCTCGCGGCAGCGGCTGCGCTCATGATCTATGGCGGTTTTGCAATCACGCAGCTTCCCGTCGATGTGCTGCCGGATCTCAACCGGCCCACGGTGACGATCATCACCGAGGCCGAAGGCTATGCGCCGCAGGAAGTCGAGCAGCTCATTACGTTCCCGATCGAGATGCAGATGAACGGGCTGCCCGGCGTAAGCCGCGTGCGCTCGGTGTCCGGTGTCGGGCTTTCCTTCATCTACGTGGAGTTCGACTGGAGCGCGGAAATCTACCGCAGCCGCCAGCAGGTAAGCGAGCGGCTTGCGCTGGCGCGCGAGCAACTCCCGCCGAACCTCTCGCCGCAGCTTGGGCCGGTGAGCTCGGTGATGGGGCAGGTCTTCATGTTCGCGGTCACGAACCCGAAGATTTCGCCGATGGAACTGCGCGAGCTCGCGGATTTCACGATCCGGCCGCGGCTTCTGACCATACCGGGCGTCGCGCAGGTCATCCCCATGGGCGGCGAGGTGCGGCAGTTCCGCATTTCCGTGAACCTGCCGGCGATGCGCATGCTGAACGTGTCTCACGAGCAGATCGAAAGGGCGCTCGTATCCTTCGGCGCCAATCTCGGCGGTGGTTTCACGGATCAGCATTCGCGTGAATACCTGATCCGCAGCATTGGACGCACGATAAGCCTCGATGATCTTCGCAATATCGCGGTCGCAAATGACACGAACGGGCCGGTTTACCTTCGGCAGGTGGCCGAGGTTGAATTCGGCGCGCGCGTGAAGCGCGGCGATTCAGGCTACATGGGCGCCCCCGCCGTCATTGTCTCGGTGGAGAAGCAGCCTTTCGTCGACACGATCAAGCTGACGAAAGAGCTGGAAGCGGCGTTGCAGCAGCTTGCGGGCGCGATGCCGGAAGGCACCAAGCTCGATCAGGTGCTGTTTCGGCAGGCGGATTACATCGGCACTTCCGTGCGCAACGTGCAGGTAGTGCTGGTCGAGGCCATTGCGGTGGTCGCGATCATCCTGTTTCTGTTTCTGCTGAACGTGCGGACCACCGCGATCTCGCTCACCGCAATTCCGGTTTCGCTTCTGGCGACGGCGCTGGTGTTCTACTTCGCCGGGCTGTCGATCAACACGATGACGCTCGGCGGTATCGCGATCGCGATCGGCGAACTCGTCGACGACGCGGTGGTCGATGTCGAGAATATCTTTCGGCGATTGCGGGAGAACCGCGCGGCCGGCAATCCACGTTCCGCCTATGAAGTCGTTGTTACCGCGAGCCAGGAAGTCCGCTCGGGCATCGTCTATGCGACGCTTGTCATCATTCTCGTCTTCGTGCCGCTCTTCGCGCTTTCCGGCATCGAGGGGAGATTGTTCGTCCCGCTCGGGCAGGCCTACATCATCTCGATCCTTGCGAGCCTGGTCGTATCGATCACGCTCACGCCGGTGATGGCGTATTACCTGCTGCCGCAGATGAAATCGCTGGGCGAGCGCGAGGGCAGGGTCGTCTCGACGCTGAAGCGGTGGAATGCTGCACTCCTGCAACGCGCGTTTTCGCAGCAGCGCGTGGTACTGGCCGCGACCGCGGCTCTCGTCCTCGCGGGAATGGCGGGGCTGCTCCTGCTGCCGCGCGTATTCCTGCCATCGTTCAACGAGGGCACCTTCACCGTAAACGTATCCTTCAACCCAGGCATCTCGCTTGCGGAGTCGAACCGCGTCGGTGCGATTGCCGAACGCCTGCTTATCGATATTCCGGAAGTAAAGACCGTCGGCCGGAGGACCGGCCGCGCCGAGCTCGACGAGCATGCCGAAGGCATCCACGTCTCCGAGCTGGAAGTCGAACTGAAGCCGGGCTCCAACAAAAACGAGGTAGCTGCGGAAATCCGCGCGCGGCTTTCGGTATTGCCGGTTTCCGTCATCGTCGGCCAACCCATCTCGCACCGCATCGATCACATGCTGAGCGGCGTGCGCGCCGAGATCGCGCTCAAAATATTCGGTGACGATCTGGATGCCTTGCGGCGGATCGCAGAAGACCTGCGCGGGAGAATGGCGACGATTGCCGGAATTCGCGACCTGCAGATCGAGAAGCAGGTGCTGATTCCGCATCTTGAAGTGCGGGTGGATTACCGCAAAGCCGCACTGTACGGCGTGCAGCCTGCGGCGGTGGTCGAACAGATCAGCCGGCTCTCAAGCGGGCGGGTGGTGTCGCGCGTGATCGACGGCTACCGGCGTTTCGATGTCGTGTTGCGTCTGCCCGAGCGGATGCGAACGACCCAGGGCCTCGGCGACTATCTGGTCCAGACGCCGAGCGGATGGATTCCCGTGCGGCAGATCGCGGAGATCCGCGAAACCGATGGGCCCAATCAAATCCTGCGCGAAAACAGCCGCCGCCGTATCGCCGTCTTTGCAAATACCGATGGATCGGATGCAGCCGGGATCGCGCAGGCGATCCAGCGTCAGATCGAGGCGGCGAAATTGCCGCAAGGCGTGTTCGTGCAGCTCGAAGGAAACTTCGAAGCGCAGGCGAACGCGAGCAGGAAGATCGCCGGGCTCTCGCTGATCTCGCTTCTGCTGATCTTCGCCGTGCTCTACAGCCGCTATCGCTCCGTCGTGCTGACGCTGATTATTCTGGGGAGCATCCCCTTTGCGCTGGTCGGCAGCGTTGCCGCGCTCTGGATCGCCGGGCTGCCGCTTTCGGTCGCTTCCATGATCGGCTTCGTGACCCTGACCGGGATTGCGACGCGCAACGGTATTCTCAAAGTGAGCCACTATATCAATCTCTCGTTGCGCGAGGGGATGCCGTTCGGCGAGCCGTTAGTTGTCCGCGGAACCCTGGAACGACTTACGCCGGTGCTGATGACAGCCTTGTCGGCCGGTGTCGCGCTGGTGCCGCTGATGATCGACCCGAGTTCGCCGGGGAAGGAAATCCTGCACCCTGTTGCGGTCACGATCTTCGGTGGCCTCGTGAGCGCGACCGCGCTCGACGCCATTCTCACACCACTTCTGTTCCTGCGTTACGGCCGCGTGCCACTCGAAAGGCTGCGCGACGAATCCAACCGTTCGGCGGCCGGCAGGCCGTCCGAAGCATTTTGACCATCGAGAGGAGAAAACGATGTTCGCGAGAAAAATTCTGTTTGCAATGCTTGGCGTCGTCGTCATCGGGGGAGCGGCACTCGCGCACGCGCCGGAGAAGGGCAAGAACGGCGGCCAGCAAGTAGACGCCGGGAATTATCACGTGGAAGCGGTCGCCCGCGGCAATACGCTCGACGTCTACATCACCGATCACAGCGAGACGCCGGTGGCGACCAAGGGATTCAAGGCGATCGCGGTGCTGATCGTGAAAGGCAAGCCACAGCAAATCTCGCTCGCGCCGCGCGGCGCGAATGTCCTGACCGGCACGTCGCCGGTCGAACTGGCGGCGCCCATTCGCGGCGCCATTCAGATCACCAACAGCGAGAGCCAGACGGTGCAGGCAAAGTTCTGAAGCGCTTGATGCGGAATATTTGTCATTCCCGCATTGACGTCGCCCCCTCCGGCTGTCAGTCTACTTGCGAATGGTTCGCAAGTAGAGGATAGGTGATGTCGGGGCGGTGGGCGGTCTTTTCCGCATGTTTGCTGGGTTTTTCAGGTGGATTGGGCCTGGCATTTGCGGCGGAGGGTGAAGACCGGCGTCCGGCAAAGGCGTTGCAGGACAATTCCTTTCTGATCGAGGAGGCATACAATCAGGAAGCCGGCGTGGTGCAGCATATTCTCATGCTGCGGAGGCAGGGACGGGACTGGGATCTCGCCTTCACGCAGGAGTGGCCGTTCTTCAGCGAGACGCACCAGCTCTCCTATTCGATCCCTTATGCGCGGCTGCGCTCGGGCGGCCAGCGCGCGAGCGGCATTGGCGATGTATTTCTGAATTATCGCTATCAGGCATGGACCGAAACGGCGACGCGGCCGGCCTTCTCGCCGCGTTTCAGTTTCATCGTGCCATCCGGTGACGAAAGGCGCGGGCTAGGCGACGGCTCGACCGGCCTTCAGATCAACCTGCCGTTTTCCAAGATCGTCAGCGACCGCGTTTCGCTGCATGCGAATGCCGGTTACACGCGCATGTTCGACATCGCGGGATTGTCGACCAATAGCTATTTCCTGGGCGGCAGCGTGGTCTATGCGGCGACACGCGAGCTCAACTTCATGTTCGAAGCGATTCACGATTGGGAGCAATCGGTGGATACCGGAGCGCTCGCGCGCGACCGCACGTTCACGATCTCGCCCGGCCTTCGCTATGCGTTCAATCTCGATGCCGGGCAGCTTGTCGTCGGCGCGGGCGCGCCGATCGCATTCACGAGTGGGCAGCGCACGAGCTAT
The DNA here is from genome assembly GCA_964575175.1 of uncultured Hyphomicrobiales bacterium. Lineage (GTDB taxonomy): Bacteria > Pseudomonadota > Alphaproteobacteria > Rhizobiales > Xanthobacteraceae. The sequence continues at coordinate 39,133 of CAZNPX010000010.1, read as the reverse complement.
GGCGCTATTCTTTATCTCTCCTTCGAGCACAGCTTTTTGGGCAAGAAGTAATCGCCGTTCGCGACGCGGCGCTTCAGAAAGTGAGCCCGTAGAACTCGAGGCGGGCCACGATGTCGTGATCTTTTTGCACGGCCGCCACCATATCCTGCTTGCCTGCGATCTGGTCGCCGGCCTTGATCTTCAGGTACCCGCGGGCGAACAGCGCGCTGGGGTCGTCCGGCCTGCGCGAAAGCACTTCGCGGATGTCTTCATCCGCTTTGGTTAAGTCGTTGGCGACGATGTGAAACCAGATCCGTTCGGAGAGCGTATCATCCGACGGCTTGAAGTTTAGCGATGCGTTCAGGTCGGAAAAAGCGCCGGGAAGGTCGCGCTCGATCAGGCGCATCCGTGCGCGGACACGCAAAGCCGCCGCGTTATTCGGGTCCAGCTTGAGCGCGTAATTGACGTCGCGCTGCGTAGTCGCGAGGTCGCGCTTGTAGAGAAACGCGCTGCCGCGTTCGGCAAAAAGATCGGCGCTTTCCGGCGTGATGTAGATCGCGCGCGTAAAATCCACGATCGCATCGTCAAACTTGCCGCGCTTCACCAGACAGATCGCGCGGCTTCTGTAGGTCGACGGGGAGCGCTCATTGATGGCGATGGCACGCGAAAAATCCTCGATCGCGCCGTGGCAATCGCCCATTTCGAATTTCGCAAGCCCCCTTGCATTGGAGACGTAATATTCAATGGACGGATCGAGGCGGACGGCCTTGTTGTAGGACTCGATCGCTGCTCGGGTATCGCGTTGGGCGTATTGCACGTTGCCGAGCGCGTATTGCGCGAGCGCAAATCGCGGATTGAGTTCGAGGGCTTTTGCCAGATCTGCGTTGGCGCCGGCAAAATCCTCGGCACCGAGCTTGGTCAGGCCGCGTTCGTAATAAGCAATTTCCGACTTGGGGCGGATCGCAAGCGCGCGGTCGAAGTCGGCCACGGAGCGCTTGGTGTCCTTCTTGCCGCGATAGGCGACGCCGCGTGAGATGAACAGCTCGGGCGAACGGGCAACGGCGAGGGCAGCCGTGTAATCCCTGATCGCCTGGTCGAAATTGCGCTCGTGAGTCCAGAGCGCGCCGCGGCGATGCAAGGCTGCAGTCAGTTTGGGGTTCAGTTCGAGAGAGGCGGTCAGGTCGGCAATCGCGGCGATGGTCTGGTTCTGCGCTTCATAGGCGCGGGCGCGGATCAGAAAGGCCTGGGCGCGGCGATCAGCCGGATGGTCCTCGTCGTTCGTGTATTCGGTGCAGGCCATGAGCGCTGCTGCCGCATCGGCCGCGCGCGCGCATGCTTCCCAGGGCTGCGCCGGGGCGCTCGCCGGACTTTGGGTATTCGGTGTCGTGGGAGCGGGCGGGCTCGGCGGCCGGGTTACGCTCCAGGGGTCTCGCCGCAGATACTGTGGATCGGTATTCGGCTGCGGGTCGGGCACCGTGATTTCGGAAAGCGGGTCGAAGGCAGGCATCTCAAAGCGGTGCTGCGCCTGCGCCGTGCCCGCAAGGTAATATAATACCAACAACGATATTGTGAAGTTCCGCAACTGTCCCATTCTCGCATGAATCGTCCGCACGGCGTATTTTTCGCCCGGCGTAGAAACGGCGTAACTTATTGTTATATCGCGCAAATTGTCCGTCTGCGCCAAGGCTTCCGAGCCATAAATATAATTAATAGTAAATTAAAAGCCGCCTTCCGCGGCTACAACTTATGAGTTAAATGTTTCTTAATGCGATAGGTTTGCCGCTGGGGGATTGCTAAATGCGCGACGCAGTTATGCGTGAACGTGCCGACCTGAGTGGTCGGGGCGCGGAAGAGGTGCATGTCGAGGGTGGTTCGGCGCAATCCGCCGAAGTGCATACGACGCCCAGCGTTCGCACTGCCGAAGAAAAACCAGTTCCCGTAGAGCAGGGCGTCAAGGTTGCGCAGACGTCGAATCAGGTCGCGCTGCCTGCTCCCGCCGGCAATGGTCCGGTCGCGAAGATCACGCCGAACGCGAACGGCGTCGTGATTCTTCCCAACGACGCAAAGATCGCGACGATTCAGGCGAGCGGTGGCGATCTGCGGATCGTGCTCGAGGACGGCCGCGTATTCATCGTCGAAGGTGGCGTTGCGAATCCCCCGTCGATCCAGATCGACGGACAAACCATTCTCGGCACTTCGCTTGCTGCCGTCTTCGGTCCGATCCAGGAAGTGCAGCCGGCCGCCGGTGATGGCCCGCCGCAGAGCAGCGGCTCGAATTTCGATACGCCTACGGGCACGATCGACGACGCCTTCCAGATTACCGATCTGCTCGGCAGGGATGCCGCGAATGAGGGCGGTGAAGGAAACGAGGAAGACGTCGAAGCATTCTTCGACGATGCGCCCGTCGTGGGCGAGCAGACCGACTTTGCCATCGACGAAGATGCGCTCGACGGTGACAGCCTCGAAGGCGGAGCTACCGTTTACAATGGTCAGTTGATCATCAGCTATGGCGCCAACGGCGCAAATCTGATTGCGCCGATCACGTTTGATGCGGCCGCGCTCAACGGCTTTACGTCGGGCGGAGAGCCCGTGGTCTTCACCTGGGATCAGACCACGCTCACGCTGACCGGCAGCGTCAACGGCAATCCGATTTTCGTGTTGCAGGTGACGGATGCGCAGACCGGCACCTTCACGGCGACGCTCTCGGGTCCGTTCGATCACGCGGGTACGGGCCGCGACGGCCTGCCGATCGCGCTTCCCTTCGTGGTCCGCGACAGCAACGGCACGGAAACGCCAGGCACCCTGAATGTAACCGTGAACGACGACGTCCCGGTTGCAAGCGACGTGACCGGCGGCATGGACGAGAACGCCAATCCGATTATCGTCGCGGTCGAAGGTCTCGGCGCCGACTTCTATGCCGGTGCGGACGGGCTTGGCTCGGTCGACATCGATATTGCGAATGCGACCATCGTGGGTCCGTCCGGCGTGCCGCTGAGCCTTCCGGGTCTTGCCTTCGCGCCTTCGAGCTCGACCGAGTTCGAACTGACCATTACTTCGGGTTCGGCATTCGATGCCTTGTCCGCCAACGAGACCGCGACGCTGACCGTTCCCTATACCGTCGTCGACGGCGATGGCGATGTGATCAGCGGCAACTTCATCATCACGATCACCGGCACGAATGATGAGCCGGTTATTTCCGCGATCGCACAGACCAACCTGAACGAGCAGACGGATACCTCTGCGCTGACGACAACGATTCCCGTTACGTTTACGGATGTCGACTGGAACGACGTCGGTCACACGGCGACCGTCACTGCAGTAAGCGTGGATGGCGAAGCGGGCGGCCTCGTGCTGACGAGCGATGATTTGAAGGCGCTGGTTACGCCGGGCGATGTCACCAAGAACGCGGGCTCGCAGTCCGGCTCGGTCGACCTGAATTTCTCAGCGCCGTCGACCGCGTTCGATTATCTGGCGACCGGCGAAGTGGTTACGCTCACCTATACGCTCGAGGTCGACGATCTCGACGGCGGCACGGCGACCCAGACCTTCGTCGTGCGCATCACCGGGACCAACGACCGTCCTGAGATTGAGGCGGGTTCCGGGACTCTGGTTGAGTTCGAGGACCAGACGCTTTCGCTGAGCGCGAATTCGGTGACGGGCTCGCTTGCGTTCACGGACGTGGACCTGAACGACGTCGGTCACACGGCGAGCGTGGTGTCGGTTGCGCGTTCCGGGGAGACGGACGGGCTTCCGGGTACGGGGCTGATCGGGAACGCGGTGGTCCGGTCGTGGCTGGACATCGAGAGCGTGGTGAAGGCGGCGGGGTCTGCGGACGGCCAGGTGAACTGGAAGTTCTCCGCGTCGGATGCGTTTTTCGATTACCTGACGAAGGATCAGTCGGTCACGCTGACCTACACGGTTCGCCTGAACGACGGGGACGGCGGGCAGCAGGATACGACGGTCACGATCACGGTGCAGGGCACCAACGACCGCCCGGTGTTTTTGGGCGGGGGCCTTGGCTTCGGTCTTGAGGCGTTCGGGGAGACGGGCTCTTCGGTTGCGCAGACGGCGTCGGGGACGCTTTTGTTCGGCGATGCGGACCGCGACGATGTCGGTCACACGGCGGACGTTGCCTATACCAATGCCCTTGGGACGGTTGCGGGTCTGGACACGGGCCTGATTGCGAACGCGATCTCGATCGATGCGGTGAGCAAGAACGCGAACGCGGTGGGCGGCACGGTGTCGTGGTCGTTCTCGGCGGAGGACCGTGCGTTCGACTACCTGGCGGCCGGCGAGACGGTGACGCTGGTCTATACGGTCACGCTCGACGACAACGAAGGCGAGGCGAACAGCACCGACACCACGACGATCCTGGTGACGATCATCGGTACCAACGACAGGCCGGTGATTACGACCGGGGATCAGACGCGCGCACTGACGGAATATGCAGCGATGACCGGTTCTACGGATCCGGTGCAGTCGGCGAGCGGCAGCTTCGACTTCACGGATGTCGACCTGACCGATGCGCATGTGACGGACGCGTCGCTGACGAACGCGGTGTGGTCGGGCGGCACGATCCCGGACGAGACGCAGGATGCGATCCTGACGGCGCTGCAGGCTTCGATCGGTGATGCGTCGACCGGTGACGGCAGCGGACGGATCGACTGGAACTTTGCGCTGGAAGACCGTCATCTGGACTTCCTGTCTCGCAACGAGACGCTGACGCTGACCTATACGGTCACGCTTGCGGACGACAGCGGGACGTCGAACGACGAGGCGCTGACGAAGACGGTGACGATCACGATCACGGGACGGAACGACCGTCCTGAGATTGAGGCGGGTTCGGGGACTCTGGTTGAGTTCGAGGACCAGACGCTTTCGCTGAGCGCGAACTCGGTGACGGGCTCGCTTGCGTTCACGGACGTGGATCTGAACGACGTCGGTCACACGGCGAGCGTGGTGTCGGTTGCGCGCTCGGGGGAGAGCGATGGTCTGCCGGGCGGTATTCTCGGCAGCCTGCTGCTGATCTCGCAGCTAAGTGTCAGCGCGAGCAAGGCGTCGGGGAGCGATAGCGGGCAGATCGACTGGACGTTCTCCGCGCCGGACGCGCAGTTCGACTACCTCGCAAAGGGCCAGGTCGCGACGCTGACCTATACGATTCGTCTCAACGACGGCGACGGCGGTATTACCGACCAGACGCTGACCATCTCGATCACCGGCACCAACGACCGTCCGGTGTTCCTGGCGGGCGACGTGCGTATTGGCCTGGAGAACTTGGACACGACCGGATCCAGCGCGCTTGAACAGCATAGCGGCGTATTGCTTTTCGGCGATGCGGATCGCGACGACGTCGGTCATACGGCAACCGTTACGAGCTTCAGCGCGAGCGGCACGACCGCCGGCCTGGATGTCGCCGACGTACAGAACGCGCTGGCCATCGGCACGGTGACGAAGGGGATGGACTCCGTAACGGGCAACGTGGCGTGGTCGTTCTCTGCGGAGGACCGTGCGTTCGATTACCTGGCGGCGGGCGAGTCGGTGACGCTGGCCTATACGGTCACGCTCGACGACAACGAAGGCGAGGCGAACAGCACCGCCACCACCACGATCTATGTCACCATCATCGGCACCAACGACAGGCCGGTGATCGGCGTCGGCACCGATGCGGCTGCCATCGTAGAGCTTTCCAACACGATTGATTCCCCGACGCTGCGCACGGCGGACGGCACCTTCGCGTTCACGGATGTCGATCTTACGGACACGCACACTACGGACGTCTCGCTCACCGGCTCCAGCTGGTCGGGCGGTCCGATCGATCCGGACGATCTCGCGGCATTCACGACTGCGATGTCGACGCAGATCACCGACGCCGCGACCGGCGACGGCACGGGCACGATCAAGTGGGACTTCCAGGTTGAGGACCAGTACCTCGACTTCCTCGCCCGCAACGAAACGCTGACGCTCACCTATACGGTGACGCTCACCGACGACAGCAATACCGGAAACGATGAAGCCCTGACCAAGACCGTGACCATCACGATCACGGGCCGCAACGACGCTCCGTCGATCGAGGCGCAGGTCAAGGACATCAGCGAGTTCACCGACAAAACGTTGTCCTTCGACGCCAATACGGTGACGGGCTCGATGAACTTCACCGATGTCGACCTCAATGACGTGGGGCACACGGCGAGCGTGGTGTCGGTTGCGCGCTCGGGGGAGAGCGATGGCCTGCCGAGCGGTATTCTCGGCAATCTTGTTCTGCTGTCCTATCTCGATATCAACAGCGTGGCGAAGGCAGCCGGCAGCGACAACGGCCAGATCAACTGGACGTTCTCCGCGCCGGACGCGCAGTTCGACTACCTCGCAAAGGGCCAGGTCGCGACGCTGACCTATACGATTCGTCTCAACGACGGCGACGGCGGTATTACCGACCAGACGCTGACCATCTCGATCACCGGCACCAACGACCGTCCGGTGTTCCTGGCGGGCGACGTGCGTATTGGCCTGGAGAACTTGGACACGACCGGATCCAGCGCGCTTGAACAGCATAGCGGCGTATTGCTTTTCGGCGATGCGGATCGCGACGACGTCGGTCATACGGCAACCGTTACGAGCTTCAGCGCGAGCGGCACGACCGCCGGCCTGGATGTCGCCGACGTACAGAACGCGCTGGCCATCGGCACGGTGACGAAGGGGATGGACTCCGTAACGGGCAACGTGGCGTGGTCGTTCTCTGCGGAGGACCGTGCGTTCGATTACCTGGCGGCGGGCGAGTCGGTGACGCTGGCCTATACGGTCACGCTCGACGACAACGAAGGCGAGGCGAACAGCACCGCCACCACCACGATCTATGTCACCATCATCGGCACTAACGACAGGCCGGTGATTACGACCGGAGATCAGACGCGCGCGCTGACCGAATATGCAGCGATGACCGGTTCTACGGATCCGGTGCAATCGGTGAGCGGCAGCTTTGACTTTACGGACGTGGACCTGACCGATGTGCATGTGACGGATGCGTCGCTGACGAACGCGGTGTGGTCTGGCGGCACGATCCCGGACGAGACGCAGGATGCGATCCTGACGGCGCTGCAGGCTTCGATCGGTGATGCGTCGACCGGTGACGGCAGCGGACGGATCGACTGGAACTTTGCGCTGGAAGACCGTCATCTGGACTTCCTGTCTCGCAACGAGACGCTGACGCTGACCTATACGGTCACGCTTGCGGACGACAGCGGGACGTCGAACGACGAGGCGCTGACGAAGACGGTGACGATCACGATCACGGGACGGAACGACCGTCCTGAGATTGAGGCGGGTTCGGGGACTCTGGTTGAGTTCGAGGATCAGACGCTTTCGCTGAGCGCGAACTCGGTGACGGGTTCGCTTGCGTTCACCGATGTGGATCTGAACGACGTCGGCCACACGGCGAGCGTGGTGTCGGTTGCGCGTTCCGGGGAGACGGACGGTCTTCCGGGTACGGGGCTGATCGGGAACGCGGTGGTCCGTTCGTGGCTGGACATTGAGAGCGTCGTGAAGGCGGCGGGGTCCACGGACGGCCAGGTGAACTGGAAGTTCTCCGCGTCGGATGCGTTTTTCGATTACCTGACGAAGGATCAGTCGGTCACGCTGACCTACACGGTTCGCCTGAACGACGGGGACGGCGGGCAGCAGGATACGACGGTCACGATCACGGTGCAGGGCACCAACGACCGCCCGGTGTTTTTGGGCGGGGGCCTTGGCTTCGGTCTTGAGGCGTTCGGGGAGACGGGCTCTTCGGTTGCGCAGACGGCGTCGGGGACGCTTTTGTTCGGCGATGCGGACCGCGACGATGTCGGTCACACGGCGGACGTTGCCTATACCAATGCCCTTGGGACGGTTGCGGGTCTGGACACGGGCCTGATTGCGAACGCGATCTCGATCGATGCGGTGAGCAAGAACGCGAACGCGGTGGGCGGCACGGTGTCGTGGTCGTTCTCGGCGGAGGACCGTGCGTTCGACTACCTGGCGGCCGGCGAGACGGTGACGCTGGTCTATACGGTCACGCTCGACGACAACGAAGGCGAGGCGAACAGCACCGACACCACGACGATCCTGGTGACGATCATCGGCACCAACGACAGGCCGGTGATTACGCTGGGCGACGGCGATTCCGCTGAAGCGTTGCTCAAAGAATATCTGAACAGTCTCGGTAGCGCGGACCCGCAGATCGCGGCCGGTACGCTTACCCTGACCGACGTCGATCTGTCGGACAGCGGCAGCCATACCGTTGGTGCGATCTCCGTCCTGAGTTCCGGCGACGACACCCAGCTTCCGTCCGTCGATCTGCTCTCGTTCTTCGACGCTGCGATAACGACCGCGACTTCAGGCGGTGTCGGCCAGATTACCTGGGGCTTCAACGCGCCCGATAGCGTGTTCGACTATCTCGGCGAAGGCGACGAGCTCGTGCTCACCTATACCTTCACCGTGAGCGACGGAAACGGCGGCACCTCCGACCCGCAGACCGTTGTGATCCGCGTGACGGGAACGAATGACGTCCCTGTGGTCTCCGCGGTCGTCGGCACGGTTGACGAGGATGGCGGCAGCAACCAGTCGACGCATCCCGGCTTGCCCGGCGCAAACGTGGGTGGCGCCGGCGACGTCGACGCGGGTACGTCGGCCTCGGGCTCTCTGAATATTGTCTGGGGCCCGGACGACTATACGGACGGCGGCGACGTGGATGGCACGGTGACCTTCACCGGCGTTACTTCCGATGCCGGAGACAGCGGTGCTCCGGCCGGTACGTCGCGCGGCGAGGAAATCAATATCTACATCACGCCGGATGGCGCGCGCGTCATTGGTTATGTCGGCGACGGTCCGGTCGTGCTCGGCGGCGATGGTCTGCCGGTCGGCATGCGCACCGTTTTCGTCGCGGAAATCGACGAGCAGGGCAACGGCACTTACTCGTTCGAACTGCTGGATGTGCTCGATCATCCGGTCGCGGGCACGGAAGACGATGTCACGCTGACCTTCGCGATCGACGTAACCGACAGCGACGGAGCTGTCGTTTCGCACGGCTTCTCCATCGTAGTGAACGACGACGTGCCGACGGCATCGCTGTCGCCGCGGCTGACGCTGGTGGAAGACACCAACCCGGACGGTTCGTTCAAGGTAAGCTCGGTCGAAGGGAATTTCACCTTCTCGCCCGGCGCGGACGGGGCGCAGGTCACCGCGATCACCATTTCGCTGACCACTTCAGGTCCGACGTATAACGCTGCCGACACCGACGCCGCGACTTTCACGCGGGTCGCGCTGAAGTCCGGCGGGGAAGCGATCACCGTTACGAACGACGACAGCCTTACGCTGGTCGGCCGGCTTGCCGACGGCACCGAGATCTTCCGTGTCGAGGTGCTTGATCCGGCGACGGGGGCGTATCGCTTTACGCAATCGGGGCCGATCGATCATCCCGATCTCAACGAGTCCGGCGCGGCCGACGGTTTGCGCCTGCGCGTCGATTTCGTCGTGACCGACGGGGACGGCGATACCGCGACGCATCACGTGCAACTCGATATTCTCGACGATGCGCCGAGTGTTTCGGCGAATGCAGTGATCCAGCTCGATGACGATCTGCTTGCTGGCGGCAACGTGGGTGTGGCGGGCAATCCGGTTGATGGCGGCGGCACCGATGATGTTGCGACCAGCGGAGCGCCGGGTCCGATCACCGGTACGTTGGGCCATCACTTCGGCGCCGACGGCGGCTCGATCGCCTGGCTGACCTCAGGCAATCCTTCCGGCTTCTCCTACGAGCTCGACGGCACGACGCTTCTGATCAAGCAGGGCGCGGTCACGGTCATCACCGTCACACTCGACCCGGCCACGGGTGCCTACAGCGTCACGCAGAATGCGCCGGTGCAGCATGCGCCGGGCGACGCCGAGAACAACCAGGCGTTCACGCTGACCTATCGCGTGACCGACGGCGACAACGATGCGGCTGACGGCACGCTCACCATCAATGTCGACGACGACACGCCGACGGCGGCCTATTCGGGCAACGCCGCGGTGCAGGAGACGACGGATTCGTCCGGCGCGTTTGTCCCGCAAACGAAGACCGGCCAGTTCACCTTCTCGCCCGGCGCGGACGGGGCGCAGGTCATCGCGATCCAGTATGCGACCAGCGGCGGCGCCTACGATGTCGGCAACGGCACGACGGTCGTGCCGCTGACCTCGGGCGGCGCGGCCGTGACGGTTCATCAGGACGACCCGCTGACGCTGGTCGGCCGGCTTGCCGACGGCACGGAGATTTTCCGGGTCGAGGCGGATGCGAGCGGCGCCTATACGGTGACGATGTCGGGGCCGCTGGATCATCCGGATGCGGGCCTTTCGGGAACGAACGACGCGCTGCGGATTCGCGTCAACTTCACGGTGCAGGACGGCGACGGTGATACGGCGTCGGGCCACATCCAGGTTGATTTCCGTGACGACGCCCCAAGTGTGTCCGCGAACACAACGATCCAGCTCGACGACGACCTGCTTGCGGGCGGCAACGTGGGTGTCGCGGGTAATCCGGTCGATGGCGGCGGCACCGACGATGTTGCGACCGGCGGAGCGCCGGGTCCGATCACCGGCACGCTGGGTCATGACTTCGGCGCCGATGGCGGCTCGATCGCCTGGCTGACCTCCGGCAATCCTTCCGGCTTCACCTACGAACTCGATGGCACGACGCTTCTGATCAAGCAGGGCGCGGTCACGGTCATCACGGTGACGCTCGACCCGGCCACGGGCGCCTACAGCGTCACGCAGAACGCGCCGGTGCAGCATGCGCCGGGCGACGCCGAGAACAACCAGGCGTTCACGCTGACCTATCGCGTGACCGACGGCGACAATGACGCGGCCGACGGCACGCTCACCATCAATGTCGACGATGACACGCCGACGCTGCGCGGCAATCACGAGTTGCGCTACATCACCGTTTCCGAAGACGGGATCGGTGCTGCGAGCGGCACCGCGAGCTGGGATTATACCGGCGGCTCGAACCCGAGCCTGCGTTACGGCGCGGACGGTTTCGGCTCGGCCGAGTTCACGGGCTACGTGAAGCTCGACATCGGCGGACAGCTTGCCGGCAACGTGACCTTTGATCTCTCCACCGGGCCGAAGTCTTCGGCCAAGTTCACGTCGGGCGGCGAGGTCATCGTATTCGAGCAGATCGACGCGACGACGATCCATGGCACCATCGACGGCGGCAATACGCTGGTCGTGGAACTGAAGCTGGACGGCTCGAAGGCGACGACGACGCTGCACCAGCCGATCGATCATCTGGATGCCCAGGACGGCACGCCGATCGCGACAGTCGTGATCGATGCGCGGATCGAGTTCACGGACAGCGATGGCGACTCCGTCACCAGCCTGATCCGCACCACCATAAACGACAGCACGCCGACCGAAAGCACGGCCCCCGCTATCGTGGTGACGGTCGAGGAAGAAGCGCTGCCTGGCGGCAACGAGGACACGGATGCCGATGGCGATACCAGCGGCAATATGGACGTCGTTTCCGCAACCGCGACGCTCGATCTTTCGAGCCTGGTCGAGGGCGGCGCCGACGGCATTGCCAGCTTCGCGCTGACCACGAGCGGCCTCGCCGGGCTGCCGGCGCTCACCTCGAATGGCGAATCCGTCGTCTATGAAATCTCGGGTAACAAGCTGATCGCGTTCGTAGATTCGGGTTCGGCCAGCGGCAGCTATGACGATGACGATCGGGCGATCTTCACCTTCGAGATCACCGACACGGTCGCGGGCACGGCGGTCTTTACCTTGCTGGGTCCGGTCGATCACGCCGCGCCGTTCCCTGGGACGGGCGTGGAGAACTCGCTCGACATCAACTTCGGCGGCATCGTCGAGGCGCGAGACGGCGACAATGATCCGGTCATCCTGACCGCCGATCGCGTCCGCGTGACCATTATCGACGATATTCCGGTCGTCGATGCTTCCGCCCGCGTCGGCGGAACGATTGCGGAAAGCGCGCTGGGCACCGCCGGCGCCACCATCACCTTCGCGCTCGGCACGCTTGTGCTGCCCGGCGCGGACGGGCCGCTGACCTTCAGCCTCAAGGACGCGAGTTCGCTCGGCACCGGCGGTTCGCCGCTCGCCGTGATGGCGCGCGATCATGAAGGCAATGCGATCACGCTCACGTCGAAGGGCGATCCGGTCCTGTTCACGGATTTCAGCTCGACGGGCAACGATACGACACTTACCGCGACCGCGGACGGGCGCACGGTCTTCACGATCACTGTAACCAGTGACGGCTCCGCGACGATTACGCTGTACGAGCCGCTCGATCATCCGTTCCAGGACGACCCGGCAACTGGAGCGACCGAAATTTCGTTCGGCGACAAGCTGTATCTCGACTTCTCGAGCCTGCTGAATGTCGTCGACGCGGACGGCGACAGCCCCGTGAAGTCGATCGGCGGCAGCAACGGCAATACCGATCCGCTCGTAAATGAAGTCGTGCTGATCACGCCGGCCGACTTCGCGGGCGATACGGCCGGAAGCGGGCTCGCGCTCAATCTGCGCAACTTCCTCGCTACCGCGTCGGGCGGCTTCAACTTCACCAAAATCGGCGAGACGGTCGCCGACGTGAACGATGCCGCAATTGCGTGGGATACGCTGGCCGGCAATCGCGTTCATGCGCTCAAGGGTGATATTCAGTACGGCTCGCAGACGACGCTTACCGGCGGCAGCGGCAACGACATCCTGATCGCGGGGCCGTCGTCCAACCAAGACGATCTGATCGGCGGTGACGGCGACGACCTCCTGATCAACCTCGGCAGCGGCGCGTCGGACGACATCAATGGCGGCGCGGGCGACGACACGGCCATTCTCGCGGGCAGCGTCGGACGCATGCAGGGCGGCGATGGTCTCGACCAGGCCTTCGTGATCAATTCGACGACGCTTACGGTCGGCGGCATCACCGGCTTCGAGTATATCGAGATCGTGCCGGCCACGGACGGCATGGGCGTGATCCAGAATCGCGATAACGCTGCGATGCTGGACTTCAGCTCGACCACGCTGGTCAATGTTCACGTCGTCTATGGCGGCGCGAATGCCGACAACATGTTCACGGCCGCGAACCATGTGAATGTGGGCGGCGACGGCATCGTGCTCTATGACGGCAAGAACCCCGATAATCCGAACGAATTCGGTTCGGATCGCATCAACGTCACGATCCAGGCCAAGGATTTCGTCGGCGCAACGCTCACGAGCGGCCTCATCAAGGATCTGAAGGATCTGGCCCTGCATTCGGGGCCGGGGCTCTTTACCTTCGACGATACGTCGACCTTGCCGATCCAGTTCCAGAACTTCGAGCAGTTCTACGTGAACTGGCAGACGCTGGCCGGCGATTTCGCGCAGGCGAGTAACAGCTCCTTCTTCTTCGCCGGTAACGGCGCCACCGTGAACGGCACGGCGGCGAACGAGGTGCTGGTTTCGAACGGCAACAACCGCGAGTTCCTGAACGGCGGGGGCGGCGACGACCTGCTGATCGGCCTCAATGGCGGCTTCGACGAACTGGACGGCGGCAGCGGCAACGATACCTTCGTGTCCATCGGCGCAAGCACGCGCATCTATCACGGCGGCGACGGCCTCGATCAGATCATCCATGTCGGCTCGTCCGTATTTTCGGTGCAGAGCTTCTCCGGCATCGAAAAGATCCAGATCGCGGACGGCAACGGCACGATCCGCGGTAACGGATCGGCCAACACCTATGATTTCCGTGGCGTCGAGTTCGAGGGCGTCGTGCGCTACGAGGAGGGCGGCAGCGGCCTGAACTTCTCGCGGATCACGACCGAGTCCAAGGCCGATTTCATCACCTATGCCGGGTCGTCCAGCGGTGCCGATCGCATCACGATCCAGCTCACCGATGCGCAACTCGCCGACCCCGCGGTAAAGGCGGAGATACTCCAGTTCTTCGCCGAAGGCGGACCCTCGGATTTCGTTTTCACCTCGCTCAATCTCGCGATCAATTCCTATGAGGTGGTCACGTTCCAGAACGGCGCGGGGGTTACGTTCAATCCGAGCAACCCCGGCAACTTCTTCGGCGGTGTGCATCCGTATTTCGGCGACGGCCAGTTCGTGGTCGAAATTCACGACGACGTTCCGGTCGTGGCCGGCGACAGCGCCGTGGTCGGCGTGAGCGGGGCCGTGAGCGGCAATGTGCTCGACAACGATACGCAGGGTGCCGACGGCGCGGTCGTAAGCAAGGTCAGCTTCGACGGCACCAACTATGTGGCGGTCACCTCGGGCGAGCCGCTCGGCGGCGGCGTCTATCGGTTCCCGGTTGCCGGGGTCGGCGTCTATACCATCGATGCCGAGGGCAACTGGACCTTTGCCAAGGCGCCGGGCTTCAACGGCGTGACCGGCTTCTCCTACATCATCGTGGACGGCGACGGCGACGAGAGCGCCGCGCCGGTCGGCTTCAATGTCAGCGTAGATGCGCATGCCGTGCAGGTCTGGGACGGGGCGACGCTCGTCAGCACTCACGCTTCCATCCAGGAGGCCCATGACGCGGCCACGACCGCAGACGGTATGCGGATCCTGATCGTCGGGACGATCACCGGCGAGCACGCGACGCTCACGAAAGACGATCTGTCTGTGGAAGGGCAGGCGGATGACACCGGGATCGTGCTTACGCTCGGCACAGGGGCCGTCACTCTAACGCTTTTGGGTGATGCGCCGATCAATGTGATCGGTAACGAACTGAACAACGTTATTTACGGAAATGAGGGGGCAAATACGATCGAGGGCGGCGACGGCGACGACGTCATCTTCGGTGGTGGAGGCGACGACACGCTCGATGGCGGTGCGGGCGAAGATTTATTGGTTGGCGATTACGGCACACATATTTTCAAAGGGAAGGAATATTCTATGGCTACGATTCCAGGCACGCCAGGCAACGATACGCTATCGGGCACGAGCGGGGATGACGTTTTCCACGGCGGCGACGGCAACGATACGTTCCTTTTGCAGACGGGCGGCACCGGCGACAACAACGGCCTTGACCAATACAACGGCGGCGACGGCT
The DNA here is from genome assembly GCA_964575175.1 of uncultured Hyphomicrobiales bacterium. Lineage (GTDB taxonomy): Bacteria > Pseudomonadota > Alphaproteobacteria > Rhizobiales > Xanthobacteraceae. Next base: position 24,102 of record CAZNPX010000010.1, on the reverse strand, counting down.
ACGACATTATCAAGGGCGGCTGGTCCTATGATGTGCTGCGCGTCACCAGCAACCTGTCGAACCTCAACGGTATTGAGGAAATCAACGGCGGCGACGGACAGCCGGGCTACAACACGATCGTCGCGACCGATGGCAACGATCCGCTGGACTTCAGCGCGGCCACCGGCAAGGACATCAAGCTGGTCAATTTCCTGGTCGATGGCGGTGCCGGAAACGATACGATCATCGGGCACGAGAACTCCGAGAACCACATTCGCGGCGGCGCCGGCAATGACACGCTGAAGGGCGGCGATCTCAACGACACCTTCTATCTCGTCACCGGCGGCACCGGCGACAACAACGGTCTCGACCAGTACGACGGCGGCGCCGGCTACGACAAAATCGTCGGCGGCTGGTCCCAGGACGTGCTGAACGTCACCAGCAACATGTCGAATATCGTCAGCATCGAAGAGATCGACGGCGGCGATACCACCGCAGGCAGAAACAAGATCGTCGCGACCGGCGGCCACGATACGCTGGACTTCAGGAATATCGTGCTGAAGAACTTCGATGTCGAAGCCGGTGCCGGCAACGACACGGTTTATGCCGCGAACGCGGGCACGGGCGCCCGGTACCGCGGCGGTGCCGGCGACGATACCCTGATCGCCGGCGATGCCGATGCGACCTGGCTCTATTCGGGCACGAGCAACGGCTTCGACACGCTGCAAAATGGATCGGGCCATTCGGTTGCGAAGGCTGAATCCTCGGGCACGGTGATCGGCGTTGCGAATTACGTAAACGGTGTCGATGCGTTTGAGGGGCACTCGAGCGGCAATACGCTGATCCAGTCGAACGGCGGCCACAACACGCTGAACTTCTCGGACACGACACTCACCAACATCAAGGAAGTGGATGCGGGCGCCGGCAACGACGTGGTCACCGCTTCGAACCTCAGCGCGGGCAACTACCGCGGTGGCACGGGCGACGACACGCTCAACGCAGGCGACGCCGATGCGACCTGGCTCTATTCGGGCACCAGCAATGGCTTCGACACGCTGAACAACGGTGCGGGCACCTCGGTCGCGAAGGCCGAGACGGCGGGCACCGTGATCGGCGTTGCGAATTACGTGAACGGCGTTGATGCGTTCGAGGGCCATTCGACCGCGGACACGGTGATCCAGTCGAACGGCGGTCACAACACGCTGAACTTTTCGGACACAACGCTCACCAACATCAAGGAAGTGGATGCGGGCGCCGGCAACGACGTGGTCACCGCTTCGAACCTCAGCGCGGGCAACTACCGCGGTGGCACGGGCGACGACACGCTCAACGCAGGCGACGCCGATGCGACCTGGCTCTATTCGGGCACCAGCAATGGCTTCGACACGCTGAACAACGGTGCGGGCACCTCGGTCGCGAAGGCCGAGACGGCGGGCACCGTGATCGGCGTTGCGAATTACGTGAACGGCGTTGATGCGTTCGAGGGCCATTCGACCGCGGACACGGTGATCCAGTCGAACGGCGGTCACAACACGCTGAACTTCTCGAACACCGTCCTTACCAACATCGCGGAAGTGGATGCGGGTGCGGGCAACGACGTGGTCACCGCTTCGAACCTCAGCGCGGGCAACTACCGCGGTGGTACGGGCGACGACACGCTGAACGCGGGCGACGCCGATGCGACCTGGCTCTATGCGGGTACCAGCAACGGCTTTGACACGCTGAACAACGGTTCGGGTAACTCAGTCGCGAAGGCTGAATCCTCGGGCACCGTGATCGGCGTTGCAAACTACGTGAACGGCGTTGACACGTTCGAGGGCCATTCGGCCGCGGACACGGTGATCCAGTCGAACGGCGCCCACAACACGCTGAACTTCTCGAACACCGTCCTCACCAACATCGCGGAAGTGGATGCGGGTGCGGGCAACGACGTGGTCACCGCTTCGAACCTCAGCGCGGGCAACTACCGTGGTGGCACGGGTGACGACACGCTGAACGCGGGCGATGCCGATGCGACCTGGCTCTATTCGGGCACCAGCAACGGCTTCGATACGCTGAACAATGGCGCGGGCAACTCGGTCGCGAAAGCGGAAACTGCGGGCACGGTGATCGGCGTCGCGAATTACAACAACGGCGTCGACCAGTTCCTCGGCGATGTCAGCGGCGATACGGTGATCCAGTCGAACGGCGCTCACAACACGCTGAACTTCTCGAACACTATTCTGACCAACATCAAGACGGTGGACGCAGGCGCCGGTAACGACACGGTTTACGCGGCCGCCAGCACGAGCGGTAAGGTTGTCTATGACGGCAATAGCGGAACCGACACGCTCGTCATCACGTTGACGCTCGCACAGGCGCAGAACACGGCGCTGCTCGCGCAGCTCGCAGCGCTGGTGCCGGGGGTCAATAACGGCTCCGTCAACACGGGCGGCCTGAATTTCGAAGCGAAGAACTTCGAAAACTTCCAGTTCCGCATCCAGGTTGGCGACAGCTATCTGCCGATCAGCACCAATATCCTGATCGGCACGGGCAGCAGTGATGGTGCCCTGAACGTCGAAACGCACGTGAATGGGGCAGGCGGTGCCACCAGCCAAGCCTGGTCCGTGTTCGGCCTCGGCGGCAATGACACGATGGCGGGGTCGAACGGCAACGACATCCTGGTCGGCGGTACCGGCAATGACACCATGAACGGCGGTAACGGCAACGATACCTTCCTGGTCGGCGGCACGAGCGACGGCAACGATACGTTCATCGGCGGGGCCGGCACCGATCGCATTCTTGCGACCCAGAACAACACCAATATCGGTCTCGCCGGCACGAATGCGTTGCAGAGCATCGAGGAGATCAGCGGGAACGGCTTTGCCAACGTCAAGATAACGGGCACGGGCAGCAGCGACTCGCTGAACTTCACCGGTGTCGCGATCAACGGCATCACCGAGATCGATGCCGGCGGCGGCAATGACACCATCACGACCTCGAACGTTTCCGCTGCCAACTATCGTGGCGGCAGCGGCAACGACACCTTCGTCCTTGCTAGCCAGAATGCGACGCTGCTCTACTCGGGCACGTCCAATGGCGACGATAGCTTCACTGGCAACATCGTCGGCGACAGCGTCGTGCACACGATCGTGGGCGCGGATGCGAGCACGGTGATCGGTCTCGCCGGCGGCTTCAACAACGGCGTCGATGTCATCGAGGGCAACGGCGCGAAGGTGAGCGGCACGGGCGGCAGCGATGCGCTGAACTTCAGCGAGGTTCAGATCAACAACGTGTCCGAGATCGATGGCGGTGGCGGCAACGATACCATCACGACCTCGAACGTTTCCGCCGCGAACTATCGTGGTGGCAGCGGCAACGACACCTTCGTCCTCGGCAGCCAGAACGCGACGCTGCTCTATGCGGGCACGTCCAACGGTAGCGACAGCTTCGACGGCAACGTTGTTGGCGACAGCGTCGTGCACACGATCGTGGGCGCGGATGCGAACACGGTGATCGGTCTCGCCGGCGGCTTCAACAACGGCGTCGATGTCATCGAAGGCAACGGCGCGAAGGTGAGCGGCACCGGCAGCAGCGACTCGCTGAACTTCAGCCAGGTTCAGATCAACAACGTGTCCGAGATCGATGCCGGTGGCGGCAACGACACCATCACGACCTCGAACGTTTCCGCCGCGAGCTATCGTGGCGGCAGCGGCAGCGACACCTTCGTCCTCGGCAGCCAGAATGCGACGCTGCTCTACGCGGGCACGTCCAATGACTCCGATAGCTTCTCCGGCAACATTGTCGGCGACAGCGTCGTGCATAAGATCGTAGCCGCGGATGCGAACACGGTGATCGGTCTCGCCGGCGGCTTCAACAACGGCGTCGATGTCATCGAAGGCAACGGCGCGAAGGTGAGCGGCACGGGCAGCAGCGATACGCTGAACTTCACCCATGTCGCGCTCGTCGACGTGTCGGGGGTTGAAGCGGGCGGCGGCAACGATACGGTCGCCGTCTCGCGGGTATCGGATACTGCAACAGCCGTCAGCTACAATGGCGGTTCGGGCACCGACACGCTGGTCGTCAACCTGACCTTCGCGCAGGCGCAGGATACGGCGTTGCTCGCACTGCTCACCGCACTTGCCGCAAGCAACGGCAACGGTACGCTGAACTACGGCCCGTTCAACTTCACCTCGACGAACTTCGAGAACCTGAAGGTGCAGGTTGAACTCGGCGACGTGTTCGTTCCGGTGAACCCGACGAACCTGCTGGTCGGCACCGCGAACCACGAGGCTCCGGGCTACGCGCCGTCACTGGAGATTGCCTCGCTACAGCCGGCGAAGATCAACGAGGCCTGGTCGATCTTTGGGCGTGGCGGCAATGACGTCATCACTGGCGGCAACAACGATGACATCCTTGTCGGCGAGGCCGGTAACGACACCCTCAGCGGCGGCAATGGCAACGACACCTTCCTGGCCACGGCCGCCGATGCCGGGTACTTCGATATCTTCAACGGCGATGGTGGTTACGACCGTATCCTCTCGACCGGAAACGGTATCGATATCAACGTCCGCAGCATTTCCAGCATCGAGGAGATCAGCGGTGCCGGGTTCTCGGACGTCGATCTGGTGCTCGCCAACGTAACCGGGGCATCGCTTGACCTGACGAATGTCAAGCTGCGCGGTATCGCAGAGGTGCGCGGCACCGAATTGAGTACCGGTAACGCTAGCCAAGTCTTCCATACCTCGAATGACAGCGATGCGGTCGGCGGTCAGGCTTATCGGGGAGGCGGTGGCAACGACGTCTTCCACCTGGGTAATGCCGACACCCGTTTACTGGTCTCGTCGGCGGACAATGGCGGCTTCGACAGCTTCCTTGGCAATACCGCCGGTGCGACGCATACGGTAATCGCCACCAGCGACAATACCAACATCGGTATCACCACGACCTACGGCGGCACCAACAGTGTCGACGAGATCACCGCGAATGGTCATGCGAATGTGAACATTGTCGGTTCGTCGTCGGCTCACAATAACTGGAACTTCACGGACACGACGCTGACGGGCATTGCGGAAATCCGTGGCGGCAGCGGTACCGCGAACGACGTGATCGTCGGTTCGTCCGGGGACGACAGGATCCTCGGTCTTGGCGGCAACGACAACCTGAGCGGCGGCGCCGGCAACGACACGCTGATCGGCGGGTTGGGGAACGACACGCTTACCGGCGGAAGCGGTGCGGACACTTTCGTGTTCGACAGCTTCTCCGGCACCGACATCATCACCGATTACAGTGGTGTGGGTGGCGATAACGACGTGATCGATCTGACGGCCCTGTTCACGGACAGCGATCCGCTGGCGAATGGCTTCGTCACTCGTGTCGGCAACCAGTTGCTCGTGGACTTCGACGGCGGCGGCGACAGCTATCACGCAGTCGCGAATTTCGCGAACAACCCGACCGCGGGCAGCATCTCGATCCTCTATAACGACGGCACCCAAAACCAGACGGTGACGATCTAACGAACGATCCGGCCCCGGCATTGTTTTTGCCGGGGCCGGGATTACTATCCGGGACGATTCCAGGGACAGAGGCCATGAAGAAAATTGCATTTCTCGCAGCCGGGGTAGCGTTTGCGGCGGCATTTGCTGTCCCCGCGACGGCGGCCGAACTCACCGTAAAGCCGCGGGTGGTGGCGAAGCCGGACGGCATTCACCACACGCATCTTTGCCCGCAGGGGAAGCGGATCTTCACCGATCTGCCCTATAGCCACATCGTCGAGGCGGTTTACGCCTATCACGACGAAGCGGTGGTGGCGGCGGAGCAGAGCCAGTTCTCGCGTTCCATGCGTTACAACTGGGCGCTGGAAACCAAGGCCTGGTGCGGCTCCGCGATCGGGTTCAGCAAGACGCGCACGCTCGACGAGGAAACGGTCGCGAAATGCGCCTGCTTCCACTACACGATGATCCGGCAGCGCTAAGCTCTCGTTCCGGGATGAAGAGTTTGCGGGCCGGGAGCGATCCTGGCCCGTAGTAATGTTAATCCGAGCTGCGGCCCGCGCCACCGGCGTGTTATGATAGGCTGCCTTTCGAGGAGATCTCGGGGCATCCGGCTGCGGGACTTCGATGCTGCGGCACCAAAATGAACATCGATACGCCAGTCTCGCGCGCAAGGGGGGTCGACCGGCAGGCGCTGGTTCACGCGCTGTCGTGGCTGTTCGATCATTTCGGCAAGCCGATCGACGCGGATGCGCTGCTGAACGACATGGCGATAGACCGGGTCGCGCTTTCGGCGGAGACTGCGGTAGGCGCGCTGCATCGCGCGCGATTTGAAACCGAAGTCCATCCGCTCCAGACGGCGACGCTCTCTTCTCTCAATCTTCCCGTACTCCTGATTACGAAGGAGTTCACTCCCGTTGTCGTGGTGGCGCGCGACGGCAACGAGCTCGATGTCGTTTCCTTCATCGACGATGACGTCGTTGAATCCCGGATCGACCGGGAGTTGCTCGAAGGCGCCGGGGCAACCGCGATTTATGTGCGTACTGCGCGCGGTAACACCGATGCGGCCGATCTGCTCGGCAGCGCCGAGACGGCGCCGCGACGCTGGGCATTCGAGGCGATCTATCCGCTTCGCCACTATTACTACCGGGTGCTGATCGCGTCCTTCGTGATCAATATTCTCGCGATCGCCAGCCCGCTCTTCATTATGAATGTCTACGATCGCATCATTCCAAATCTGGCCTATTACAGCCTCTGGATTCTCGCGATCGGCATGTTCGTCGCGTTGACGTTCGACTTCCTTCTCAAGTTCGTCCGCGATGCGCTGATTTCAGGCGCGTCCCGCGGTCTCGATCTGAAGCTGTCGATGTCGGTAATCGAGCAAGCATTGCGCGCGCACATTTCCGCGCGGCCCGGCAATTCTGGGCAATTCATCAACCAGATCCGCGAGTATGAATCCTTCAAGGAATTCTTCTCGGCGGGCAACGTGGCGCTGATCGCGGACCTGCTGTTCTTCGCGGTCTATATCGCCGTGATCGCGATCATTTCGCCGGTAATTGCTGCGGTGGTGCTTCTTTTCTTCGCCGCGGGCCTCGTGCTCGGCTGGGTATTCAACAAGTCTAGCGGGCGCCTGATCGAAGGCGCCTCGCGCGAGATGGCAATACGCCATGCCTTCCTGTTCGAGACGGTGGCCGCGTCCGAGACGATCAAGGCGTCGCGCGCCGAGGGCTATGTGCTCTCGCGCTGGCGCGACGTGGTCGCGCAGACCGGCCTGTTCAGCGAAAAAATCCGCCGCGTCTTGTCGAATGCGACCAACATCGCCTCGTTTATGCAGCAGACGGTGGCGGTCGTCATCATCCTGATTGCGATCTACCGCTTCGAAGCGAATGAAATCTCGATGGGCGGCATCATCGCCTGCGTGATCCTGTCGGGGCGCGCACTGGCGTCGCTTTCGAACATCGTGTCGCTGATCGCGCGGGCGCGGCATACTATGCATGCCTACCGGACGCTGGACCAGATCTTCGCCATGAAGACCGAGGACAACAGCGCCGAAGGGCTCATTCACACTGCGCCGCTGCGTTCGGATGTCGAATTCCGCCAGATCAAGTTCAGTTATCCGGGCGCGCCAGTCCCGGTACTGAATACGTTCTCGCTGAAGATCGCCCAGGGCGAGCGCGTGGCCATCGTCGGCCGGGTCGGGTCGGGTAAAACGACTGTCGGCAGGCTGCTGGTTCAGTTCTACGAGCCGGATGAAGGCCTCGTGCTGCTCGGCGGCGTCGACATCAAGCAATTCACGCCGCACACCTTGCGCAAGATGATCGGTTTCGTGAGCCAGGATTCGCTGCTGTTTCACGGCACGCTTCGCGACAATATCCGCTTCGGGCTTTCGAATGTACCCGAAGAGCAGCTCATCGAACCCGCGCGCATTTCCGGGGTGATGGAGTTCTCAAACCTGCACCCGCGCGGTCTGGACATGCCGGTCGGCGACGGCGGCCGGCTGCTCTCGAGCGGCCAGCGCAAGGCCGTTATCATGGCGCGCGCCTTGCTCGCGAAGCCGCGCATCCTTTTTCTGGATGAACCGACGAGCGACATGGACCCCACGTCGGAACGGATATTCGTGCAGAATTTGCAGCGCGCGCTCGACCCGACGCAGACGTTGATTGCTACCGCGCATCGCAACGAGATTCTGAAAATCGTCGACCGCATCGTCGTGGTTGACCGGGGCGCCGTTTTCCTCGACGGGCCGCGCGATGCCGTCATGGCGCGATTGAGAAATCCGCAGGGGCAGGCATGAACCGCTTCGAGAACGATCGTTTCGGCGAGCCGGTACTCGCGCCGCTCCGGCAGCAGGAGCAGGACATCGAGCAGGAACGGGATGCGCCGTCTTCCTTGGGCGCGCGGGCGCAGTCCCGCTTCGATCGTCTGTTCTCGGGGTCGGAAAAGCTCGAGGATTATTACGACGACGGCTTCCGATTCTATTCGCGGTTGGGATATGTGCTCGCCGCTTTCGTCGGAATTTTCGTGCTGTGGTCGTATTTCGCCACGGTCGAGGAGGTATCGCGCGGCGAAGGCAAGGTCGTGCCGTCGTCCAAGACGCAAGTCGTGCAGAGTCTCGAAGGCGGAATCGCGAAGGAGATTTATATCCGGCAGGGCCAGCCTATCAAGAAGGGGCAGACGCTCATGCTCCTCGATGACACCGGATTCTCCGCGAGCATGGGCGAACTGACTGCGAAGCAGAGCAGCCTTCGCGCGCAGATCATTCGCCTCCAGCATGAAGTGAGCGGAAACGCTCCCGCGTCGATGCCGGAATATCCGGCCGATCTTCGTGCCGAGGCCGCGGAAGTCGTCGATAACGAACTGCGGTTGTTTCGGGCACGGCGAACGGCTTACGAAAACCAGTCGGCTATTCTTTCCGAGCGCCTGCGGCAGCGGCAGATCGAACTCAACGAGCTGCGCGCCAATCTCCAGCGCGTCGATGAAAATCTGAGGCTCGCGAAGCGCGAATTCGACATCAAGTCGCCGCTTGCGGTGCAGAAGGTCGTGCCGGAGACGGAGCTGCTGCGCATCCAGCGCGAGATGTCCGATCTATCCGGACAATTGCGCAGCGGTAATCTCGCAATCCCGCGGCTCGAGGCGGCTATTTCGGAAGCCGAGCGGCAATTGCAGGATCAGCATCTCTCGTTCCAGCAGACCGCGCAGCAGGAACTTACGCAAAGGGTGGGCGAGCTGAATGTGGTGGAGCAGTCGCTCAAGTCGGCAAAAGACAAGGTATTCCGCACCGACGTTCGCTCACCCGTCGACGGGATCATCAACAAGCTCAACTTCTCGACTATCGGCGCGGTGGTGCGGCCCGGCGAAGTGATTGCCGAGATCGTGCCACTCGAAGATACGCTGCTGATCGAAGTGAAGATCAAGCCGAGCGATATCGCCTTCATTCATCCGAAGCAGGAAGCGGTCGTCCGTCTGTCGGCTTATGATTTCGCGATTTACGGCGCGCTACGCGGCACGGTCGTCAGCGTTGCACCTGACAGCGTGACCGATACGAATACGAAAGAGACGTATTACACCGTGGTGGTGCAGACCAGCGAAGCGGCATTGAAGCGGCAGGGCGAACTCCTGCCGATCCTGCCCGGCATGATCGCAACGGTCGACGTCATCACGGGCTCGAAAAGTATATTGCAGTACATATTGAAGCCGATTGTCAGGGCTCGAGACTCCGCATTGCGCGAACGCTGACGGTTAACGGATTGTCGCCAGGGTATTCGCAGTCTTAGCGGTTATCTGAGCGGGAATTGAACCCGGAGCCGTTACGGTCCTCGCCGATAAAGAGGACGTGACGGTTATGGGCGGGCTTTTTAAAGCAGTATCCTTTCGCGGCAACCGGCTGTTTTGCTCCGGTTTGTGCGGCGTGTTTGCGCTTTCGATTGCCGTCTCCTCGCAATTCCAGACCGTATCGCTCCGCGACGAACAGGATGTAGGCGCCCTGCGTTTTACAGCCATCCAGCCCGTCGCACTGCCGCAAGCGCTGCCGCTGGATGAAGGCGCGCGGAACGCGGGTAAAATTTCAGGTGCCATTGAAGCAAGCCTGCGCGAGGCGGCAACGGCCGGGACAAGGGCTCCCGCCCGCGTGCCGGCGCCGTTCCCGTCGCTCTTCGGTACGCACAGCATTTCCGTCGCCAATACCGCGATCATGCAGCGCTGGCGGGGCATTCTTGCGGAGGCTGCCGACCGGAATATCCTGCTCGACTGTAACGCGGCTGCCGATGAATTCTGCGGTTTGCCGCAGGTCGCGGCCATGCGCGCCGAGGTGGCGCGGCTCCGTCAAGCGCCGCGGGATTTGCAGGTGCGCGCGGTCAACGAATTCGTTAACCGCAATCTTCGTTATGCATCCGACCTGAGCGTGTATGGCGTGCCGGATCATTGGGCTTCGCTGCGCGAGTTTTTGATCAACGGGCGGGGCGACTGCGAAGACTTCGCGATCGCGAAGCTCTGGATGCTGTCGGCACTCGGCGTGCCGCTGGATTCGATCCGGCTGGTCGTGCTGCGCGACCAGATCGCACGTCAGGATCACGCGGTGCTTGCGGTTCATCATGCAGACGGCGCGTGGGTACTCGACAACCGCAGCGCCGTGGTCCGGGCGGACGCGGAGATCCGGCACTACCGCCCGTATTATTCGCTTTCAGCGAGCGGATACTCGTGGGTTCACAGCGTGCCGGCGACGGCCGAAGGGCAGCTCACCACTGCCAAGGCTCAACCCTTCCGGGAGGCGGGCCTCAACTAGCGCTAACGTACCAAAATACCTCCCGTGTCGTTTTTCTGTCTTCTTCTAAGTGTCTGAATTAATTATAGAATTAGCAGCACTCGCCGATATGTTGCTTCCCGGCAACAGAGCTATAAGAGTCGCATATAACCATTGATCTTGCTGGAACTTCTCTTGGTGCCGGGCAAGACAACCGCTATGGTTGTATTGGGATTCAAGGGGGCTTACGGGCAGCGACGATGCTTGGAAGATTTCTTAGCGTTGCGGCAACCAGCGCAATGGTTGTCATGCATTTTGCTGCTCCGGCGAAGGCGATGAGCCTCGAGGAAGCGATCGCGACAGCGGTCGCAAGCAATCCGCAGATCAGTGAAGCGATTTACAACCGGCAGGCTGTCGGTTTCCAACTGCGTCAGGCAAAGGGTCTTTTCCTGCCGCGCATCGACGGCGAAATGAGGGTTGGCCGCGGCAAATACAGAACGCCGGCGACGATCCCGAACGGTCTGGACGAAGATTTCAAGACGAACGAAATGCGCGTTACCGGCACGCAGCGCGTGTTCGACGGCTTCCACGCGCTGTCGGAAATGCAGCGTCAGGCGGCGCGTCTCGATTCCGCCTCGCACCGCGTGTTCGAGCGCTCCGAGTTCATCGCGCTCGCGGTCGCGCGCGAATATATCGACATCGTCCGGCTGCGCATGCTGTTGCAGCGGGCGCAACAGAATCTGGCCTTCCATCAGAACATCCTTGGCGACGTGAGCAAGGCTGCTACCGGCGGCGCCACTTCGATCGCCGACCAGCAGCAGGCGCAGGAGCGGCTGCTCGCGTCCCAGGTACGCATCGAGCAGCTTCGCGACGATCTCGCGCAAGCAGAGTCGCGCTTCATTCAGCTCGTCGGCCTGCCGATCGGGGCGGCGGGGAGAATCCATCCCGTCGGCGGAAATCTGCCGCGCTCGATCGACGAAATTCTTGGCATCGCGCGTGCCGAAAATCCGCTGCTCAAGATCCGGAATGCGGATCTCGACGCACAGCTTGCGCAGGTGAAGTCGGCGGAGTCGGTATTCTATCCGCGGGTTTCGGCGGAAGTTTCAGCGGCGCGGGGTCATGACGTGAATAACGTGCAGGGCCGAACCGACGACTATCGGGCCGAGCTGGTTGCGCGCTGGAATATCTTCAACGGCGGCATCGACGCTGCCTCGCGCGAGGAGCAGATCCGCCGCGCAAGCGAGCTGCGAATGACGGTCAGCGTCGCGCATCGTGAAGTCGAAAACGAAGTGCGGCAGTCGTGGGAGCGCCGCCGGTGGCTGAACAGCCAGCGTCAGGTGCTCCAGCGTCAGTCGCAGGTAAGCCAGCAGTTGCTCAGGTCTTACCGCGAGCAGTTCGGAATCGGCGCCCGCTCGCTGCTCGATCTGCTGGATACGCAGAACACGGCCTATGCCACCGATGCGGCCTTGCTGACGGCGCAACATGCCGAGCTGTTCTCGGAGTATCGGCTGCTCGCCTCGATGGGGCGGCTCCTGAAGACCATGCGCGTGAAGCCCTCGAACGCGGCGCAGGCGGACAATCGCGAGCAGAATTTCGTGCCGCCAACGCCGCCGTCCGAGACCATGCATCGTTCCAAGGGCGATCCCTGGTTCGAGATTCGTTGAGGTTTTGCGCGCCGGAATAGTGTTTCCGGCGTTCATTCCTTACTTTAATCCAGCCATTTATGGTGTTTTTTGATGCCGCTGCTCCGGAGGCTGCGCGTGGCGCTGCTCTCCGCGCTACCCTTGGGCGAAGCGATAGCTCTACGTTCTTATTGAACGCGCGCTCCAGCGCTGCGTATCTCGCGAGAGCCGGTTCGGAGCGCGCGCAATGCTCGTTTCCGTGCGGGAAGCCAAGGCTGGCCGGTTATCGGCAGCGTGGTAGCCTGCGGTTGGATGGAACATCGTCGACAAGCTGAGGATAGCGGCCTCAAAGCGCACAAGACGCCGTTGTGGGCGCAGGCTCTTGGAAGCGCGAAGGCATTTCGCGCGGAGCAGGCTCGGCTTGGAGAAGTGTGGACGCTGCTCGGCTTTGTCAGCGATGTTTCAAAGGACGGCGACTGGTTTCGCGCAACCCTCGGCGGACGTTCCATATTCGTGCAGCGCTTCAAGGAAGAACTGCGCGGCTTCGAGAATGTCTGCGCGCACCGCTTTTTTCCGCTGCGGACCAAAGACAAGGGCAATGGGCCGGTTCGCTGCGGCTTCCACCACTGGCAATATAACAAGGACGGTCTTGCGGTCGGAATTCCGAACTGCGTCGAGTTGTTCGGCAAGACCCCGCGCGAACTCGGCGCGCGGCTGAAGCCGGTCGAAGTCGCCTCGTGCGGAAATCTGATTTTCGGAAGATTTCCCGGCGCACATGGCGGCACGCTGGAAGACTATCTTGGGCCGGGCTTCGACATCCTGAAAGCGATGTGGAGCGGCGATCGCGCGCCGTATGTCGAACACAGCGAAATCGCCGCCAACTGGAAGCTCGGGCATCACATTTCGCTGGACGACTATCACATCGTCGCCGTGCACCCGGATTCCTTCGGCAAGGACGGTTATCATCCCGTCGAGAAGACGCGGTACTTTCGCTTCGGGCGCCACAGCGCCTATTTCTGGGGCGCGAGCGAGGGCGTCATCAACGAAACCGCCGCACAATGCCGCGCGGGCACATACCGGCCGGTGGACTATCGAATTTTGCAGTTCTTTCCCAATCTCGTCGCCGTTCATTTCGAGGCGGCAGGCATATGGTACGTGCTGCTGCAACAATATGTACCGGTTGCGCATAACGCGACGCTGCTGCGAAGTTTCTATCGCGAAGCACCGTTTCCGCGGCAAGACGCCGGCTTTTTTCGCAACGTGACGCGGCAGCTTGCGGCGCCGTTTCTGCCATGGATCGTTCCGCTCTATCTCAGAAAGATCGTGCGCGAAGACAACGAAGTCTGCGAAAAGCTGCAAACCGCCGTCGAGCAGATCGACGGACCCATGATCCTCGGCCGGCAGGAAGAGCGCATCGCGTGGTTCGAAGAGAACTATGCCGAGGTCGTTGGCGCGATCACCGAGGACGAATGAAGCGTGCGGCTTGTCGATAACCTTATGCGGGCGATAGAAACGCCGATGCTGGGAAAGCGACTCGCGCTGGTTCTATCGCTGTGCATGGTTCTGGTCCCGTCGCCCGTTCGGGCGCAGGAGGCGGTGCCGGCCAGCCTGCGCACTTTCTTTTCGGCGCTCTGGTCGGATGCGCAAAAGCGTGGCGTGTCGCGCGCGACCTTTGACGGCGCCATTCGCGGGATCACGCCCGATCAGGAAGTGCTGCGGCTCACGAAGAGCCAGCCGGAATATGTCCGGCCGATAGGCGATTACGTCAAGAACCGGCTGACCACGGGCCTGCTTGCCGGGGGAAAGCGCAATGCCGAGAAGTGGGCGGCGACGCTTCGCGCAGTAGAGGCGAAGTACGGCGTCGACAAGGAAATCATCGTCGCGATCTGGGGCCTGGAAACGGGCTACGGTTCGTTCACGGGCGGAAAGGATGTCATCCGTTCTCTCGTGACACTCGCGCATGCGCGCTATCGGGACGACTTCTTCCGCAACGAGCTGCTCGCCGCGCTCGAAATTCTTGAACAGGAACATATCACCCGCGATAAGATGCGCGGCTCCTGGGCGGGTGCGATGGGGCAGGCGCAGTTCATCCCCTCCAGCTTTCTGAAATTCGCCGTGGATTTTTCCGGCGACGGCCGCCGCGACATCTGGAACGACGTTCCCGACGTGCTCGGCTCGATCGGAAATTACCTACGGCAGCACGGCTGGAAGCCGGGACTGCCGTGGGGCTTTGAAGTGTCGATCCCGCGCGACTTCGATTACCGCAGGAGCCGCGCGACATTCGCGGAATGGAGCGCGCTCGGCGTGCGCCGCGCGGATGGCGGCAAGTATCCGGCGAGCGGTGACGGCATCCTGTTCTTTCCGAGCGGCGCGAGCGGACCCGGCTTCGTCGTCACCGGCAATTATGAAGCGATCAAGCGCTACAATTTGTCGGATGCCTATTCACTGACGGTTGCGGGCGCCGCCAATCGCCTGCGTGGCATGGACGGCTATCGCGGCAAGTGGCCTGAGGTGATCCCGCTCAATCGCGAGCAGCGCATCCGCATGCAGAAGCTGATGCAGGCGAAGGGCTATCCGGTGAACAATGTCGTGGGGCAGATCGACTTCGATCTGCGCGACCAGATCCGCATCCTGCAGGTCAAGTTCGGATTGTTGCCCGACGGCCATCCGACGGAAACCTTCCTGCAACGGCTTGAAAAGCTTTGAATTCCGTGGGGCGGCATAGGTTGCTTAAGCCTTTGTAAATCGGCCCGGCGCACAGTCTGGCCGGTTTCGGTTTGAGGCGCGACGTGTCGGGCATTCCTTCTTCCTTTCAGGTTCGGCTCGGGCTCTATGGCTTTGCCGAAGAGAGCGAGAAGGATCGCGCGTTGCGCGCGCAGCTCTGGGATTTGGCCGCTCCCGTGATCGCGAAGACGATCGACCGGATGATCGACAAGGCCGAAACGATAACCCCGCTCTATGCGAAAGCGCTCGATCACAATCGCGACGACATCAAACGCTTTGCGTTCGATGCGATGGAACGGTCCTGCAAGCGGTCGTTCGACGAGGCCTGGGTAGAGGACGCCTACGATCGTGCGCGCTTCGAAATTCGCATCGGGCTCGACATGCGGGCGCGTTCCACCATCATTCGCGCGCTGATGAGCGCGTTTTTTCGCGTCGTCGGCAAACGTTACTTCTATTCCGGAGCGAAGGTTGCGGCGTTGGGCGACGTGATGGCCCGGCTCCTGCTGCTCGATAACGCGAACGCGATCTTCTGCCATAATGAGCTGGCGGTAAACGAAAGCAAGACGCGCGGCGACCGGCTGGAAGGCGCGATCTCCCAGTTCGGAGCCACGATGGGCAATGTGCGCGCGGCGATTGCGGGAGCGGTGAACGAGCTTGGGGCGTCGTCGCAACGCCTTTCGTCACTCGCTCAGAATTCGAACCAGCACGCCAACCTCGCCGCGGAAATTGCCGAGAGCAGCGCCAGAAACACCAACGATATGGCGAGCGCGACGGAGGAATTGTCGAGCTCGATCAGCGAGATCCGGGCGCAATCGGCAAGCAGCGCGAAGATGGCGAGCGAGGCCGTGGCGCTTGCCAATCGTGCAAACGGCATCGTGGGTTCGTTGTCGGACTCGGTCGACAAGGTCGGATCGGTGGTCGGCCTGATTTCGCAGATCGCTTCACAGACCAACCTGCTTGCGTTGAACGAGACGATCGAAGCCGCGCGTGCCGGCGAGGCGGGCAGGGGGTTTGCGGTGGTCGCGAGCGAAGTGAAGTCGCTCTCGACGCAGACGTCGCGGGCGACCGAAGAAATCAGCGAGCAGATTGCGAAGATTCAGGAAGCCACGAGGCTGTCGGTCGAGCAGATTGCCGCCTGTGGCGCGAGCATCAGCCAGATCGCCGCCACGGTGGAAGCGCTGTCCGGTTCGGTTGATCAGCAGGCGGATGCAACTTCCAATATCGCGCATAATTCGAGCCGCACCTCGGACGACGCCAATTCCGTCGCGGAGGCAATGCAGAAAGTTGCGGGTTCGATCTCCCAGACCGAAATCGAAGCCAGGTCCGCTCTTGGATTGGCGTCCGGATTGAACGCCCGCGCCTCCGAACTCAATGCCGCGGTCGAAGCCCTGCTGGAGGCGGCGAAGGCGGATACGGATGGGCTTCGGGCATTCGCCGATGTTGGCAAGCGCGTCTCGGCCTGAGAATCGCCGGGCACCCCTTGCTCCAGGAAATCCAGTATCCGGAGCCTTTGCCGCGTTACCGGACGGTACGCAGGAATTGCTTACGCCGCTTAAGGGCCGCTATAACCCATTGAATTTGTTATACTTCTCAATTTAGAGCCGTTGCAATTCTGCAACACAATCGGGGAAAGCGAGTTCCGGGTGCCCTCGAAAGCGTCATTCCAATTGAATGGAAAGGGGCATTCGCTAGGGTGTTCGCGCGACAGAGGGGGAGCTCCATGTGGGGGGAACCTAGCGTCGCACCCGTCCGGTTTTGACGGCTGATTGCCAGTTTCGAGTACGAACTAGGAAAAGTTCGAGGCGGTCGCAAAGTCGGTCCGGGTGGTTTCGCGGGGAATTTGGGCACTTTTCCAAGGGGCATCAGCCCTCCGGAGCAGGACCCGCTCCTCAGGCAATTTTGAGAGAGAATGACTCTTTGGAGGTCACGATGAAGATGGTGAAAAGCCTCATCCTCGGCACCGCAGTCGCTTTTGCGGCTTCGGCTGGGGCGCAGGCAGCAGACCTTCCCGTAAAGGCCAAGCCGGTCTCTTACGTGAAGATTTGCCCGCAGTACGGCCCGGGTTTCTACTACATCCCCGGCACTGATACCTGCTTGAAGGTTGGCGGTCTGGTGTTCGCGGAAGTTGGTTTCTATGCCAACGGCGCGATCACGAACCTCACCTATGGAGCAAACGGCTATTCCCACGACGATAACGCCCTCGCTTGGCGTACCCGTGGTTACCTGTCCCTCGATGCCCGTCAGAACACCGCCTACGGCACTCTCCGTGCCTATATTCTCGGTGGTTTCCAGCAGGTTAGCGGCGTCGGCCCGGCCGGTGCAGCTGCGTTCGCTGTGAACAACGGCGCGTTCATGCAGTACGCGTTCATCCAGTTCGCCGGCTTCACCGCTGGTACTGCGAACTCGTTCTTCGACTTCGGCTCGAACTACCTGACGCTGTCGGTCGCTGCGAATCCGTGGAACTGGACCAACGTGTTCGCCTACACCGCGAACCTCGGCAACGGTCTGTCGGCCACGATCTCGATCGAAGACAAGAGCACGACCCGCATCGGCAACGGCGCGGTATTCGGCCAGCAGGCGACGTCGTATGACACGCCGGACATCGTTGCGAACATCCGCCTCGACCAGGCCTGGGGTTCTGCCCAGTTGATGGCCGCGGCTCACCAGACGCGTCTCATTCAGGGCGACGACTGGGGTTGGGCGTTCGGTGCTGGTGTCGAAATCAAGCTCCCGATGCTGGGCGCTGGCGACACCATCAAGTTCACCGCCGTCACCTCTGAAGGCGCGGTCGAATACACCGGTCTGTCGGGCAGCCCCTACGGCGGCATCGGCGGCATCCTCCTCGGCTTCTCGAACAACGGTGGTGCCACGGGCGTCGTTGGCGTTCTTGACTCGGGTCCGAACCTGAACCAGCTGACCGACGCTGCGTCGTTCCAGGTGCAGTTCCGTCACTTCTGGACCCCGACCGTCAACTCGTCGTTCCATGTTGGCTACAACGAGGCCTACAACTTCAACACCTTCGGTGGTGTGCAGGTTCTCCAGTACGGCCACAGCCTCAAGTGGAGCCCGGTTAAGGACCTGACGCTGGCCCTCGACGTGCTCTACACTGAAGTTGACGCGAACAACGTCGAAACCGACAAGCTTGCGACGTGGTTCCGTATCACCCGCACGTTCTGATCTGACGTAAGTCTGATTGGTGAAAGCCCCGGCGGGAAACCGCCGGGGCTTTTGTTTTAGGAGTTGGTTGCACGAGCGTATGCTGGTTTGGCCGCTCTTTGCGATCCGCCCGAAAATCAAGCGGTGTGAGGTGGTTACAGTGCGGCGGTCAGGCGGGATCGCAGCGCAAGGCGAGGGCGCGAATAGGCGCGATCGTGGTTTCGTTCCAGAACACCGGCGGGTGGCCGACGCCGGCGACTTCAATTGCCGTCAGATCGGAATGCCGCGACTTCATCTCCGCGACGGTTTCTCGCGAGAGCAGGTCGGAATGCTCGCCCCGGAAGACGAGCAACGGGACATTCCTGAGTCCACCGAATAGCGCCCACATCGGTGGTGCCGGCTTCGCCGCGTCGATCTCGCGAAGGTTGTAGGCGATTGCTGGATCCGTGCGCCCCGCGAGGCCATCCGTGGTCTCCAGCCAGGTCAGCCCTGCGTAGCGTCTCCAATCTTCAGCCGTGAAGCTCGGAAACTCTCTTTCCATCACCGTCTTCAAAATCCGCTCGGCGTCGGCCCAGTCAGCCGGTTTCGGCAGCTTGCCGACATAAGATTGAATACGAAGCAGGCCCGGCATTTCCAGCACAGGGCCGATGTCGTTCAGCATCGCACCCGCAATGGCCTGCGGGCGCGCTGCGGTCAGTGCCATTGTCAGAATACCGCCACGGGAAGTGCCGACGAAAACTGCGCGCTCGATTCCTGTTCGATCGAGCACCGTGAGCAGGTCGTTCAGCTCCACCGGAACGGAATAGTTCTCCGGCCTGGGATCGCGGCCGGACAAGCCGCGGCCGCGCGACGAGAGCGCAATGACGCGACGCGACGCCTGCGCATCGAAGGCGAGCGCTTCTAACAACTCGCGGAAATCCTCGTTGGTGCGCGACAATCCCGGCAGGCAGACCACAGGCAGGCGCTTGGTTTCGCGCGGTCCCGCATCGAGCGCATGAAGCCGGATGCCGTCCGTCGTGGTGATATATAAGTCGTTGATTTTATTCACGTTATCGGCGCATCCGACCAGGGGCCACCAGTCTAGCCCGCGTTGTTGCCGCGCGCGAGATCGGTCTCGAGGTCGATCACCCGTTTGTTGGTAAGCAGCGCGCGATAGACCTGTAGGTTTTCGAGCACGCGCATGACGTAGAGCCGCGTCTCGGTAAACGGAATGCGCTCGACCCAGTCGACGATCGCCTCGGTTTGCCCGCCGCGCGGGTCGCCGCGCGCGTTCATCCATTGGCGCGAGCGGCCGGGACCGGCATTGTAGCCGATGAAGGTCAGCACATACGAGCCGTTAAACGTCTGGATGAGGTGGCCGAGTTCGGCCGCGCCGAGGGTCACGTTGTACACGGGATCGCGTTGCAGGCGGCCGAAGTCGAAACCGATGCCGATGCGCTTGGCGATGCCGACGCCGGTCGGGCGGATCACCTGCATCAGGCCGTAGGCGTTCGCTGGCGAAACGACATAGGGCTGAAATTCGCTCTCCTGCCGCGAGATCGCATAGACCAGCGCTTTCTCGATCGGCGGCCCCATGTGGTTGTAATTGGGGATGCCCGAGGTGGGGAAGGCGATCGCATCCACCGGCAGGCCGCGATCAAGGCCCTGCTTGCCGATGATGACGAGGGCGCGGGCATCCTTGTGGGCGCTTGCGATTTCAGCGAGCAGCGCCGCGGTGCCGGCGGTCGGGGTCCGGTCGATCATGTCGATATGGACCGGGATCACGAGGTCGTCGGCATCGGCTTCGTAGAGCAGCTTCAGGGCGCGCGACACCGGGTTGTTGTTGAAGGCCTGACGCTCCGCCGGCGAAACCTGCGGCATCGCCCGGAACGGCAGTTCGCGCATGCCGAGCTTTATGCGCGCGAGCTGGCCGTAAAAGACGAGATGGTGGCGTGCCGCCAGCGCGTAGGCCGATTTCGCGCCGATGGGGTCCTTCATCGCTTCCGCGGCGCGGCCCTGCCAGTAGAGCGCACGGGCGATATAGAAGGGCTGCGGCGTGCCGACGTCCTGCACGAAATGCCGCTTGGCGGTCGCGGGATCGTTCAGATAACGCAGCGCCACCCAGCCGGCGGTGAAGTGGATATCGGCCTTGAGGATGTCGTTCTCGGGAAGTGCCGCGGCGGCCGCCACGCGATAGGCGAGCTGATACTGCTTTTCGTCGAGCAACGAGCGGACGAGGAGGCGCCGCTCGCGCCACCAGTCGTCCGCGTCGGGGGTGTTCGGGGCGATGCGGGGCGCCTGCAACAGCAGCGTCGCGGCACCCTTGGCGTCGTCGGCGCGCCGCCTCAGATAGGCTCGCGCGTAGAGATAGCTCGCGTCCTTGTGCAGCGAGGCGGGCACCGCATTCAGCAGTGCGTTGGCGTTGGCGGAACGCTGGAGTGCCGCGTTTCGCCCCCGGCTCAAGGCCGCGACGTCCTTGCCGGCGCGCTCGGCGCTACGCTGCGCCGCTTCGA
This sequence comes from uncultured Hyphomicrobiales bacterium, assembly GCA_964575175.1. Classification (GTDB taxonomy): domain Bacteria; phylum Pseudomonadota; class Alphaproteobacteria; order Rhizobiales; family Xanthobacteraceae. The sequence goes on along the minus strand of CAZNPX010000010.1, from coordinate 3,419 downwards.
ATTTTTCGAGGTAAAACAGCCGGTCCGAGCGAGCCTTGTGATCGGCGTTCGTCAGGTATTTGCCGTGCAGGCCGATAATCTCCTGCTCGAGCGTCATGGTCATTTCTTCTTCGCGCCATGCGCGCCGCAGCCAGGGGATCGCGTGGCCCTCATTGCCCGCCGCGAGCAGCGCGCGGGCCAGCGCCACCATGCCTTCGCCCGACACCGGCTGCGCATTGCCGAAATAGGCGATGGCGTCTCTCGGGTCGCGCTTTTCCGATAGCAGCAGGCTTTCCGCGCGGCGGCGGACCAGGGTCATGCTCGGCCAGTTCGGGTTCCGGCGGATGAAATCGCGGGTGCGTTCGAAGCCGACATCCCGTGGGGTCAGGCGGATGGCAAGCCAGTTGATGAGCTCGCGCGCCGCCGGATCGCTGACGCCGCCCGCCAGCGCCACGGCCTGACTGTAGTTGCCTTCCTTGAGGAGGCTGAGGGCCTTTTTGACCGCGGCGGTGTCGCCCGGCGCTTGTGCATGGGCGGCAGGCGCGATCAGGGTCGCGGCAACAAAAATGGCTGCAATGACGCGGCCGAGTGGCGGTCGCATCCCGTCTCCCTCTGGTCCCGAACCCCCGAAATGGACTGTTTGTATGAATCAGTGGTTACTGTAGCGATATGCCCCCGAAAGAGCAGCCGAAAAAGGGCGGTTTGCCTTTCGCGAGACTGTTTTCCGCGCTATTTCAGGCGCTTCGCCCGCCGGGCCCAGCCAGGAGTATTTCCCGTGAAGTTCCGTGGATCGTTCACCGCTCTCGTCACGCCGTTCAAGAATGGCGGACTCGACGAGAAAGCGTTTCGCGATCTCGTGGAATGGCAGATCGCGGAAGGCACGCAGGGTCTGGTGCCGGTCGGCACCACGGGCGAAAGCCCGACGCTATCGCACGAGGAGCATCACAACGTCGTCGAATGGTGCGTCGATCAGGCCAAGGGCCGGGTGCCGGTGATCGCGGGCGCGGGCTCGAACTCGACGACCGAAGCGGTTTCGCTCGCGAAGCACGCCGAAAAGGCGGGAGCGGAGGGCGTGCTCGTGGTGACGCCGTACTACAACAAGCCCACGCAGGAGGGCATGTATCAGCACTTCAAGGCGGTGAACGACGCGATCGGAATTCCGATCCTCATTTACAACATTCCGCCGCGTTCGGTAGTCGACATGTCGGTCGACACCATGAAGCGGCTGTTCGAGCTGAAGAACATCGCGGGCGTGAAGGATGCGACCGCGAACCTCGCGCGCGTCTCGCAGCAGCGCTATGCGCTTGGGCCGGACTTCATCCAGCTCTCCGGCGAAGACATGACCGCGCTCGCCTATAACGCGGCGGGCGGGCACGGCTGCATTTCGGTGACGGCCAATGTCGCGCCGGCGCTCTGCGCGCAGCTTCATAACACCAGCCTTTCCGGCGACTACGCGAAGGCGCTTACGGTGCAGGACCGCCTGATCCCGCTGCATGACGCAATCTTCTTCGAGCCCGGCGTCGCCGGGGCAAAGGCGGGGCTGTCGCTGCTCGGCCGTTGCAACGAGATCGTGCGTTCGCCGCTGATGCCGGCTTCGGCGAAGACCAAAGACGCCATCCGCAGTGCGATGGTTCACGCCGGATTGCTGAACTAGGGTTGCGAATGGCCAAGAAGGCCGAGCCGAAACTCAAAATCGCCGCCGAAAACCGCAAGGCCCGTTTCAACTACGCCATCGGCGAAGCGTTCGAGGCGGGAATTGCGCTGACCGGAACGGAGATCAAGTCGCTTCGCAACGGCAAGGCGACGATCGCGGAGTCGTATGCCGACGCGCAGAACGGCGAAATCTGGCTCGTGAACTCGAACATTCCCGAATATCTGCAAGCGAACCGCAACAATCACGCGCCCAAGCGGCCGCGGAAGCTGCTTCTGCACAAGAATCAGATCAACAAGCTGATCGGGGCGGTCGAGAAAGAAGGCATGACGATCGTGCCCTTGAAAATCTACTTCAACCCGCGCGGGCGGGCGAAGGTCGAGATCGCGCTGGCGAAGGGCAAGAAGCTGCACGACAAGCGCGACACCGAAAAGAAGCGCGACTGGCAGCGCGAGCGCGGCCGGCTGATGCGCGACAAGGGCTAATCGATATTTTCCTCGAGCTCCGCGGTGCGGATGCCCAAGGCCTCCAGCCCCGCGCCCAGGTGGCCGGCGACGTCCGGTGTCTTCAGTAGATAATCCGCGGTCGAATTCGTGCGCTCGGATCTCGCGGCCGACAGGGCCTCGTCCCAGTTCGCGGCATCGTAGGTGCCACGGCCGACCCAGCTCAGCGCCACGAGATTGGCGAGTTCGTCCTCGTTCAGAGAGGCGAGAAAACCCCGCAGTTCGCCTTCGGTCGTATCCTGCGCGCGATTTTCGAGAATCCCGCCGCCTTGCTCGTCGATTGCCTCGCCGTCTTTCATGAACGGTGCGACTTTGCCTTCCAGCTCGCGCGCGCGAAGAATGACCCAGGCGACTTTCTCTGCGGAAATATCGAGTTCAGGCATGGCTTGCTCCCTTCAGAGACAACCGCCTCAAATCGATAAGGTTTCGTGGTTCCGTCAGGCGATGGCGCCGAAGCTCGCGCGCACGTTCGAGAACACTTCGCGGAACATATCCGTCGTCAGGACGCCGGTATTCGTGTTGTAGCGCGAGCAGTGATAGCTGTCGAAGAGGCGCACCTTCTCGAAGTCGTGAATCATGCCGTGGCCGAATTTGTGCCGCGCCATCTTGGCGCCAAGCGCAACGACAACGGAATCGTGCGCGATCTTGCCGAGCGCCACGATGCGCTTGAGGTTCGGCATTTCATTGAATGCGCTCGTGAGAAAGATGCGGCAGGTGCGGATCTCGTCGCCGGTCGGCTTGTTCTCCGGCGGCACGCAGCGCACGGCGTTGGTGATGCGGGTGTCAATCAGTTCGAGGGTATCGTCGGGCCGCTGCTCGTAGTTGCCTCTGGCGAAACCGAATTCCTTGAGCGTCGCGTAGAGCAGGTTGCCGGCGTAGTCGCCGGTGAAGGGGCGGCCGGTCTGGTTCGCGCCGTGGAGTCCCGGGGCGAGGCCGACGATCAGCAGGCGCGCGCTCGCGGGGCCGAAGGAGGGGACCGGCCCGTTGAAATAGTTCGGGTATTGCTTCCGATTGGCGTTCCGGAACGCGACCAGCCTTGGGCAGAGCGGGCAGTCGCGGCCGGGCTCGGCCAGGTCGGCGGTCGCCTCGCTCAAGCGTTTTCGGTCTCGTCGGGAGTGTTGCTGGTCGCCGGGCGCTGCAGGAAGTTCGGGGTATGGGCGCGGGTGCGTTCGCCGGCATCGCGGCCGATCTTCTGCGCGAGTTCCTGCAGGTCGATGAAGACATCGGCCTGGCGGCGCAATTCGTCGGCGATCATCGGCGGCTGGCTGGTGATGGTGGACACCACC
>CAZNPX010000009.1:0-65507 GCA_964575175.1 uncultured Hyphomicrobiales bacterium | reverse complement strand
TTCTCAGCGCTGATGGTACTAAGTCTCAAGGCTTGGGAGAGTAAGTCGCTGCCAGGCCTGCCGAGAACAGTTTGCTCTCTTCATGATGTCGAATGCCTCGACGCGGAAGAGCCGCCACGGAAATATTCCGGGCGGCTTTTCTTTTGCTCGATCGAAGTCCCATCTATCGAACTTCGATCCGCGTCGTTGATTGCGCAGCTTTTTTGCGCGGTCGGGCGTTCAGACCGCGCGTAGCGCTTTTTTTTGCCGGATCGAATCTGCATGGCGCCTTATGGCGCCTTTTTAATTGTCGAAGCCCGATAGATCGGGCGTTCAGACCGCGCGTAGCGCTTTCGTTCGGGCAATCTCGATCAACGCCAGAAATTCCGGCTCGGTTCGTGCCGAAAATACCTTCGCCGCATCCTCGCAGAAGTCCGGCGGTGCGATTTCGAGGGAGGCGCGATACCAGCGCAACGCTTCCTCTCTCTTCCCGTCCGTCTCCAGAAAACGCGCCAGATGAAAACGCCCGCGATAGCAGCCGCCTTCCGCTGCGCGGCAATACCAGCGCTTTGCCGAATCGAGCCTGACCGGCCCGATCCAGCCTTCCTCGCGCGCGCGGCCGAGCATGTTCATGGCTTTCGCATTCTTCTGCCGCGCGGAGTGCACCAGCAGCGCGACCGCGCCCCAAATATCCTGCGCGATCCCGTCGCCCTTGAGCATCAAGGTCGCTAGATTGAATTGCGCCCAGGCGTGGCCCTGATCGGCCGCCTTGCGAAACGATTCCACGGCGAGCGCGCCGTTTCGCTCCGTGCCGAGGCCGAGCTCGTGGCAGCGGCCGACCATGTTGATGCCGTCGAGGTAGCCGGCGTTTGCCGCGATCGTGAACCAGCGCAGCGCTGCGGCCGGATCGTATTCGCCGGCATAGCCGTCGAGCAGCATCTGTCCCCAGGACACCTGCGCGTCGGGAAATCCCTTTACCGCTGCGGCATAGACCCAGCGCGCGATCTCTTCGGGCGTATCACCCGTTCGCTCGGGCACCCGGCCCGGCGTGAACTCGGTCGCCGGATGCAGGTAGATGATCGCGTCTGGCTCGGTCATCGGATGCGCGAATTCAGATCTCCGCCCAGCGGCGGATCAGGTTGTGATAGTGGCTCGTCAGCGCGACCGAGGCGGCGTCGTGATCGCCGAGCTTCGCGCGCACCTGCATGATCGCCTGGTCGAGATCGTGGAGCAGCGTGCGCTGTCCGTCGTCGCGGATCATCGATTGCGTCCAGAAGAACGAAGACCAGCGGCTGCCGCGCGTGATCGGGGTCACGTTGTGCAGGCTGGTCGAGGGATAGACGACGATATGGCCCGGCGGCAGCTTCACGCTGTGGGAGCCGTAGGTGTCCTCGATCACGAGCTCGCCGCCGTCGTAATCTTCCGGGTCAGTCAGGAACAGGGTCGAGGAAATGTCGGCGCGCATGCGGATGCCGGCACCGGGCACGGCGCGGATCGCGCCGTCGACATGGGCATCGAATTTCATGCCGGCGTCGTAGCGGTTGAACATCGGCGGCAGCACGCGAAACGGCAGCGCCGCCGAATTGAATACGGGATTGCGGCCGAGCGCGCGCAGAATGATTTCGCCCGCCTGCATGGCCGCGGGCGAGCCTTCGGGAATCTGCAAGTTGAACTTGGTTTTGGCGGCCTGCTCGCCGGCGGTCGATTTGCCGTCCACCCAGGGCGAGCTTTCGAGAATCTTCCGGATCTGCGCGACTTCGTCGGCGGTCAGGATGTCGGGAATGTGGACGAGCATTACGCGCTACACCTTTTCAAGAAAAAGGCGGAGGAAACCGGGTGATTTCCTCCGCCGCCGTTGTCGTGTCCTGCCGCGACGGGGCGGGTGCCGCCGTTACCACTTCACGCTGGTGGTGAAGGTGATGGTACGGCCGGCCGCGACCAGCGCGCGGCCGCGCATGCCGCGGAAGTCGTTCGGCGAGTTGTTGTGCTGGCCGCCGTCGTAGTTCAACTCGTTGGTGAGATTGTAGCCGTTGAGGGCGAAGCGCCAGTTGCCGTACTCGTAGGTCAGCATGCCATCGACCGAGAAGTATTCGGGGATGATCGAGCCGTTGCGGGCATGGGTGAAGTATTCGCTGGCGTAGCGGATGCCGGCGCCGGCGAGCAGCTTGCCGGGGCCTACATCCATCAGCTTCGAAAGCTCGAACGTCGTCCAGATGCTGAGGTTGTGGTCCGAGACGAAGGGCGCCTTGTTGCCGCGATACTGGTTCTCGGTGACCTCCATCAGCGGATTGGCGTTGGCAACCGCCGAGTTGTAGCGGACCTGACCGTCGAGATAGGCGTAGGCGAACTGCACCGCCCAGGCATCGGTGATCTGGCCGGTAACGCCGATCTCCGCGCCCTGGATGCGGATACGCTGCGTATCCGATGCGGAGACGAGGTTGCCGGTGCCGTCGTCGACGAGATGGTTGTCCTTGTTGATCTGGAACAGCGCGGCGGTGACGCCGAGGCGGTTGTTCAGGAAGTTCTGCTTGGTGCCGATTTCCCAAAGTTCGTTTTCTTCGGGCTTCAGCGTGGCGTTGTCGACGCCGGTCGCGGCGACGTCATTGGTGAGGTACTGGCCGGCAAGGCCCGTGGTCGAGCGCGACCATGTCACATAATAAGTCTGCGCCGGGTTCGGCTCCCAGATGAAGCTGAGCTTCGGGCTGACGAAGGTTTCGCTCGGCGGCGTCTGCATGGGGCCCCAGATGCCGGCAGCCTGGGTCTGGTACTCGGCCTTGTAATAGTCGAGGCGCAGACCGCCGAGAACCGAGAACTGCGAGTTGAGCCACCAGCGATCGGTTGCAAAGACGGCGATATTGGTGCCGTCGCCGCGCTTGCCGTTGCCGTTATGCGCCCAGGTACCGGGCGTGCCCCAGAAGTCGGGGTTGGCGACGGTGCCGGCGCCGACGGCGCGGCCGGTCGCCGCGAGTGCCGCGAACCTGTTGTTCTGATGGAAAATATCGATGCCGGTCACCAACTGGTGCCGATAGCCGCCGACATTCAGATTCATCACCGCGGTCGAGACGTTCTGGATGCCCCAGGCGTCCTGCGTGAAGCCGGGCCCGCTCAGGTCGTAAGCGGTGTTCAGATTGCCGGCGAAAACGTCGGCCGAGCAGACGGTGCCGCAGCCCGCGATGCTCTGGGTGAAATAGCGGTCATAAAAAGAGAGCCGCGTGTCGTTGTGGAAGGTCAGCCACGGCGCAACCTCCTTGCGGAATTTCGACGTCACCATGTGGATGTTGTGCTCGTCGAGATCGTTCGACTTGCCGTAGAAGTTCGCGCGATTGGCGCCAAACTCGGTGACGGGCAGGCCGATGCGGTGCGGATACACCGTCTGGCCGTCGGGGTTAGCGATCGGCACGCCAAGGTCGGGCAGACGCTTGCCGTGCTGGTGCAGGTAGCTCAGCGTCAGGCTGGTGGGCGTGTTCAGGCCGAAACCGATGCTGGCCAGAAAGCCGTAGCGATCCGAGAACACGTGGTCGCGGTCCACGAATTTCTGGTCGTGGATCATGCCGACGAGGCGGATTGCCGTGGTTTCGTTGATCTTGCGGTTGAAATCGAAGGTGGTGCGATAGAGCCCGCCTGTGCCGATCGTGCCTTCGATTTCGTTGAAGTTCGCGAGCTGCGGCGACTTGACCTGCGCGTTGATGAGGCCGCCGGTGGTGCCGAAGCCGAAGCCTTCCGAGCTCGGGCCCTTGATCACCTGGATATTCTGGTAGGCGAAGCTGTCGCGGACATAGACCCCGAAGTCGCGCAGGCCGTCGACATAGATGTCGCCCTTGGCGACGAGGCCGCGGATGCGGAACTGGTCGCCGTTCATGCCGGCGCCGCCTTCGCCGAGGTTGATGGTGACGCCGGGCACGTTGCCGAGCGCCTGCTGCAGCGTGCTGATGCCCTGCTGCCGGATCGTCTGCTGGTTGATGACATTAACGGTCTGCGGGACGTCCTGAAGACGGCCGGGAATGCGCGTCAGGCTGGTCGAGCCCTGGTTCGCGTTGGTGGGGCCGTCGATCACGCCTTCGATGGTAATCGTCGGCAGCGATTCCTGCGCCATCGCCGAGCCCCCGCCGGCGAGGACGGCAGCGGCCAGACCGGCGGCGCCATGTTTCAGCGAAATGCGCTTTTCCGCGGCTTCGCTATGCGATTGGTTGGAAGTCGTCGCGTACCGCGGCTTCGCGGTGATCGTCCAGTTTGTCATTACAGCCCCCAGCCGATTGTTTCCGGCGTTTGCATTGCTTGGCCGCATCGAGCGGCAGGGAAGGGCTGGCGTAGGTGCTGGCGGCGCAAAAACATTCGAGCGCCACACAAATCTCCCCAAAGATCGTGCAAAGAAATCTAAGCGTTCCGCAAAGGTGGTGTAAACGCGCGGCGAGAAGATTAGAATCCATCCAAAGGGTAAGTTTCTTTTAGTGTAGCAAAAGCAGGCCCTTAGGCTGGTTCACGGTATAAATACCAGCCATTGCTGCGACAATATTCCGCGCGGCTTCAGCGAATGGTCTAAAACGTAAGCGCAGACATTTCAGACGCGGTGCCACACCGGATGACTTGCTTCACTCTCTTCGACACGGCGCTCGGCCATTGCGGCATCGTATGGACCGGGCGCGGGATCGCCGGCGTGAATTTGCCCGAAGGCTCGGAAGAGAAAACCCGCGCGCGGGTGAAGAAGCGCTTTCCGGAAGCGGAAGAGGCAAGCCCGCCGCCGGAAATCCGGAAGATCGTCGAAGATGTCGTCGCACTGATCGCGGGCGAGAAGATCGACTTCACGCATGTCACGCTCGATCATGCGCCGCTGCCGGAATTTTCGAAACGGGTTTATGAAATCGTTCGCACGATTCCGATCGGTCATACGCTGACCTATGGCGACATCGCCCGGAAGCTCGGCGACGTTTCGCTTGCGCGCGAAGTCGGTCAGGCGATGGGACGGAATCCGACGCCGATTATTATGCCCTGTCATCGCGTGGTCGCGGCGAGCGGCAAGACCGGCGGCTTTTCCGCGCCGGGCGGCGTCGATACCAAAATGGAACTGCTTTCCATCGAGCGCCGTCACGGCGATCATGCGCCCACGCTTTTCGACAACGACGACGCCTTCAGGTTCGCCGCCCGGAAGGGCTGAATGGAACCGGGTCCTCCTCATAAGCCGTTGATTTTTATATATAAATAATTTCGCTGGAACCCCGTGCGGGGCGCACCGGTTTTATCTGCGACACCCAGAGAGAACTCCCGCGAACCCCAGAGGGCTTCCGCCATGACGAACGCTGTTCGGCATCTGCCTTTGCTTGCGCTGATCGCCGGTTTTGCCGCGAGCGCGCCTGCGCAGGCTCAAACATTCTCCCTGCTTCCCAATCTCTTCCTGCAAGAAGAAACGCAGACGCTTTCCTATGCGCCTGCGGATGAAGTGATTCAGGAGGAGCAGCCGTTCGAAACCGCCGCGCATCTCAAGCGCCAGGTCGTGAACTATCCGACCAGAGAAGCGCCCGGCACGATCATCGTCGATACCGCAAACACGTATCTCTATCTCGTGCTCGGTGACGGGCGTGCGATGCGCTACGGCATCGGAGTCGGCCGCGAGGGCTTCACCTGGTCCGGCACGCAGACGATTGCCAATAAGGCCGAGTGGCCGGACTGGCGGCCGCCCGCGCAGATGCTCGCGCGCCAGCCCTATCTGCCGCGCTTCGTCGCCGGTGGCACGCACAATCCGCTCGGCGCCCGCGCGCTCTATCTCGGCAACACGCAATACCGCATTCACGGCACGAACGCGCCGCGCACCATCGGCCAGCGCGTTTCCTCCGGCTGCATCCGCATGACAAACGAGGATGTGAGCGATCTCTATGCGCGGGTGAACATCGGCACCAAGGTCGTGGTGCTGCCCGCGAGTCAGGGAGTCCGCGCGAATAACGTCCGCGTGCCGCAGGTGACACAGACCGCGCGCCTGCAAGGGCCGAGCGTGATCCGGGCGTCGGAGCTTTACTGATCAGCGCGCCGCGCGGAAGTCGCGCAGGCGATTGAGCAGGTCCGTGATCGGGTTCGCGATCCAGCCGTCCTGCACGTAGTCGCGGTGATTTTCTTCATTGCCGCCGGACATGACAACGACAGTGCCGGGCTGAAGGCGGCGCATGCCATCAAGCGAGTTTCGCACCGTCACCCCGCGCTCCTTGAGCTGCCGTTGAAGCTCCAGGTTCCGCGCCTTGGTGGAGCCGAGATAGGTGCTGATGAAGAAGCGCTTGCGGTCGGCCGTAATCCAGCTCTCGAACTTGTCCATCTCGCCATAAAGCGAATCGAGCAGCACCACGCCCTTCACCCGGCTCTGGGTGTCGCCGCGCGTGATGGCGAGCGCCGCCGCGCGGTAGCCGCCGCTGTAGGAAACCAGCACCACCGGCAGCGACTGGAAGTAGCGCACGGTGCGCTGGTCGCCGTGGAGGATCGCCAGATGGGTCGCGGCCTCGTTGAGAAAGCGGGTGAAGCCGCCGGGCTCCGCGAAGCGGCCGGGGTTGGAGTCGGCGGCATTGACCGCAAATTGCGGGGCCACCAGCACCGCATTGGCGACGGAAGCCGAGATCTGCTCGGGGAGCTGCTGGCGGTCGCGGATGTCCCGCTCGAGGACCGCGCCGTGGCCGTGGAAATAGACCACGATGACGCCCGGCTTCCTGAGGTCGAACTTCGCGGGAATGTGAAGCAGCACCCGCTGGTCGTTATAGGTCTCGTTTTCCCAATAGACCCGCCCGCTCGCCGTCCGCCGGCCGCGCTTGGGGCCCTCGTTCTCGTTGAAATATTCAGCCGCGGCGCTCGACGAGCCGTCCAGCGGGAAGGGGCTGGTCACGAACTCCGAGATGCTCGTTTTCCCGGCACGGAGCTGGGCATGGGCTGCCCCGGCGGCAACCACGGCCGCGCAAGCGATCGCAGCCGGCCAAATTCGCAGGTGCTTTCTGCCTCGACGGGTCACTCTAAAAAGCCGCTTCCAGAACTGGTTTTCGAGCCTTCCGGCCGGGACTGAGGCCCGGGCGAGACCCCGGGACTACAGGCGAATCACGAATAAGTTGTAGCCGATAAATCTTAATCACGACCGCATCGTGGTCGCGAAGATGTGCCCTCGGGACAGTGTTCTGCCGCCCGCGCTTAGGCTATAAGCCGCTCCGCGCGACCGAGGGGGGCACCGGGCGCGACGAGGAATTCAGGTCTCATTCAGCTAGGCGGCGCCATTGGAAAGGCGCGAGGAGAAAACATGCGAATTTCGGTGAGGAGCGTGGCGCTGGCCGCCGGTATCTTCGCGGCGGCGGCTTCGACTGCGGCCGCGCAGAGCCAGGATCTCGGCGAGGTCGCCCGCTTTTATGCAGGGCTTTCGGTTCCGGCGGATTCGCCGGTCGGCAAATTTGCAAAGGACCCGGCGTGGCAGAACTACGCCAAGGCTTTCGAAGCGACCTGGGACAAGGTGGAAAAGCAGCAGCTCGTCAAAGTGCGAGCCTGGACCGCCGGGAACATGAAGGGCGCGAAGGATACCCTCTATTACTTCTTCAGCGGCCCCGACTTCCTCTACGCCAATATGTTCTATCCGGACGCCAAGACCTACATCCTCGCGGGTCTTGAGCCGGTCGGCCCGGTGCCGTCGGTCGAGGCGCGCACCGTCCATTCGCTGCCGGCGGTTCGCGCGGCGCTCGAGCACTCGCTGCATCTGAGCTACTTCATCACCCAGGACATGAACTCGCGCCTGCGCGGCCAGACGGTGCGCGGCGCGCTGCCGCTGCTCTATGTCTACATGGCGCGCAACGGCGCGACCATCAAAGAGACCACGCTGATCCAGCTCGACAGCGACGGCAAGGAGCATCCGGCGGAAGGCTTCAAGGGCCGCACGCTCGCTTCCGGCGCCAAGATCGTCTTCACCAAGGATGGCACCGAGCGCACGCTCTATTACTTCAGCACCGACCTTTCGAACGGCGGCGTCGCCGCCAGCGGGTTCCTGAAATTCTGCGAGAAGTTCGGACAGGGCAACGCGCTGTTCAAGAGCGCGTCCTACCTGCCGCATGGCGGCGGCTTCTCGACCGTGCGCGACTTCGTGCTGAAGCATGCTGACGTCATCGTGCAGGACGATACCGGCGTTCCGGTTCGCTTCTTCAAGGAAGACGAGTGGGCGCTCAATCCCTTCGGCGTCTATATCGGACCCATCCCGATCTTCGGCATGGGCCCTGAGCCGGCGGCGGTGAGGCTGTTCCACGCGAAGAACAAGCCGCCGAAGCTCGATTTCGGCATCGGCTATCGCCACCGCGGGCATGACTCGAACCTGCTGCTTGCGATCCGGAAAGAAAAGAAGAGCTGATCTTTCCCGCAGGATTGCGATTGTACCGGACCATCAGACCGCCGCGTTTCGAAAGAGCGCGGCGGTCTCTTTTTGCCCGTGGCGCTTCCCGCTAAGCTCGCCGCATGACGCCAAAACTATTCGCGCTGCTTATGCTTGCGGCCTTCGCCGGCCTGCTCACCTTCGGGACCCTCTACAAATATTTCGAGGTGAGGATCGCGAGCCGCTGGAGCACCGTGCCGGGGCGCGTGATTTCCTCGAAGGTCGTGCAGCGCAAGGCCGGCGGCATCGGCAAGGACGAGAAGGACGCCGAGCTGCGCAACTTCGCGGAGGTCGTTTACGAATACAAAGTGCAGGGCCGGACGCTGCGGGCGCGCCGCGTATCGATCGGCGAGGATCTCGGGAATTATCGCGTCGAGGAAACGCTTGCGAAGTATCCCGCGGGCGCTGCCGTGATGGTTCACTATAATCCGACCGCGCCCGGCGAGGCGGTGCTCGAGCGCGACCCGCCCGAAGGCGTATTCCAGACCATGGCCTACCTCATCCTCGGCCTGATCGGCGTGGGGCTCGTGCTGATCTTCGGCGTCGAGCAACTCACCGGGCTGGTGCGGCTCGCAATCCCGTCGAGCGGCAATGCGCCAATGGCGGTCGTTCTCGGATTCATGGGGGTATTTACGCTTCTGCTCGCGCTCGCGGCTTCAAACGAAGCGAAGGCGACCGCGCATTGGCCTTCGACCTGGGGCGTGGTCGAGCAGTCGGGGATCGAGGAGTTTCAGACGCTGGAAGACGGCCGCTGGCGCAGGCGCAAGCGCAGCAATGTCGTCTACAGCTACAGGGTCGGCGGCAATCAATACCGGAGCCAGCGCATCGCCGTGCGCGGCTGGAAGGTATCCTCGAATATCGGCACGCTGGTCGGCGGGGCCGCCAAAAAATATCCGCCGGGAAAACCGGTCGAGGTGTTCTTCGACCCGGCCAACCCGGCGGAAGCAGTGCTGGAGCGCCGCGTGTCCGGCGGCGGCTTGATCTATCTGGTCGGCTTCGTTCTTCTCGCGGCGGCGGCCAGGGCCGCCGGGCTGGTCTAGCTATTTCGCGGCTTTCGCCTTCGACTTCGTGAGCAGCACCAGCGGAATTCCCGCGAGCATGACGAGAATACCGAGCATTGCGCCGACGCCGGCAATGCCGAAACCCGACTTGCTCCAGAGGAAATACGCATAGTTGATGCCGGACCAGCACATCCAGAGGCAGCTCAGGCAGAAGATGGCTGGCAGGATCGGATAGAGCGGCACCTTGAAGCCGTCTTCGGCGACTTCGCCGCGGCTGCGGAAAATGTAAACCGCTACGCCTACCAGAAACAGAAAGCCCCAGAAGGCCGGCGCCGTGTAGCCGGTCATGGTTTCGAAGCCGTCGCGGGCCAAGGCGCCGAAGCCGATCAGCGTCAGCGTCAGCGTACTCTGCGTGAGTAGCGCGTTCGCCGGCTTGTCGCCTTTCCATTCGGAGAGAAAGCCCAGCCAGGGCAGATCGCGGCCGAGGGCCTGGTACCCCCGGGCGCCCGTGAAGATCGTGGCGTTGAGGGTGCTCAGTGCAGTCGCGGTAATCATCAGGCTGAGAATGATCGCGCCGCCATTGCCGACGGCAAGCCGCATCAGGTCGGCGCCGATCGCCTTGGAATCGCGCAGGCCCTGCAAGCCGAAAACCCAGAGATAGCCGAGGTTCACGAGCACATAGAGCGCGGTGATGATCAGGATCGACCAGATCAGCGTGGGTGCCATGCTCCGCTTCACGTCGCGCAGTTCGCCCGAGAGATAAGAGGATTCATTCCAGCCGCCGAAGGTGAGCAGGATGAACACCATCGCAAACCCCGCGGCCGCGAGCGGCGAAGCAGGCGCGGCGGCGACCGCTGCCGTATTGGGCTGCTTGCCCACATAAAATGCGGCGAACACGACCAGCACGAGCGCAAGGATCGCCATGATCGCGAAGAAATTCTGCGTCCACTTTGCTTCGCGAAGGCCGAGCAGGTTCACCACCGTAAGAATGACGACCGCGAGTGCGCCATGAACCGCGAAGCTGTAGCGCCCGAGATTGATGACCTCGGAGATATACTCGCCATAGACGAAGGCGACCGCGGCGATGGCGCCCGGCTGGATGATCGTGCAGCGCGCCCAGCCGAACAACATGCCGAGCTTTTCGCCATAGGCTTTGCTCAGAAAGTGGTATTCGCCGCCGGAGCTCGCATGGGAGCTGCCTAGCTCGGCGTAACAAAGTGCGCCGACGAGTGCGATGAAGCCGCCGAGCACCCACAGGCTGATGAAGGTAATGCCGGAGTCCGCGTTCGCGGCGACAATCGACGGTGTCTTGAAAATACCGATGCCGATCACGATGCCGACCAGCATCATAATGCCGTCGAAGATCGACAGTCCCGCGGTCTTTGTCGTCGCCGTATTGCCAGCCATCTTAGCCCCCGTATTCCGGATCAGGATGCCTTTTTGGCATTCCAGTTCGCGCCGGTAATGGTGTTGCCTTCTACTCTGCCTTCGTATTTCACCGGCTTGCCGTCAACCTCGAAGGTGAACGCGATATTCGCGCCGTTGAGCCTGCCGTCCTTGATCGCAATGCTTTTGCCGCCGATCGTTGCGGTGCCGCTGAAGCGCTGGAACCGCTGCTTGATGTCGAGGGCGATGGTCTGCTGGCCCTCCGCCAGCGTCCATTTGCCTTCGATCTTCGCCGGCACGATGAAGAGATAAACGTTGCGCGAGCCGCGGGTGCCGTTCTCCTCGAAGGACACGACCTCGAAATGGTCCGGCTCCCATTCCGACATGGTGAAGCTCTGGGTCACGATGCGGGTGCCCGGCTTCATGTTCAGGATGGTGGGGCGCAATTTGACGTTCAGATGGTTCAGGAGATAGAGCGAGATCACGCTCGCTTCGCTGAAATCCGTATCGAAGATGTTCTGTTTCAGGAAGGTGACGCGGTCGCTGACGCCGGCCTTGGCCTGGTTCTCCAGGCTTTCCTTGATGCGCTGCGGATCGAGATCGATGCCGACCGATTTCCGGGCATTGAAATCCTTCACCGACGCGATGGCGATGCGGCCGTCGCCGGAGCCGAGATCGTAGTGGATGTCGTCCGGCCCGACTTTCGCGAGTTCAAGCATGCGCTTCACGACCGCATGCGGCGTCGGCACATAGATCACGTCGAGCCAGTCGTCGTTGAGCTCGTTCCAGGCTTGCGCCGGCGCGCTGCCAGCAAAGGCAACCACGGCGACGGCGAGGGCGGCTTTGCGCAGAGATGCGAAATTCATCGTTCGGCTCCCGGGCTTTGCCTTCGGGCTACATGCATACGGCCTCCCGGCGTTTGCCAGGAGGCCGTTGCATAGGTCACGTGCGATAGGCGCTTACGCCTTCTTCGCGGTCCACTTCGCGCCGCCGGCGCCGGTGATGGTGCCGGCATCGAAAGTGCCTTCGTACTTCACCGGCTTACCGTCCACGTCGATCGTGAACTCGATTTTAATGCCGGTGATCTTGCCGTTCTTCACCTCGGCGCTCTTGCCGTTGATCGTGGCGGTGCCGGAGAGTTCGGTGAAATCGCTCTTCAGGTCGAGGCCGATGTTGCGCTCGCCGTCGCTCAGCGCCCATTTGCCGGTGAGGTTGGCGGGGACGATGAACAGATAAACCTGATAGCCGCCGACGCTCTCTTCATGCTCGGCTTTCCACTCGCCCATATTGAAGGCGTGGGTCACGATGCGGGTGCCCGGCTTGAGTTCCGCGAGGAGCTTCGGCCGCATGCGGATATTGATCGAGGTGAGCAGATACATCGAAACGACGCTGGCTTCCCGCAGGTCGGTTTCGAAGATGTTCTGCTCGCGGAAGGTGACGTTGTCGCCGAGGCCGGCCTTGGCCTTGTTCTCGTTCGCTTCCTTGATGCGCTGCGGATCGAGATCGATGCCGACGCCCTTCTTTGCCTTGAAGTCCTTCACTGCCGCGATCACGATGCGGCCGTCGCCGGAGCCGAGGTCGTAATGAATATCGTCCGCGGTGACCTTGGCGAGTTCCAGCATCCGCTTGACGACCTCATGGGGCGTCGGAACGAAGTGGATGTCGAGTTTGGGCTGGGCGGAAACGTTCAGCGAATAGAATGCGGCGCCAAGAGCGATCGTGGCCGCGGCAGCGACCCCGGCGAAGCCGCGGAAACCTGACTTACGAAACTGCATGGATGTCCTCTACCTGTATGGGTTCTCGAGCCCCGGGGCGGACCTTGGCACGTTCCCGGCCTAAGGCAAGTCCCGCCTTGGTACCGCGGAACTCCCTCTTTGCGGGTGGGCAAGCTGCGGCGGCGCCTGGTCCCCGCGTGAATTTGCCCCGATTTTCGGCCATTTTAGCCCTTCCATAGCCTTCCCATTGCGTCATCGGGTTGCTACATAACCGCCGCCGGCGGGAACTTGCCGGCATTTTTGCCTCTGGCGCGGGGTGGAGCAGCCCGGTAGCTCGTCAGGCTCATAACCTGAAGGTCGCAGGTTCAAATCCTGCCCCCGCAACCAAACAAAAGCCCGCCGTTGAGGCGGGTTTTTTGTTGCACGGATGCAATGCGCGCTACTTCGTGTAGCGGAATTCGAGATCGCGGATGCGATCCAGGTTCTTGTCGACGAGGCAAAGCAGGCGCTGCTCGAAGGAGCCGATGCGGCCCACGCTCTCGAAGGGCGCGACCGCCTGGCACTCCTGGTTGCGCAGCCGCACGAACAGGATCTGCGCTTCTTCCAGCGAATTCTTCCAGCGCGATTTCTGCGCGGCCGCGAGATCGACGCGGCTCTCGATCAGGTCGCCGATGCGCTTCACCAGCGCTTCCATCTCGGTATGGGTGTCGAGCGCCGCGCGCTCCAGGCAAATGAAGTAGGCGCGGCCCGCGAGGGCCTTGCTGTCGCAGCGCTCGAAGGCCGGCCGCTGGCGTTGTTGCGCATGCGCGAGGTCTGCGCAGACCAAAAGGAGAAGGGCGAAGGCAACACGCATCGGCCCTCCCTTCGTCAGGCGGCCTTGCGGCTCGCGAGAAACTCACCCATGCGGCCGATGGCTTTCAGAATGTTGTCGGTCGAGTTCGCATAGGAGAGGCGCGCATAGCCTTCGCCGAGAATGCCGAAATCCGGGCCGCCGATGATCGCGACGCCCGCTTCCTCGAGCAGCGCAGAGGCGAGCTTCTTTGCCTTCCAGCCCGTGTTGCTCACATTCGGGAAGGCATAGAATGCGCCTTTCGGAGTCGCGCAGGAAATACCGGGCAGCTTGTTCAGCTCGTTGACCACCACCTTCCGGCGCCGGTCGAATTCCGCGACCATGGCGTGCACCGCATCCTGCGGGCCGGTCAGCGCCGCGAGCGCGGCATATTGCGATGGCGCGTTCACGCAGGACCAGGCGTTGACCGCGAGCTTGCGGATATTCTCGTGGAGCGACTGCGGCCAGACCGAATAGCCCATGCGCCAGCCGGTCATGGCGTAAGTCTTCGACCAGCCGTTGAGCAGGATCAGGCGATCGCGGATCGACGGATATGTCAGCAGGCAGACATGCTGCTCGCCGTCATAGACCATCTGGTCGTAGATCTCGTCGGACATGATCGCGACGTTCGGATGCTTTTCCATCCCGGCCACGAACTTGTCGACCTCGCTTTTGGGCGTCACGCCTCCGGTCGGGTTCGCGGGCGAGTTGAGAATGATGAGCCGCGTCTTTGGCGTGATCAGCGCGAGCGTCTCTTCCGCGGAGAACGCGAAGCCGTTTTCCTCGCGTACCGGAATCGGCACCGGCCTGGCGCCGGTGAACTCGATCATGGAGCGGTAAATCGGAAAGCCCGGATCGGGATAGAGGATTTCTGCGCCCGGCTCGCCGAACATCAGGATCGTCGCGAACATCGTGATCTTGCCACCCGGCACCACCGTCACGAGGCCCGGCGACACTTCGACCGAAAAGCGCTTGTTGAGGTCGGCGGCAATCGCCTCGCGCAGCGGCGCGATGCCGGTGGCAGGCGTATAGCCGTGATGGCCGTCGCGGAGCGCCTTGATCGCGGCCTCGACGATGTGCGGCGGGGTCGGGAAATCCGGCTGGCCGATGCCCAGACTCACGATGTCACGGCCCTGTGCCGCGAGGTCCGCGGCCCGCGCGAGCACCGCGAAGGCGTTTTCTTCCCCAATGCGGCCGAAGCCGGAAATCGTCTGCAACATGGCCTTTCCCCGTTCGTCGAAGGCTAATTGAGCCTATTTTCTCCATGTTTTCAAACCGCTAGGGCAAGTGCTGCGGCAATGCCATTGCAGGGGGAGCCGGGCCCGTGCGAAATTCCCCGCCATTATGGGCATATGGTTGGAACTAGCGGTCGTTGTGGGCCTGATCGTCCTCAACGGCCTTTTTGCCATGGCGGAGATGGCGATCGTCTCGTCCCGCCGCATCCGCTTGCAGCAGATGGCCGAAAACGGCAGCCGCGGCGCCGCCCGGGCGCTGGCGCTCGGCGAGAATCCGAGTCGGTTTCTTTCCGGGGTGCAGGTCGGCATCACGCTGATCGGTATTCTTTCGGGCGCCTTCGGCGGCGCCACCCTCGGGGTGCGGCTCGGCGGCTTCCTGAGCGGGCTCGAACTGTTCGGCGCTTATGCCAACGAGATCGCCTTCGGCTCGGTCGTGGTCGCGATCACGTTCGTTTCGATCGTGCTCGGCGAACTGGTGCCGAAGCGCACCGCCCTGAGCAAGCCCGAGGTCTTCGCGTCGCTGCTCGCGCGGCCGCTCGAAATCGTCGTCATGGTTGCACGCCCGATGGTGTGGCTGCTCGAAAAGACCACCGCCGCGGCGCTGGCGCTTCTGCGCGTGAAGACCGACCGGCCGGGAGGGGTCACCGAAGAAGAAGTGAAGCTGGCGATTGCCGAGGGCACCGAGTCGGGCGTGATCGACGAGGTCGAAGAAGAAATGATTCATGGCGTGCTTGCGCTCGCCGACCGTTCGGTCGCTTCGGTGCTGACCCCGCGTACCGACGTTTACTGGATCGACCTCGACGACGAGCCGGCGAGAATCGCGCGCGAGATCGCGGATTGTCCCTATTCGCGCATCGTGGTGGCGAAGGGCGGCGATATCGGCCGCCCCATCGGCATCGTGCAGAAGAAGGATCTGCTGGTGGATCTGCTGGCGGGTAAATCACTGCGGATCGAGGAGAACGTGATCCAGCCGCTGTTCGTGCCGGAAACGCTGCCGGTGCTGCGCCTGTTGGAGATGTTCCGGAACGCGAACCTGCACATTGCGCTTGTGGTCGACGAATACGGCGACTTCGTCGGCGTCGCGACCCTGCATGACGTGCTCGAAGGCATCGCCGGCGACATCGCGCAGGAACATGAAGGCGAGGCGAAGGAAATCCTGAAGCGCGCGGACGGCTCGTGGCTGGTCGACGGCCGCGCGCCCATCGATGCGCTCAAGGAAGAACTCGGCATCGAGGAAACGCCGGACGACTATCACACCGCGGCGGGCCTTGCGCTCGAGAAGCTCGCGCGGATTCCGGTGGAGGGCGACAGCTTCGTCGTGGGAGACTGGCGCGTCGAAGTCATCGACATGGACGGCAAGCGCATCGACAAGCTGGTTTTCATTCCTTTGGAGCCGGCCAAGGCCGCCGAATAGGATTCAAGCGAGGAAGCAATGACGAAGAACGGAGCGAAGCCCGCCCGCCGCCTGCGTTCGCAGGCCTGGTTCGACGATCCGACCAATCCGGATGTGACCTCCGGCTATCTCGAGCGCTATCTGAATTTCGGCTTCACGCGGGAGGAGTTGCAGTCCGGCAAGCCGATCATCGGCATCGCGCAGACCGGCTCCGATCTCTCGCCGTGCAACCGGCATCATCTGGAACTCGCGCATCGCGTGCGGGAAGGCATCCGCTCCGCGGGCGGCATCTGCTTCGAATTTCCGGTGCATCCGATCCAGGAAACGGGAAAAAGGCCGACCGCGGCGCTCGACCGCAATCTCGCCTATCTCGGCCTCGTCGAAGTGCTCTACGGCTATCCGCTGGACGGCGTGGTGCTGACCACGGGCTGTGACAAGACCACGCCCGCCTGCATCATGGCGGCGGCGACCGTGAATATTCCCGCGATCGTGCTCTCGGGCGGGCCGATGCTGAACGGCTGGTACAAGGGCGAGCGCACGGGCTCGGGCACGATCAAGTGGAAGGCGCGCGAACTCTACGCCACCAAGGAGATCGACTACGAAGGCTACATGGAGCTGGTGGCGTCCTCCGCGCCTTCGGCGGGCCATTGCAACACCATGGGCACGGCTTCGACCCTGAACGGGCTTGCCGAAGCGCTCGGCATGTCGCTGCCGGGATGCGCGGCCATTCCCGCGACCTATCGCGAGCGCGGGCAGATCGCTTACGAAACCGGCAAGCGCATCGTCGCCATGGTCGAGGAGAATCTGCGTCCTTCCGACATTCTCACCCGCGAGGCATTCGAGAATGCCATCGCCGTCAACTCCGCCATCGGCGGCTCGACCAACGCGCCGGTGCACCTGAACGCGATTGCGCGCCACATCGGTGTCAAGCTCGACGTCGAGGATTGGCAGAAACACGGCCACAGGATTCCACTCCTCGTGAACATGATGCCGGCCGGGAAATATCTCGGCGAGGAATTTCATCGCGCGGGCGGCATCCCTGCGGTCGTCTTCGAATTGATGAAGCAGAAGAAGATCCACGAAGGCGCGCGGACGGTGAACGGCAAAAGCATCGGCGAGAATTGTCGCGGCCGCGAGGTTGCCGACCGTGACGTGATCTGGCCCTACGAAAAGCCGTTGCGCGCGGACGCGGGCTTCATCGTCATGAAGGGCAACCTCTTCGACAGCGCGATCATGAAGACTTCCGTGATCTCGAAAGAATTCCGCGACCGCTATCTTTCCAATCCGGACGACCCCGACGCCTTCGAGGGCCGCGCCATCGTCTTCGACGGCCCGGAGGACTATCACGCGCGCATCGACGACCCCGCGCTCAAGATCGACGAGCATTGCATGCTGTTCATGCGCGGCGTCGGCGCGATCGGCTATCCGGGCGCGGCGGAAGTGGTGAACATGACCGCGCCGGCCGCACTCCTCAATCGCGGCGTGAAATCGCTGCCCTGCATCGGCGACGGGCGGCAGTCGGGCACTTCCGGCTCGCCCTCGATTTTGAACGCATCGCCGGAGGCCGCGGCAGGCGGCGGGCTCGCGATTCTCGAAACCGGCGACCGCGTGCGGATCGACCTCAGGAAAGGCGAGGCCAATATTCTGATCGGGGAGCCGGAGCTTGCGGCGCGTCGCGCGAAGCTCGCGGCAGCGGGCGGCTACAAATTCCCCGCGAGCCAGACCCCGTGGCAGGAAATCCAGCGGCAGATGGTGGATCAGCTTTCCGAAGGCATGGTGCTCAAGCCCGCGATCAAGTTTCAGAACGTTGCCGAAAACTTCGGCATTCCACGGGAGAATCACTGATGCCGACGATTGCGGAGAAGCGCGCCACCTTTCATGCGCTGCATAAGAGCGGCTGCTTCGTCATTCCCAATCCCTGGGACATGCCGAGCGCGCGCTGGCTTCAGGCGATGGGCTTCAAGGCGCTCGCGAGTACGAGCGCGGGCTTCGCCTGGTCGAAGGGCGTTGCGGATAACGGCATCACGCGCGAAATGCTGCTCGAGCATCTTGCCGAGCTCGTGAATGCGACGGACCTTCCGATCAATGCCGACTTCGAGGGCGGCTTCGCGCATGATCCGGCGGGGGTTGCGGAAAGCGTTTCCCTCGCCTGCGATACCGGCATCGCGGGGCTTTCCATCGAGGACTCGACCAAGCAGAAGGACAAGCCGGTTTACGACTTCGACGATGCGGTTGCGCGGGTTGCGGCGGCGCGTTCTGCCATCGACAAAAAGGGCGGCGATACGCTCCTCGTCGGCCGCGCCGAAGGCTTCATTGCCGGCAAGCCCGATCTCGAAGATGTAATCGCGCGCCTCAAGGCCTACGCGAACGTCGGCGCGGACTGTCTGTTTGCGCCGGGCATCAGCAAGCCCGAGCAGATCAGGGCCATCGTCGATGCCGTCGCGCCGAAGCCGGTGAATTTGCTGATCGGAACGCCGATCGGCCTGACGGTGAAAGACGCCGAGGCGCTCGGCGTGCGGCGCATCAGCGTCGGCGGGGCGCTCGCCCGTAATATCTGGGGCGCGTTCCTGCGCGCGGCAAAGCAGATCGCCGAAGAAGGGCGCTTCGATGCACTGAGCGAAGGCGCGCCGGGCGCGGAGATCAACAAGTTCTTCTACAAGGACTCCAAAGCGCGGAGCGGCGCGTGACCCAGATGGTCGGGCAGGCGGTGGACGCCGCGCCTGCAAAGCGGCCGGAGCCGGTTACGATCCAGGGCAGTTTCGGACGCATTGAAAAACTGAATGCAGCCCGGCATTCCGCGGCGCTCTGGGATGCGGTGAACGGCCATGACGAGGTATGGACCTATCTCGCTCACGGTCCCTTTTCCGGGCGCTCCGATTTCGATGCCTATATCGAAATGGTTGCGGGCCGGGAGGATCCCTACGCCTACGCGATCATAGACCGGGAAGACCGGCCGGTCGGTTTTGCAACGTTGATGGAAATTCGGCCGGCCAATCGCGTGGTCGAGGTCGGCAATATTCTCTATTCGCCTTTGCTGCAAAGAACGGCGCTCGCGACCGAAGTGCAATATCTGCTCGCGCGTTATGCGTTCGAGGTGCTGGGCAATCGCCGCTACGAATGGAAATGCAATTCGCTGAATGCGCCGTCGCGCCGCGCGGCTTTGCGTTTCGGCTTTACCTTCGAGGGCATTTTCAACCAGCACATGATCGTCAAAGGCAGGAATCGTGACACCTCCTGGTACGCGATGATGGATCACGAATGGCCCGCGCGGAAGCGCGCGTTCGAGGCGTGGCTGTCGCCCGGAAATTTCAACGCCGACGGCACGCAAAAGAAAAAGCTGGAGCAGTTCCGCGCCTAGCGCTTTTCCTTCGCGGCGCTGTCGGGCAGGATGAATTTCAATTTTAAGGGGCGGCGAAGTTCCATGAGCGAAGATCTCCACGTCTTGGTCACCGGCGCGGCCGGCATGATCGGCCAGAAGCTGATCGCGCGGTTTGCGCGCGAGCCGCGTATCGGCGGCAAGCCGATCGGGCGCATGACGCTGGTCGATGTCGAGGCGCCCGCGGCGCCCAAGAACGCGCCCTTCAAGGTGTCTTCGCGCACGGGCGATCTTTCGCTGCCGGGCGAGGCTTCGGCGGCGGTCGCGGACAGCCCGCAATACGTCTTTCATCTCGCGGGCGTGGTTTCGGGCGAAGCCGAGACGGACTTCGACAAGGGCTATCGCGTCAATCTCGACGGCACGCGTTTTCTCTTCGAGGCGATCCGCGGCCGCCAATACAAGCCGCGCGTGGTGTTCACGAGCTCTGCGGCAGTTTACGGCGGACCGTTCGACGGGCCGGTGACGGACGATTTTCATCTCACGCCCCATAGTTCTTATGGCGTCGCGAAAGCCATCGGCGAGCAGTTGCTCGCCGACTATTCGCGGCGCGGGTTCTTCGACGGCGTCGGCATCCGTCTGCCTGCGATCACCGTGCGGCCGGGCAAGCCGAACAAGGCGGCGTCGGGTTTTTTCTCGAGCATCATCCGTGAGCCGCTCGCGGGGCAGAACGCGATGCTGCCGGTGTCGGACGAATTGCTGCATTCCCACGCGAGCCCGCGCGCGGCGATCGGGTATCTTCTGCATGCGGCGACGCTGGACACCGGCGGGCTCGACGAGCGGCCCAATCTCATGATGCCTGCGGTCGCCTGCACGATTGCGGAACAGATCGAGGCCCTGCGCAAAGTCGGCGGCGATGCTGCGGTCGCGCGGATCCAGCGCGTGCGCGACACGCTGATCGAGCGGATCGTCGGTGGTTGGCCGCATCGATTTGAAGCGAAGCGCGCGCTCACTCTCGGTTTCGTGCCCGACAAGAATTTCGATGAGATCATAGCTCACCATGTCGAGGATGATCTTGGCGGCAAGGTCCCGGCCTGAGGCGCGATGAAGTTCGCTGCACCGCTGATCGAGGCGCGGCTCCTGCGCCGCTACAAGCGCTTCCTTGCGGATGTCATCCTTCCCGACGGCAGCGAGACGACGGTGCACGTCGCCAATCCGGGCGCCATGACCGGGTTGATGACGCCCGATGCGCGCGTATTTCTTTCGAAGTCCGACGACCCGAAGCGCAAGCTTGCCTATTCGTGGGAGCTGGTGGACGCGGATTTCGGGACCGGCATGGAGCTGGCCGGTGTCAATACCGCGCATCCCAATCGCCTGGTGGCGGAGGCGCTCGCGGAAGGGTCGATTGCGGAGCTTGCAGGCTACCAATCCGTGCGCCGCGAAGTGAAGTTCGGCGCTCGCTCGCGGGTGGATTTTCTGCTGGAGGCACCCGGCAGGCCATCGTGTTTTCTCGAAATCAAGAACGTGCACCTGATGCGCGAGCCGGGACTCGCGGAATTTCCCGATTGCGTCACGGCGCGCGGCGCGCGCCATCTCGACGAGCTTGCGGCGGCGAAGGCCGGGGGCGCCCGCGCGGTGCTTCTGTTCGTCGTGCAGATCGGTTCCGCGAATTCGGTGGCGGTTGCGCGCGACATCGACGCGACCTATGCCGCGGCGTTCGATCATGCGCGCGCGGCGGGCGTCGAGATGCTGGCGCGAAGATGCCGGATTTCGTTCGATGGTATCGCTATCGGGGCCGCAATTCCGGTCACGGGATAGTTCCTTGCGATTCCCGCGCAATTGCCTACATTCGGGGTTGATCATCATGACTTACGTTGACGCCGCCACCGCTCCGCTCCGTAAAACCGGGCAGATTCGTCTGCACGGCGCGGAGGATTTCGAGGGCATGCGCCGCGCGGGCCGGCTGGTGGCCGAGGTGCTCGACATGCTGGTCGAGCATGTGCAGCCGGGCGTGACCACGGAGCGGATCGACAAGCTCGTATTCGATTTCGCCATGGATCATGGCGCGCTGCCCGCGACCCTGATGTATCGCGGCTATCGCAAATCGGTCTGCACCTCCATCAATCACGTGGTCTGTCACGGCATCCCGAACGAGAAGCCGCTGCGGGAGGGTGACATCGTCAATATCGACGTCACCGTGATCCTCGACGGATGGCATGGCGATTCGAGCCGCATGTATCTGATCGGCGAAGTGCCGCGGCGTGCCGAGCGGCTCGTGGAAGTCACTTACGAAGCGATGATGCGCGGCATTTCGGTGATCCGTCCCGGCGCCACCACCGGCGACATCGGCGCCGCGATCCAGGCGGTGGTCGAGCCGAACCATATGAGCGTCGTGCGCGATTTCTGCGGCCACGGTCTTGGCCGCCTGTTCCACGACGAGCCGAACATCGTGCATGTGGGCTCGCCCGGCGAGGGCGTGGTGTTGCGTCCCGGCATGTTCTTCACGGTCGAGCCGATGATCAATCTCGGCCGCCCGCACGTGAAAGTGCTCTCCGACGGCTGGACCGCGGTCACGCGCGACCGCTCGTTGTCTGCGCAGTTCGAGCATTCGATCGGCGTCACGGAAACCGGCGTCGAAATTTTCACGCTGTCGCCCAAAGGCTTCCACAAGCCCCCTTATACGCAAGCGGCCTGATTTCGCATGGGCAAGGCGCGCGGTTCCGGATTCAAGGAAGCGCCGCATTATCACGGCCATCGCGAACGGCTGCGTTCGCGTTTTCGCGAATCCGGCTCGGCCGCGCTCGCCGACTACGAATTGCTCGAACTCGTGCTGTTTCGCGCGGTGCCGCAGCGGGATGTGAAGCCGCTTGCGAAATTACTGATCGAGCAGTTCGGCTCCTTCGCGGAAGTCATCTCCGCGCCGCCGTCGCGGCTGAAAGAAGTCGAAGGCGTGGGCGATGCCATCGTCACCGAGTTGAAAGTCGTCGAGGCCGCCGCGCAACATCTCGCCAAGGGCAGGATCAAGAGCAAGAAGGTGCTCTCGTCATGGTCCGCGGTGATCGACTATTGCCGTACCTCGATGGCGTTCGCTGACAAGGAGCAGTTCCGCATCCTGTTTCTCGACAAGCGCAATCAATTGATCGCGGATGAGGTCCAGCAGAAGGGCACGGTCGATCATACGCCGGTCTATCCGCGCGAAGTCGTCAAGCGCGCGCTGGAGCTGTCCGCGACTGCGATCGTGCTCGTGCACAACCATCCGTCGGGAGATCCGACGCCGTCGCGGGCCGATATCCAGATGACCAAGACGATCGTCGAAGTGGCCCGGCCGCTCGGGATCGAGGTTCACGATCACATCATCGTCGGCAAGGACGGGCACGCCAGCCTGAAAGGGCTGCGGCTGATGTCGTAATCAGCGCGACATCAGGAGCGGGCGCGGGCGGGCCTGCTTCTGGTCCGGCAGCCGTGCCCACTGGCCTTCTTCATTCTTGCCAAGGCGGATCAGGTCGCCGCTTTCCGAAAACAGCAGGATATCGCCGTTGTTGAGCTGCCACATGGTGGGCCCGAAGGCGGTGATCGCGCTGTCGCAGCCGGGCGCGATGCGGATGGCGAAGCGCTGCTCCGGCTTTGCCTCGTTCGTGAGGGTGATGCGGCAGATCGTGGACCCGCCGGGGCGGGAGAGGTTCCATTCGCCGACGAGATCCGCCGGCTGAATTTCGCTGGCGTCGACGATCCTCAGATTGGAAAGAAAATACACGCCGTCGTTCTCGCGGATTCCTTCATAGACGCCGCCGACGCCTTCGGTGAATTCGGTGACGACGACGCCTTTCGCGGTCACGAAATTGATGCCGCGCGCGGGCGCCGGCTGCCATGCCGTGACATCGGCAAGGTGCGAGAAAAGCGCCGTGCAGGCGGAGCGGTCGAAGCTGAGCGTAAAGCCGGGCGGCGAGGGTTTTGCATCCAGCACGATCGCGCATTTCCGCTCGCCGGTCGCATCGGCGAGCTGATAGTTCGAGGCCAGCACGCGAGCGGCGGCGTTATCCTGCGCCGCCGCGCTCGCGATCGATGCGATTACGACGAGCGCGGCAAGCGCAATGTGCGGACGCCCGATCATTTCTGCTGCTTTGATTTCACGAGCCGCGCAATGCCGTCGATTTCGTTCTGCGCCACGTAAGTCTCGTCGGGTGTCGTGAAGCGGACGCGGGTTTTGCGCGTGGCGTCGATGAGATCGATGGTCCAGCTTTCGAGCAGCCGCCAGCCCGCGATTTCGCTCATCACCGGGAAGGCCGCTTTGCAGTTCTCCGCGACTTCGATGGCATAGCCGCCGATCGCGGTTTCTTTCTTAAGCACGATCCGGCAGCGCTTCTTGCCGTCATGGCCGCGAATTTCCCACGCACCGAAGAGATCCCCGATCAACGCCGGATCGACCTCCTTCAGGTTCAGCGGTTGCAGCGGCGCGAATTGCGCCGCTGCGGGAGCCGCGATCAGCAAAGCCGCGGCAAGGGCTGTTGCGTGGGTTCGCATTCTATTTTTTCTTCGGTGGCCAGGGCGTTTCGGCAACCGGCGTCAGCGGCGGCTTGCCCGCGGCCCAGGCGACGAGATTGTCCACGACAAGCTGCCCCATCAAATTGCGGCAATGCACGGACGCCGAGCCGACATGGGGCAGCAGCACGACATGATCCATGTCCCGCAGCGCCTGCGGCACCTCCGGTTCGTTCTCGAAAACGTCGAGGCCGGCGGAGAGAATTTTTTTCTCGCGCAGCGCGTCGATCAGCGCCTGCTCGTCGATCACGGAGCCGCGCGCGACATTGACGATGACGCCGTTCGGCCCCAGCGCTTCCATGACTTCCTTGTTGATCATGTGCCGCGTGGCGGCGCCGCCGGGCGTGATTACGATCAGCACATCGACGTCCTTCGCCATCGCCTTCAGGTCGGGATAGTGCTTGTAGGAAACACCCTCGGCCTTGTTGCGGCTGTGATAGACGATCGGGGTGTTGAAAGCTTCCAGCCGCTTCGCGATCGCCTTGCCGATGCGGCCCATGCCGACCACGCCGACGGTGCGGTCTTGCAGGGTGACGGTGAGGGGGAAGTTCTTCTCGGGCCATTTGCCCGCGCGAACGAAGCGGTCGGCCTGCGGCAACTGGCGGATGGTCGCGAGCAGGAGACCGATTGCGGTGTCGGCGACTTCCTCGTTCAGCACGTCGGGCGTATTCGTGACCACGATGCCGTTGGCGCCGGCCCATTTCGCGTCGATGGAATCATAGCCCACGCCGAAGCCGCCTACTATTTCCAGTTTCGGCAGTTTGCCCATCAATGCGGCATCGATTTTCGCGCCGGGGGTCGCGGCAATCGCGCGAATGTTCGGGCCGGCTTCGGCAAGGAGTTTGTCCTTGTCCGGCGCCTGGTAGAGCCGATGGACGGTAAAATGCCGGTCGAGCTGTTCCTCGACCATCGGCATCATCGGGCTTGCAATCAGAAGTTCTGGCTTGGTCATCGTGGCGTTTTTTCCGTTTCTTGTTGCAAAGGATAGGGCGGCTCGCGCAAACAAAACCTCGAATGGGGGCGAAGGCTCGAGCCTTCCTGGGGGTAGGTCGCGTGTCTTCAGGTTCTATCAATCTTCCGCTGGTGCAGTCGATCCGGAAGGCGGTGCTGTTTGCCTGCATTGTAGCAGGGATCGGCTTCGTGCTGGTCGGCGATTCGCGCTGGCCGAGCGGGTCATTTCTGCATGAGGGCATTGAATTTTTCGGCCTGATCCTGATCGTTCTTTGCATTTGCGGAAGGATGATCTGCACGCTTTATATCGGCGGGCGGAAAACCGAGGCGCTCGTCACGGCAGGACCCTATTCGGTCTGCCGCAATCCGCTCTACCTGTTCTCGATCGCCGGGGCGGTGGGCGCCGGCGCGCAGCTCGGCAGCTTCAGTCTTGCGGTTGCGACCGGCGCGGTCGCCGCTCTCGTTTTTCTGCTCGTGATTTTCAAGGAAGAGCGGGTGCTGCGGGATCATTTCGGCGCGGCCTATGCGGCGTATTTCGCTCGCGTGCCGAGGCTGTTTCCCGATTTCTCGCTATGGCGGGACGCGGAGAAGCTCGAGATCAATCCGCGCGCCGTGCGCATGACCGCGCTCGATGCGAGTTTCTTTCTGCTTTCGATCCCGCTTGCCGAAGGCGTCGAATATCTGCGCAACACCGGCTTTCTGCCGACGTTGATCCTGCTTCCCTGAAGGGCGCTATTTGTCGGCCTGCGCTTCGAGCGAGGCCTCCGCCTTCATCTTGCGTTCGCGATAGAGCAGATAGAGGCCCGACGCGATCACGATCAGCGCGCCGATGACAGTCCAGAACGTCGGCAGATGCCCGAAGACGGCGAAGCTCGTGATCGAAACCCAGATGATCTGGAAATAGATGAAGGGCGCGAGCACGCCGGCCGGCGCATAGCGGTGCGCGATAATCAGGAAGGTATGGCCGATCAGGCCGAACAGCCCGACCGTGACCATGGCGCCGATCACGAGCGGCTCGGTGGGCGTCTGCCAGACCCAGGGCAGCGGCACCGACGCCGCCAGCACGCCGACGAGCGCGGAATAGGTGATGGTCGTCTGCGTGGAGTCGTAGGGGGCAAGCGCGCGGGTGGAGATGTTGTAGAGCGCATAGCAACAGGCACCCGCGAGCGACAGGAAGGCGGTCGGATGCAAGGCGCCCGTACCGGGCCGGATCACCACGAGCGCGCCTGCAAAGCCGATCAGGATCGCAATCCAGCGCCGCCAGCCGATCCACTCCCCGAGGATGGGCCCCGCGAAAAGCGCGATGAAGAACGGCGTCGTGAACATGATCGCCGTGGTTTCGTCGAGCTGGAGGAAATTCAGAGAGATGAAGTTGATCGCGGTCGAAAGAAACAGGAGCGCGGAGCGGCCGAGCTGCAACCATGGCCGCCGCGTAATGAACAGCCCCTTCACCGTCCACGGATTGACGAAGAGAAAGCCGATCAGGAAGTGGCTCGCATAGCGCGCCCAGACCACCTGCAAGGTCGGCAGGTGGCCGGTAAGCCATTTCGCCGTCGTATCGAGGATCGCGAAGCAGAACAGCGCCCCGCACATCAGCGCGATGCCGATGATGCGAGCGCGGGCGTCGCCAAGCGCGGGAAGTTCGCGCAGCGGGCGCGGGTCGGATGGCATGGACAGGGAGCCCTTCTGGTGCGCGGGAGCCTAGACCGGCCGCCGCATGACGGGCAGCCCCCTGCGCGCATGGCTCGGCACGGTGGTTTGACAGGGCCGCAATCCGCTTTATGAAGACGCCTCTTTCGATCGAGCAGTCCTTTCGATGTCCTTCCTGAGCAAAATCGTGCCTGGCTACCGGCCGTTTCGTTATGCGGGCGAGCAGGTTGCGTGCAATCTTTGCGGCAGCAGCGAAAAGACCGTGATCGGGACGCGCGACCGCTGGCTCAATCCGCTCACCAACGTGATCTGCACGAATTGCGGCCTGATCCGGGTCGATCCGATGCCGACCGAGGCGGAACTCGACCGTTATTACACCGATCATTACCGGCTGCATTACCAGAGCACGCTGGAGCCGACACCGAAGACGATCGGCCGCGGCCATACGGGCGCGGTCGCGCGGCTGGATGCGCTCAAGCCTTACCTGAAGCCGGGCGCCCGCATTCTGGATATCGGCGCGGGCGGCGGAGAGTTTCTCGCGGAGGCGAAGCGCCGCGGTTATGAGGTCGAGGGCGTCGAGCCGAGCACCGGCTTTGCGCGCTACGCCGAGAGCGCCTATGGCGTGAAGGTTCACAACGCGCCGTTGAACAAGATCGATTTCGGCGGGCGCAAATTCGATCTCATTCATTCCTTCCATGTTTTCGAGCATCTGCGCGACCCCTTCGCGAGCATGCAGCGCGTGCATTCGCTGCTGGTCCCGGATGGAATTTTTTTCGTCGCCGTGCCGAACATGGCGGAGAACCGGACGCCGACCGGCATGTTCCACTTCGCGCATGTGCATGGCTTCGCCTATGAGACGCTGCGGATGATGGCGGAGAAAGCCGGCTTCGAATGGATGCCGACGGATGCGCTGCGCGCGGCGCAAACTTTCAGGCGTATCGAAATGCCGAAGGCGGACTGGTTCGGCTTTCCGGATCACGCCCGGACGCTCGAGCGGAAATTTCGCGAGGCGCGGCTCTCGCGGCACCTGCTTTCGGGCGCTCCCTACCGCCGCGCCTGGCAGCGGCTCCAGCGCAAGCTGCGCGAGCGAAAGCTGAAGATGGCCGGCTGACGGTCAGCGGCTTTCGAGGCTTGCGTGCCAGCGCCTGAGCGCGAAACGTTGCAACGCCGAGAACAGCGCAAAAATTACGACGCCTGCAAGCGCGATCAGGATAAGGGCCGCATACATGCGTGGAATATTCACGCGATGGCCCGCCTCGATGATGCGCCACGCCAGGCCGGAGCCGGCACCGCCGGTGCCCGCCGCGATCTCGCCGACGATGGCGCCGATCAGCGCGAGCCCGCCTGCGATGCGGAGGCCGCCGAGAAAATACGGCAGCGCCGCAGGCAGCCGTAGATAAATGAGCGTCTTCAGCCAGCCCGCGTCGTAAAGCGCGAAGAGATCGCGCAATTGCCGGTCGGCCGAGGCGAGCCCGAGCGCGGTATTCGAGAGAATCGGAAAGAACGCGACGAGCACCGCGCAGGCGAGCACCGCATTCGCGGGCTCGAAATAAATCAGCAGGAGCGGTGCTATCGCGATGATCGGCGTCACCTGAAACACCACCGCGACCGGAAAGAGCATGCGCTCGGCCGGGCGCGACGCGGCAAACAGGATCGCGAATGCGGCGCCCGCAATCGTGGCGATCGCGAGCGCGAGCAAGGTGATCCGTAAGGTGACGAGCATTGAGCCGAACAGAAGCCGGGCGTCGGCGGCGAGCGTCTGCGCGATCAGGGAGGGGGCCGGAAGAATCTGCGGCTCGATTGCGAAAGCGCGAACTGCGACTTCCCACGCCGCGAACAGGAGCGCGAAAGAGAGGAGCGGCGCCGCTCGTTCGCGCCTTGTCATTGTGCGCGCTCCAGCGCTTCGGAAAGCTTGCGCGCGCGCGCGGCGAAGCTCGCGGAGGTGCGGTACTGCGGATCGAAGCGCTCGGTGGCGGGCAGGAGATGGATTTCCTCGGCAATCGTGCCGGGGCGCGGCGACATCACCAGCGTGCGGGTCGACAGGTAGGCCGCCTCGAAAACGGAATGGGTCACGAAGACCACCGTGCAATCGAGTTGCTGCCATAGCGTGAGCAGTTCGTCGTTCAGCTTGAAGCGCGAGATTTCGTCGAGCGCGGCGAACGGCTCGTCCATGAGCAGGAGCCGGGGCCGCACGATCAGCGCGCGGGCGAGCGACGCGCGCATCTTCATGCCGCCCGAAAGCTCGTGCGGGTAGGCGTCCGCGAATTTTTCAAGGCCCACTTGCGCAAGTGCTTCGCGCGTGCGCCGTGCAGCGGCATCGTCGGCGAGTCCCAGCAGCCGTAGCGGCAGACGGATATTCGCGCTCACGCTGGCCCAGGGCATCAATGCGGGTTCCTGAAACACGAATCCGGTTTCGCGCGGGCGGGCGCCTTCGCCCCAGGTGACGCTGCCGCGATCGGGCGCGAGCAATCCTGCGATGATCCTGAGCAGGGAGGTCTTGCCGCAGCCCGAAGCGCCGAGCAGCGACAGAAATTCGCCGTGCCGGATCTGGAAGGAAACGTCCTCCAGCGCGATCACGCCGCTGTCGAAGGTCTTGCCAACGCCGCGCAGCTCCGCCAGCGCCGCATTTTCCGTGCGCGCGGACTTTCCTCCGGGGGCGGGCTTTGCGTGCGTGTTCTTCATTTCAGGCGATACAGATCGACGCCGTGTTTTCTGTTCACGAAAGTGGCGTCGAAACTTTTCTTCCAGTCGATCCCGGGCTTCACGACGCCCGCTTTCACCATCTTGTCGAAGAAGCCCTTGATGCGCGTCTCCTGCATGGCGCCGATGCCGAAATTGAGCGCGTCGCCGGAATCGACGATGCCATATTCCTTCATCTTCGCGGTGGAGAAAGCGATCAGCGCATCCGTCATTTCCGGATTGTGCTTCTTGATGAGGTCGTTCGCGACTTTGTTGTCGCCGTAAAGGTAATTGTACCATCCGACGATGGAGGCTTCCACGAAGCGGCTCACGAGATCGGGGTTCTTGCGCAGCAGCTCGACGCGGGTTTCCAGCGTGGTCGCATAGCCGTCGAAGCCGTGGTCGGCGAGCAGGAATACCTTCGGCTTGAAACCGCCCGCCTGCTCGATCACGAAAGGCTCCGAGGTCACGTAGCCCTGGATCGCGGTGTTCCGGTTTGCGAGGAAAGGCTGCGGGTTGAAGGTATAGGGCCGCGCCTGCTCGTCGCGAAAGCCATGCTCGGTCTTCAACCAGCGGAACGACGTCACGATGGCGTCGGCGCCGAGCAAAAGATTGACCTTCTTCAGGTCCTCGAATGTTTCGATGCCGGTGCCGGGATGCGCGAGAATCGCGATGGGATCGCGCTGCATGATCGCGGCCACCACGATCGTCGGCACGTTCTGTTCCACCGCGGCGAAGGCCTGGAGAAAATTTGCGGAGATGTAGAAATCGAGCCGGCCCGCGGAAAGCAAGATGCGGTTGTTGATCTGCGGCCCTCCCGGCACGATCTCGACCTCGAGGCCGTATTTCGCATAGGTGCCATCGGCCAGCGCCTGATAGAAGCCGCCGTGTTCCGCCTCGGCGACCCAATTGGTGCCGAAGCGCACTTTGTCGGCCGCGAAGGAAGGAGCGGCGAGCAGGACGAGCGCGATCAGGGTTGTCAGCAGTTTTCCGGGCATGGCTTCAATCTAACGAGTTGGCTTCGACCGGCTGTCGCATAAGGGATCGTAACCTTAATGCCAACGCCAAGAAGCAGGCAGCAGGCGGGCCTGCTTGCGCCATAGCCGCGCGCTCAATAGGTTGCGGCGGTTTGGTGCGGAATTGGGCATGAATCCGAAGCGGCATTGGCAGGACATGACCTGGCAGGATTTTCGGCGCGGAAATCCGGGCGAGTGGATCGCGGTGGTGCCGGTGGCGGCGATCGAGCAGCACGGGCCGCACCTTCCGCTTTCAGTCGATGCCACAATCGCGGAAGGCTATCTCGCGCGCGTGCAAAGCCTTCTTCCGCCGCAACTTCCGGTTTCGTTCCTGCCGGTGCAGCAGATCGGCAAATCTGGCGAACATCGCGACTATCCGGGCACGCTCAGCTTTTCCTACCAGACCGTGATCCGCGCCTGGGTCGAGATCGGCGAAAGCGTCTTTCGCGCTGGGGTGCGCAAAATCGTGTTCGTGAATTCGCATGGCGGTAACTCGTCGGTGCTCGATATCGTGACGCGCGAGCTTCGCGAGCGTTTCAGTATGTTCGCGGTGCTCACTTCATGGCATCGCCTCGGCTATCCCGAGGGGTTATTCGGCGCGGACGAGAAGCTGCACGGCATTCATGGCGGCGAGATCGAGACTTCGCTGATGCTCGCCTTCGCGTCGAACAGCGTCCGGCTGGATCAGCTTGACGATTTCGTGCCGGTGACGAAGGCGATGGAGCAGGAATTCAAGTTCCTGCGCGCGGCGGTTCCGGCCGGCTTCGGCTGGATGACGCAGGACTTGCAGGAAACCGGCGCGATCGGAAATGCGAAGGCCGCCACGAAGGAAAAGGGCGAGCGGGCCGCGGCTCACGGCGCGCAGGCTTTTGTTTCGTTGCTGGAAGACGTCGCGCGTTTCGATCTGGCGCGGCTGAAAAAAGGACCGCTGGGCTAGTCGCAGAGCGACAGCGTCACCGGATCGGCGTCCGCCGGCAAATAATCGCTCATCGGCTTGCATGCGCCGTTCTGGCAAATATTCCAGTCAGCGGTCGCGCCGGAGCGGCGCAGGATCACTTCTTTCTGGGGCGCCCAGTGCGGACGATAGCTGTAGGCGCCGTCTTTCAGCTTTGCGCCCGCCGGCGGCTCCATGCCAGCGCCGGATCCTTTCACGCGCGATTCCACGATGGCAATGCCGGCGGGATGCGCGCGCCAGTCTTCTTCCCATTGGACTTTTTCGACCGAATGCATCCAGGAAAGCGTGATGGCGGCGGCGAGTTTCACGACAACGCCGCCGCCCGCGAGACAGATTGCGCTCATGCAGCTTTTGATTTCACCTTCGCGCCCCACTGTCCGCTGCGCCATGCGGAGAAGTAGTGCGTGCCGATGAAGGCAGCGGCGGCGGCGAAGCCGATATAGTCACTCCACCAGTTCGGCACGACCAGGAACATCGCTGTCACGAAACAGAACAGGCGGCCGAGCCAGGACACCGGCATGGCGAGATAGCCGAAGGCGGCGACCCCCCATAAAGCGAGCGCTAGCAGCGCCTTGAAGCACACATAGACGACGTGTGCCCAATAGGCGTTGCCTTCCAGGCCGGCCATGGGCTGCAACATCAGCGCCGGGTCATAGACCGCCATATAGGGAATGATGAACCCGGGCAGCGCGATCAGCACCGCTTTCATGGAAATATCGAATCCGCTAACGCGCGCCATCGGCGCGGCAGCGAAACAGGCGAGCGCTACCGGCGGCGTCAGGTCCGCCATGATCCCGAAGTAGAAGACGAACATGTGCGAGACGATCAGCGGCACGTCGAGTTTCAAGAGGATGGGTGCCGCGAGCGACGAGGTGATGATGTAGTTCGGGATCGTCGGAATGCCCATGCCGAGGAGCAAGCTGAAGATCATCGTAAGCACCAGCGCGAGGAACAGGCTCTCGCGGCCAATCGAGATCATCCAGGTGCCGACGATGGTGCCGAGACCGGTGAGCGTCATGGTGCCGATCACGATGCCGACCACGGCGCAGGCGAGACCAACCGAAATCGCCTGCCGCGCGCCGTCCGCGAGCGCGTCGCGGCAGGCGGCGAGCGTCTCGCGGCCCTTCCGGTTCCACGCGCTCCACACCACGAGGATTCCAATCAGCACGAGCATGAAAACGACGCTCGTCCAGAGCGAATAGGCTGCGAGCAGGCCGAGCGCGATCCAGAAGAGGATTCGAATTGCGGTCAGGCGGATCTGTTCGGCGAGCGAAGTGCCGATGATCAACATCGCCGTCAGGGCGAGGCCGACCGCGCCCGCAAACAGCGGCGTGTAGCCAGCGAACAGCAGATAGACCAGCACGACCAGCGGCAGAATGAGGAACCAGTTGTTGCGCATCTCGTCCCATGCGCTCGGCAATAGGTGGCGCGGCAAGCCGTGCAGGCCCTGCCGGCCGGCCTGCAGATGCACCGACCAGAAGCAGGCCATGAAATAAAGCGAGGCGGGAATGATCGCCGCGATCACGATGTCGATGTACGGCCGGTCGATGGTCTCGGCCATGATAAAGGCGACCGCGCCCATGACCGGCGGCATGATCTGGCCGCCCATCGAAGAGGTTGCTTCCACACCGCCCGCGAAGGCGGCGTGGAAGCCGTTGCGCTTCATCAGCGGGATCGTGAACTGTCCCGAAGCCACGACGTTGGCGATGCCCGAGCCCGAGACCGTGCCCATCAGCGCCGACGAGGCTACGCAGACCTTGCCGGGGCCGCCGCGGGTGCCGCCGAAAATCGCCATCGACAGCTCGTTGAAGAAGCGGATTACGCCTGCGCGCTCCATGAACGAGCCGAACAGGATGAACAGGAAGATGTAGGTCGCCGAAACCAGCGTCGGCACGCCATAGATTCCTTCGGTGCCGAAGG
This sequence comes from uncultured Hyphomicrobiales bacterium, assembly GCA_964575175.1. GTDB lineage: Bacteria > Pseudomonadota > Alphaproteobacteria > Rhizobiales > Xanthobacteraceae. The sequence goes on along the minus strand of CAZNPX010000009.1, from coordinate 32,578 downwards.
CCATGTGCTCGATGATCTGGTCGAAGGAATAGCCACGATGATTGAGCGGCGCCGGGAGATATTGGCCGAACGCCGCATATGCGAGCGCCGTGCCGCAGACGATCGCGATGGCCGAGCCCATGACCCGCTGCACCATGATGAACAGCACCAGGAGTGACGCCGTGCCGACGAAGAGATCGAAGTCGTTCAGGAAGCCGGAGCGGTCGATCAGCGGCAGATAGAAAAGCCATTGATAGAATCCGGCGAGGAAGCCGGCGATACCAAGGCCCCAGGCCGCGGCCTTGTGCCAGGGAAGGCTGAATGAATTGGCGATCATCGCGCCGCCCAGCAGCGTGAGGAAGCCGACGTGGATCGCGCGCACGACCTGGCTCGGCAGGCCGCCCGCGAAGGCCGAAACCAGTTGAATCGCGCCTGCGACCGCGAGAAATGCGACGACGTCCGCGAAAGTGAGACGGCCGCGGATCGCCTTCATAACGAGATAGATGAGCCAGGCCGCCAACCCGGCGCGGATCACGAGCAGCAGATCGAGCCGCGGCAGCGCATCGAAGAACGGCTTGTCGAGCGGCACGCCGAACGAAGTGATGATCTGAAAAATCGAGAACGCTATGGCGAGATAGAAAACGAGGGTGCCGAGCCTGCCCTGGCCCCATTCCAGGCTCAGGTGGCCGGCGACGTCGTCGACGAGCGGGCCCGCAGTTTCCTGCGGCAAGGCCGAGATCTGCGTCGCTTCCGCTTCATGCTTCGGCTCTGCCTTGGCTTCGTCTTTCTCGTTCGTCATGACGGCGTCCCCCAACGCGTATGGATACGACCTGCGCGGATCATATTTCCGGCCCTACAAAAGCAAAACGGCCCGCGTTCGTCACGCGGGCCGCAAAACTCGACGGCTTAACCGCCGATGCCTTTTTCCTTGAAGTATTTCGCGGCTCCCGGGTGGAGCGGAACCGGCGGGGATTTCGCTGCGCTTTGCAGGGAAATCGAACGTGCCGCAGCGTGGGCTGCCACGAGGTCCGGCAGGCTGTCGAAGATCGCCTTCGTCATCTGATAGACGGCTTCCTCCGAGAGATCGGAGCGCGTGACGAGATAATTCGGCACGACTGCCGTGGATACCGCGGCCGTCTGTCCCTGATAGGTATTTGCGGGAATGGTTGCCGCAAGGAACGGCGCACCGGCCTTGGTGACGAGGTCCGCCGGGATTTCAACGACGACGATCTCGACCGAGTTCGCAAGGTCCTTGATCGAAGCAACGCCGAGGCCCGCCGACTGGAGCGTTGCGTCGAGCTGGCGGTTCTTGATGAGTTCGACCGATTCCGCGAACGGCAGATACTCCACCTTGCCGAGGTTCTCGTACTTGATGCCGGCAGCAGAGAGGATCGCGCGCGCGTTCAGCTCGGTACCCGACTTCGGCGCGCCGACCGAAAGCCGCTTGCCCTTCAGGTCGGCGAGCGTCTTGATCCCGCTTTCCTTCGAGGCGACGATCTGGATGTAGTTCGGATAGATCGCGCCGACGACGCGGAGCTTGTCGAGCTTGCCGCGGAAGCCGGCATCGGCGTCACCAGCCCAGCCTTGCGCCAGCGAGTCACCGAGCGTGAAGGCGATCTCGCCCTTGCCGGCCTGAATGAGATTCAGGTTTTCGACCGAGGCTTTGGTCGCCTGCACGGACGGGCGCGAGTCCTTGATCTTGTCGGAGAAAATTTTCGAGACGGCGACGCCGAGCGGATAATAAACACCGGCTGTGCCGCCGGTCAGTATGTTGATGAAATTCTGTGCCTGCGCCGCAGCCGGCGCCATTGCGAAAGCCGCCGCTAGGGCGACCGCGCTTGCGATTTTGCGTCCGAAATTCATTCCCTGTGTCTCCCAGAAGTTATCTATCCCAACCGATTTATGGCCGGCGGGTTGGGTCTTCCATTACCGGGATCGGGGTGGAATTGCGAGGGGAAATCTCCCGGTAGAATCCGGAAAAGTGTTGCTAGGCCTTGTAACACTTGAGGTTTGCGGCCGGTTTGCTGCATCCGCGAGCGGCCGATATATTGTAACAATGCATAGTCCACACGACCACGCGCACCATCACACGCGACCGCTGCCGGTGCAGACCGGGATTTCGCTGCTGCGGCTTTCGGCAGCCGCGCGGCTGGGCATCGCGGCGACGCTTTCCGCGCTGGTCTGGCTCATTATCTATCTTGTTATGCGTTAAGGGGAGCGCGACAGCATGGCATCCGCACTCGCATTCCAGAACCTGACGCTCGGTTACGACCGGCATCCAGCGGTGCATCACCTGAGCGGCGAGATCGGCGAAGGCGCGCTGCTCGCGATCGTCGGGCCGAACGGCGCGGGCAAGTCGACCTTGCTCAAGGGCATCGTCGGCGTGCTGCATCCGCTCGGCGGAAAGATTTCGCGCAACGGAGTGAAGGCGCAGGATATCGCCTATCTGCCGCAGATCGCGGAGATCGACCGCAGCTTTCCGATTTCGGTGTTCGATCTCGTCGCCATGGGATTGTGGAAGCGCGCGGGCCTGCTCGGTGGTATCGGTGGCGCCGAGCAGAAGAAGATTTCGTCTGCGATCGAGGCGGTGGGCCTGCGCGGCTTCGAGAGCCGCCCGATCGGCACGCTCTCCGGCGGGCAGATGCAGCGCGCGTTGTTCGCGCGGCTCCTGTTGCAGGATGCGCGGGTGATCCTGCTCGACGAGCCTTTCGCGTCGCTGGATTCCAAGACGGTTTCGGATCTTCTGGAACTCGTGCATCGCTGGCACGGCGAGAAGCGCACCGTGGTCGCGGTGCTGCACGATTTCGATCTGGTGAGGCAGCATTTTCCGGAATCGCTGCTGCTGGCGCGCGAGCCGGTGGCGTGGGGCAAAACCGCGGAGACGCTTTCGGCGGAGAATCTTTTGCGTGCGCGCCGCATGAGCGAGGCGTTCGACGATCGTGCCGGCGTCTGCGAAGACGCGGCCTGAGGACGGCCCGCCGCCATGTTCCATGACGCGCTGATCGCGCCTTTTGCGGAATTCGATTTCATGCGCCGCGCGCTTGCGGGCGTCATCATCCTTTCGCTGAGCGCGGCGCCCATCGGCATTTTCCTGATGCTCCGGCGCATGTCGCTCGCGGGCGACGTGATGGCGCATGCCATTCTGCCGGGGGCGGCACTCGGCTTTCTCGTGGCGGGGCTCGATCTTTTCGCCATGACCGTCGGCGGGATTGCCGCCGGAATCGCGGTCGCGGTCGCGGCCGGGCTGGTCGCGCGCTTCACGGAACTGAAAGAGGATGCGGCGCTTGCCGCGTTCTATCTGGTGTCGCTTGCGCTCGGCGTGACCCTGATCTCGCTCAAGGGGTCGAATGTCGATCTTTTCCGCGTGCTGTTCGGTTCGGTGCTTGCGCTCGACAATCCCACGTTGATCGTGATCGCGGCGTTCACGACTTTCAGCCTGTTCGCGCTGGCGCTGATCTGGCGGCCGCTGGTGCTCGAATGCGTCGATCCCGGTTTCCTGCGCTCGGTGAGCGGGTCGGGAACCGCGGTCCATCTCCTTTTTCTCGCTCTCGTCGTGCTCAATCTGGTCGCGGCCTTTCACGCGCTCGGAACGCTGCTCGCGGTCGGCATGATGATGCTGCCTGCGGCGGCCGCGCGGTTCTGGACGCAGGATGTGACGCGGATGGCCGCGATCTCGGTGCTGCTCGGAATGGTTTCGGGCGTGGGCGGATTGCTGGTGTCCTTCCACTTCAATCTGCCGACGGGGCCCGCGGTCATTCTCGCGACGGGCATCTTCTATGCGGTTTCGGTGGTGCTCGGGCCGGTGGGCGGGTTGCGCAAGCGCCTGTCGCCGGGGCGGCATCTTGAGGCTTGAGCCCACGGGCCCCCGCGCCTATATCCCCGCTTCAACCGCTAGAGTGCAATCATGTCCGAGAAAATTCCCGTAACGGTGCTGACCGGCTATCTGGGCGCCGGAAAGACCACGCTGCTCAATCGTATTCTCTCGGAACCGCACGGCAAGAAATACGCCGTGATCGTCAACGAGTTCGGCGAGATCGGCATCGACAACGATCTCATCGTCGGCGCGGACGAAGAAGTGTTCGAGATGAACAACGGCTGCGTGTGCTGCACGGTACGCGGCGACCTCATTCGCATCATCGACGGGCTCTTGAAGCGCAAGGGCAAGTTCGACGGCATTCTGGTGGAGACCACGGGTCTTGCCGATCCGGCGCCGGTCGCGCAGACCTTCTTCGTCGACGAAACGGTGAGCGGAAAAACCTCGCTCGATGCGGTCGTGACCGTGGTCGATGCGAAGTGGCTCAAGGATCGCCTGAAGGACGCGCCGGAGGCGAAGAACCAGATCGCCTTTGCCGATGTAATCGTTCTCAACAAGACCGACCTCGTGACGCCGGACGAGCTCAAGGACGTCGAGCTGCGCATTCGCGCGATCAATCCGTTTGCGAAAATCCACCGCACCTCGCGCGGCGCGCTGCCGCTCGACGCGGTGCTCTCGCAGGGAGCATTCGACCTCGACCGCATTCTCGCGATCGAGCCGCATTTCCTCGAAGGCGGCCATCATCACCACGACGAGGACGTGCAGTCGTTTTCGTTCTCGACCGACAAGCCGCTCGAGCCCAAGACCTTCTTTGCCTGGATCGACAATGTCAGCCAGATTCAGGGGCCGAACATCCTGCGCGCCAAGGGCATCATGTCCTTCAAGGACGATCCGCAGCGCTATGTGATGCAGGGCGTGCACATGATGTTCGAGGGCGACCATCAGCGCGACTGGCGCGACGACGAGAAGCGCGACAGCCGCATCGTCTTCATCGGCCGCGAGCTCAATGAAAAGGCGCTGCGCGAAGGCTTCGAGGCCTGTATCGCGAAGTAGTTTGTCGCAGGCGCGAGGGGCGGATATAAAGAGCCATGATCAAGCGTATTTCCTCGCTTTTCGTCCTCGGCGCGCTCGCGGTTTCCGTGTCGGGCTGCGATAAATGCGGCGACTGGCTGAAGCCCAAGGGGCCGTTCGGTCAGGCGGTCTGCAAAGACGACCCGCGCTGATCCCCGTATTTCTATGGCCGAAAACGAAGTTCGTTCCGTCGCTGAACTTGTCACGCCGTGCGATGCCGGCATGCATGTCGTCGCCTGCGGTTTTCTCGGCGAGGAAGCGGTCTTCGCAACCGGCGGCGGCGAGATCGTGTTCGCCTCCGGGAAGAAGGTTGCCGCGCATCCCAATGGCGGGATTCTGGAAGCGGTCTGCGACGGCTCCCGTATCGTAAGTTGCGGCGACGATGGCCGGGTGGTTGCGACGGCCGCCGATGGCGCCGACGAGACGCTTGCAGAAGCCAAAAACAAATGGATCGACCACGTGGCGCTCGGCCCGGACGGCGCGATTGCATGGTCGGCAGGGAAGACCGCTTTCGTAAAAACGAAAAAGGGCGAGCGCACGCTCGACGTGCCGAGCACGGTCGGCGGGCTCGCTTTCGCACCGAAAGGCTTCCGCCTCGCGGTCGCGCATTACAACGGGGTCTCGCTCTGGTTTCCGAATTCCGATGCGAAGCCGGAGTTTCTGGAGTGGAAGGGCTCGCATCTGTGCGTCCGCTGGTCGCCGGACGGAAAATTCCTCATTACGAGCATGCAGGAATCGGCGCTGCATGGCTGGCGCCTCGCGGACGCAAAACACATGCGCATGTCGGGTTATCCCACGCGCATCCGCTCCTTCAATTTCAGCCACGACGGCAAGTGGCTTGCGACTTCGGGCGCCGAGGCCGTGGTGATGTGGCCGTTCTCATCCAAGGACGGGCCGATGGGGAAAGATCCGGGGATGCTCGCGACGGCACGCGAAGGATCGCGCGTCACCTGCGTCGCCTGCCACCCGGAGCGCGATGCGCTCGCTGTCGGCTATAGCGACGGCATGGTGATGATGGTGCGCATGGAGGACGGCGCAGAAATTCTCGTGCGCGGTCCCGAAGGCGGCGAGGTGACGGCACTCGCCTGGCGCGCGGACGGCATGGCGCTCGCGTACGGCACGGATGAAGGCAGGGCAGGGGTTCTTGCCCTCTGAAAGCAAGAACGCCCCCGCTTTTGGCGGGGGCGTTTTCGGTTAGCGCACGAGGACGTTTCTGAACTGCCACGGGTCGGAGGTGTCGATGTCCTCCGGAAACAGCCCGCCGCGATTGTCGAGCGGCGTCCAGTCCGTATAGGTGCCGGTCACCGGGCCGAGATAGGGCATCTGCACTTCGAGGCAGCGCTTGAAATCCATCTCGTCGGCTTCGACCACGCCGCGGTCGGGGTTTTCGATGGCCCAGACCATGCCGGCGAGGATCGCAGAGGTGACCTGGAGGCCGGTGGCGTTCTGGTACGGCGCGACTTCGCGGGTCTCCTCGATGGAAAGCTGCGAGCCGTACCAGTAGGCGTTGTTCTTGTGGCCGTAGAGCAGCACGCCCAGCTCGTCGATGCCGTCCACGATCTCGTTCTCTTCGAGAATGTGCCACTTTGGCTGCACCTTGCCGCCGTTGCCGAACATTTCGTGCAGCGACAGCACGGCGTCGTTCGACGGGTGGTACGAGTAGTGGCAGGTCGGGCGGTACAGAACCCTGTCGTTCTCGCGCAACGTGAAGTAGTCGGCGATCGAGATCGCCTCGTTGTGCGTGACCAGGAAGCCGTATTGCGCGCCCGGCGTCGGGCACCAGGAGCGCACCCGCGTATTGGCGCCCGGCTGCATCAGATAAACGCCCGCGCCGCAGCCCTTGTCGTGCTTACGCAGGGTTTCGGGCTCCCACTTCTCGTGGGTCCCCCAGCCGAGCTCTGCCGGCTGCTGGCCTTCGGAGACGAAGCCGTCGACGGACCAGGTGTTCACGAAGACGTTGAGCGGCTTCGGCTTGGCCGAACGCTGGGTGTCGCGCTCGGCGATATGGATGCCCTTGACGCCTGTGTCGCGCATCAGCTTCGCCCAGCCGGCCTTGTCCTTGGGCGCTTCCGCACCGAGGCCGAGGTCGGCGGCGACGTTCACGAGCGCCTGCTTCACGAACCACGAGACCATGCCGGGGTTCGCGCCGCAGCAGTTGACCGCAGTGACGCCGGCGCCGAGCTTCTTCTGGGCACCGAGGATCCGCTCCCGCAGCGCATAGTTCGTCCGCTCCGCGGTCGGCATCTTCTCGTCGAAGTAAAAGCCTTTCCAGGGTTCGGCGACCGTGTCGATGTAGAAGGCATCGAGCTCGCGGCAGAGCTCGATCATGGCGAGCGAGGATACGTCGACCGAGACGTTCACGCAGAAGCCTCGGCCCTTGTCGGACTTCAACAGCGGCGTCAGCACTTCGCGATAGTTGTCCGGCACGAGGCCGGTCTGGATGAAGCGGATGCCGCGTTCATCGAGCAAATGGCGGTTGGCGTCCGACGGGTCGATCACGACGAGCTTCGACTTGTCGAACTCGAAGTGACGCTCCAGGAGCGGCAGCATTCCCCGGCCGATCGAGCCAAATCCGATCATCACGACGGGACCGTCGATCCGGTGATAAACCGGCCACTTGCTCATTCACACCTCCATAAAGTTATCCGAAAGGTTTCGGTTTCTGTTTAGCGGCTTGGTTCGGGCCTGACGAATCCGCGGCGGTATTTCGTGCCGCGGCTTTCCACAGGCCTTTCTGGAGCACGATCCGATCCGGAAAACCGGTATCCCTTTGGATCGCGCTCAAAACGATCCGGGGCCCGCTTTCGCGAGCCCCGGAGGTCTACTTAGCGGTGTCGGTGAGATCAGATGACGTAGGATTTCAGCGGCGCAAAGCCGTTGAAGGCCACCGACGAGTAGGTCGTCGTGTAGGCACCGCACGCCTCGATCAGCACCTTGTCGCCGATTTCGAGCGAGACCGGCAGCAGGTACGGCGTCTTCTCGTAGAGGACGTCCGCCGAGTCGCAGGTCGGGCCGGCGATGATGCAGGGCGCCATCGTGTCCGCGTCCTTCTCGGTGCGGATCGGATAGCGGATCGCCTCTTCCATCGTCTCGGCGAGGCCGCCGAACTTGCCGATGTCGAGATAGACCCAGCGCTGGTTGTCGGTTTCCGACTTCTTGGAAATCAGCACGACCTCGGCCTCGATCATGCCGGCAGCGCCGACCATGCCGCGGCCCGGCTCGATGATGGTTTCCGGGATGCGGTTGCCGAAATGCTTGCGCAGCGCACGGAAGATCGCCTGGCCGTATTCCTGGACCTTGGGGATGTCGCGCAGATACTGCGCGGGAAACCCACCGCCGAGGTTGACCATCGAGAGGTTGATGCCCTGCTCGGCCATGTCACGGAAGATGGCGCCCGCGGTTTTCAGCGCGCGGTCCCAGGCCTTCACGTTGTTCTGCTGCGAGCCGACATGGAACGAGATGCCATGGGCGACCAGGCCCAGACGATGGGCGTGGTTGAGCACCTGCGGCGCCATCTCGGGCGCGCAGCCGAACTTGCGCGACAGCGGCCACTCGGCGCCGGAGCCGTCGCAGAGAATGCGGCAGAACACCTTCGAGCCGGGGGCGACGCGGGCGATCTTCTCGACCTCGGCCTCGCAATCGACCGCGAAGAGGCGCACGCCGAGCTTGTAGGCCGCGGCGATGTCCTTTTCCTTCTTGATCGTGTTGCCGAAGGAGATGCGCTCCGGGGTGGCGCCGGCGGCCATGACGAGGTCGATCTCGCCCATCGACGCGGTGTCGAAGCACGAGCCCATGTCGTTCAGGAGCTTCAGGATCTCGGGCGCCGGGTTGGCCTTCACCGCGTAGAAGACGCGGGTGTCCGGCAGCGCCTTGGAGAAGGCACTGTAGTTCGAGCGCACGACGTCGAGGTCCACGACGAGGCGCGGTGCGTCCTCGCGGTTGCGTCGGAGAAACTGGCGAATGCGGTCGGTCATGTCGGTGTCCCCTTCCAGAAGACAATCGTTAACGACATGGACAGCGTGCTTCCCGCGGCTGCTCGCGCGGATGCGCGAATAGGCCACGAGCGGCTTGCTGTCCGCTCGAACATCCGGCCGGGGCCGGTCTTAAGCGCCATTGATTGGAAGGGGTGTTCCCATCCGCACGTCCGGCAAGGAGGTAGTGCCTCTTCAGTTACGAACGGCCACCTTCGGGGCGCCGCTTGAGACCAAAAAAGCCCTTACGTCGTTGCTTTAAGTCGCGTCCCTCGCGGAGAGCGGGGTTCGCCGGTTCCCTCCGGCTACTGGTTTGCCCGACGTCTTTCCGGCCTCTTGTCCGGGATCTCCGTCAACCAGCACACGACCACAGGCACGTGCGAAATTGGGCAATGGCGAGATAGGAGATATGGACCAGCGATGCAATAGCGATTCTGTTCCAGCGCGCAGTTTTTTCGCGCGCGAGGCGTCGCGCGACGCTCGCGAAGTCCGGTTCGTAAACTTGCGTTAAGAGATCGAGCGCGCGCGGCGCTATCCGCGCTCGACGATCGGCTCGATCTTCGCCGCGTTTCGGACGAAGGACCAGGTGAAGGCGGCGGCGGCAAGCGCGAAGCCCGCCATCAGCACCGCTTCCACGATCTTGCCGAAGCCGAACAGTGCCGCGAGCGCCCAGCCGGTGGCCAGCCCGATGCCGATCACCTCGACGCCGATCAGGATCGCCGCGCTCACGATGGTGATGAGGTTCTTCCAGTTGATCGTGGCGCGCTTCTGCACGGCGTCGGTCATCGTCTCGTCCTCGAAATGTGTCGCCGGGGTGGCGAGAGGTGGCGATCTTGCCACTAATCCTTAAGATGGCCGGCAATCTGGCGGCAAAGGTTGGCTGAATCAAGCTCTCTCGCGCCGCTCCCGCCGCACGTCTCCCGGAGCAGAAATGACCGAATATCGCGCTGAAGGCCGCTACGGCGTCGTCGCCACCCCGCACACGCTCGCGTCCGAAGCCGGACGGGAAGTCCTCGCGGAGGGCGGCAACGCGATCGAGGCGGCGCTCGCCGCCGCTGCCGCCATCGTCTCCGCCTATCCGCACATGAACCATATCGGCGGCGACGGCTTCTGGCTGATCCGCGAGCCCTCGGGGCAGGTGCGCTACATCGAAGCCTGCGGCTTCGCGGGCGAGCACGCGACGATTTCACGCTATCGCGCGGCGGGCCACGAGACGGTTCCCGAGCGCGGACCGCTCGCCGCCTGCACGGTGCCGGGCGCGATCGGCGGCTGGATGCTCGCGCTCGACGCGGCGAAAGCGGGAGGCGGCAAGATGCCGGTGAGCAGGCTTTTCGAAGCCGCGATCCGGATCGCGCGCGAGGGCTATCCGGTCTCGTCTTCGATTGCCTGGCGCTTCCTTCAGGACCGGACGCTAGCGATCAAGGCGCCCGGATTTTCCGAAACCTTTACACCCGGCGGCAAGGCACAGCCCGAGGGCGCGCGCCTCGACGCGGGCCGGCTTCCGGATACCTTCGAGCAACTCAGCCGCGCCGGGCTCGACGACTTCTATCGCGGCGATATCGGCCGCGAGATCGCCGCCGACCTCGAAGCCATCGGCAGCCCGGTGACGCGGGCCGATCTTGAGAAGTATCGCGCCCGGCTTCGTGAGCCGCTCTCGCTGCGGGTGCGCGACGCCATCGTCTATGGCTGCCAGCCGCCGACGCCGGGGCTCGTGACGCTCATGATCCTCGGCATCTACGAGCGGCTCGGCAGGCTCGAGCCCGAAAGCTTCGAATATGTGCACGCGCTGGTGGAGGCTTCGAAGCGAGCGTTCCTCGTCCGCGACAAACTGCTCACCGATTTCGACCGCCTCACGGAGAAGCCGGAGGATTGGCTGACGCCCGAGGCGCTCGCACGCGAAACCGCGGCGGTGAAGCGCGACCGCGCGGCGCCCTGGCCGCGCCTTGCGGGCGAAGGCGACACCATCTGGCTCGGCGCGGCCGACACCAACGGCTATGTCGTCTCCTATATTCAGTCGATCTTCTGGGAGTTTGGTTCCGGTTGCGTGCTGCCGAAGACCGGGGTGCTGATGCAGAACCGCGGCGCGAGCTTCTCGCTGGACCCGAAGGCGGTGAATCCGCTCGAGCCGGGCCGCATGCCCCTGCATACGCTGACGCCGATGTTCGCCGCATTCGATGACGGGCGGCAGCTCGGCTTCGGCACCATGGGCGGCGAGGGGCAACCGCAGACGCTCGGTGCGATCTTCTCCCGCTACGCCTTCCATGGCGTGCCGCTCGCAGAGGCGATCGATCGGCCGCGCTGGATTCTCGGCAAGACCTGGGGCTCAAAGATCACGAATCTTCGGCTCGAATCCCGCTTCTCGCCCGAAGTTTCGGAGCGGCTCGAAAAGGCGGGCCACGACGTGCAGGTGCTGCCCGAGGCTTATACGGAAGTGATGGGTCACGCCGGCGGCGTCTTGATTAACGGAAACAAGGTCGAAGGGGCCCACGATCCGCGCAGCGACGGTGGCGCTGCGGCCACATAACGCGCTTCGCTCACGCAAACGTTCATTGGCCGGTTGCCCGGCCCGGCTACTTTATGAATAAGTATTGCCGGGATTGATTTGCAGGGCTGCTACCATGCGCTTCGCCGCCGGAGCTTCCGCTCTTGTCGTCGCCATTGCCGTTTCGGGCGCTGCCCATGCGCAGCAGCAGGCCGCGCTCAACCAGCCGAAGCAGCAGCAGGCGCAGCAACAGACTTGGCCGCAGGACGCGGAGCTCAAGGGCGACTATCCGCGCGGCGCCATCGTCATCAACGTCTCGGAGCGCCGTCTTTATTACGCGCTTGGCGACGGCAAGGCGCTGGTTTATCGCGTCGCCGTGGGCAAGGCGGGCTTCGGCTGGACCGGGCAGAGCTGGGTCAGCGCCATGACCAAGAATCCGGCGTGGTATCCGACCGCCCGGATGCGGGCCGAGGGCGCGCCGCGCTATGTGGCGCCGGGGCCGAGCAACCCGCTCGGCGTGCGCGCGCTTTATCTCGGCTGGTCCGAATACCGCATTCACGGCACCAACGCGCCTCATACCATCGGTTCCGCGTCGTCGAGCGGCTGCTTCCGGATGCTGAATGCGGATGTCACCGACCTGTTCGAGCGGGTGGCGATCGGCGCGCCGGTTTACGTGGTTCAGTAGCTTTTTACTGGCGCATGATCTTATCCGAGAACCGGTACCCACTTTTCGGGATCATGCGCTAGCCCGCCGCCTTTTCGCCGGACTTCGCGGGCTTGGTGGTCCGCGATAGATTGAGGTCCGCAATGGCACTTCGAGCCGCATTCCGTTTCCTGGCCGCTGCCGCGTTTCTCGCGGGAAGCGCCGGTTTTGCGCTGGCGCATCCGCATGTGCTGGTGACGGGAAAAAGCGAACTCGTCTTCGGTAAGGAGGGCGCGATCTCGGCCGTGCGCCATAGCTGGACCTTCGACGAGATGTTCTCCGAATATGCGACCCAGGGCCTCGACACGAATAAAGACGGCGTGCTTTCGCGCGAGGAGCTTGCGGAGCTCGCCAAGGTGAACGTGGAGTCGCTCAAGGAGTTTGAATTCTTCACGGTCGGCAAGAGCGGGCCGGGCAAGCTCGAATTCGCGGAGCCCGTCGATTACTGGCTCGAGCACAAAGACAAGGTGCTCACGCTTCACTTCACGCTGCCAGTGAAGGCCGGTTCGCAGAAGGGCGGGGTGTTGATGGATGTGTTCGACCCGACCTATTTCGTCGCCTTCAGCCTGGCCGAGGAAAATCCGGTGAAGCTCGTTGATGCGCCGGCGAATTGCTCCTTCGAGGTGAAACGGCCGGCGCCGGCCGCCGGGCAGCAACTGTCCGAGTCTTTCTTCAATTCGCTGAACGCGGCGAGCGAGTTCGGTTCGCAATTTGCGAACCGCGTCATCGTGACGTGCAAGTAAGCGTCTTGCAGAAGCAAATTCTCGCATTGCGCGTGATCTGCGCACTCGCGCTTGCCGCGCTCGTGCTTCTCGTCGCCGTTGAGCCGTCGCTCGCGCAGAATCCGTTCGGTTCGCGCGCGCCCCAGCAGACCGGATTCATGGGCTGGATTCTCGCGCAGCAGTCGGCATTCTATCAGCAGATGGCAGGCGCGATTAAAGCCGCCAAGGCCGATGGCTCGGCACTCTGGACGCTTGCCGGCATCTCTTTCTTATACGGCGTGTTTCACGCGGCCGGGCCGGGGCACGGCAAGGCGGTGATCGCGTCCTATCTCGTCGCCGACAACGCGACCTGGAAGCGTGGCGCCTTGCTCGCGATCATCTCGGCCTTGGTGCAGGCGCTGGTGGCGATCGCGGTGGTCGGGATTGCCGCAGTTCTCCTGGGAGCAACTGCGCGCACGATGAGTGCGACCGTGCGCTGGATCGAGATTGCGGCTTACAGCCTGATTATCGTTTTCGGGCTTTACCTCCTGTGGAAGAAGGGCCGTGCGCTTCTCGCGGCATGGCGCGGCAAGACGGAAGCGCACGACCATCATCATGGGCACGACCATCACCACGCGCATCATCACCACCACGAAGCTGCGCACGACCATGCCCATTGCGGTCATTCCCATGGGCCGGAGCCCGCGGAACTGAAGGGCGATGACTGGTTCAGGCGTGGCATGATCGCCGCGGCGGCCGCCGGCATGCGGCCCTGTTCCGGTGCGATCTTGGTGCTGGTTTTCGCGCTGGCGCAGGGGATTTTCTTTTCCGGCGTTGCCGCGACCTTCGCCATGGCGGCGGGGGTTGCGATCACCGTTACCGCGATTGCGCTCCTCGCGGTGTTCGGCAAGTCGCTCGCCCTGCGCATTTCCGGCGCCATGGGCGGACGCAGCGATCTCATGCTGCGCGGAATCGAAGTGCTGGGCGCGCTCTTCGTGATTGCCTTCGGCGCGCTCCTGCTCACCGGCTATCTCGCTTCCGAGCGGTTGCTGCCGGTCTGATTTCCGGCTCTCCTCTTTGTGTATAGTCGGACCCGGCGCGCGAACATCTGCGCGTCTGCTCGCGCATGATCTCTGAACCCGGTTTCCGCACTTTCCGGGGCGCGCGTTCTGCATGGAGGAATGGATGGCGTCCGGTTCGGCCTCGGCTTCGGATATTTTCAGCCTCAAGGGGCGCGTCGCCCTGATCACGGGTGCGTCGAGCGGACTTGGCGAGCGCTTCGCGCAGGTCGCGGCGGCGAACGGCGCCAGCGTCATGCTCACCGCGCGGCGCGAGGACCGGCTCAAGGAAATCGCCGCGCGCATCGAGCAGGCGGGTGGGAAGGCGGGCTATGCCGTCTGCGACGTCACCGACAATGCGAGTGTCGCGCGGGCCTTTGATGCCGCGGAAAAGAAGTTCGGTACGGTGGATCTTTTCGTTGCCAATGCCGGGATGGCGCGCCTCGGCAAGGTCATCGAAATGCCGGAAGACGAATATCGAAGCCTGATGGCCCTCGACATGGACGCAGTCTTCTTCAATTCGCGCGAGGCGGCCAAGCGCATGATCGCCGCGAACCGGCCCGGCGCGATCATCACGACCGCCTCGATTGCGTCCTTCATCGTCGAGCGCAACATCGTCGCCTACAACATGGCGAAAGCCGCGGTGGTTCAGTTCACGAAAGGCTTCGCGCTCGAAGTTGCGCGCAAGCGTATCCGGGTGAACGCAATCGCCCCCGGCTACATCGTGACCGACATCAACCGCGACTTCCTGCTCTCGCCCAAAGGTCAGGCCGCGCAGGAGAAATTGCCGCTCCAGCGCTATGGCGAGCCCGGCGATCTCGATGGCGCGTTTCTGCTGCTTGCCTCCGATGCCTCCCGCTGGATGACGGGGTCCACGGTGGTGGTCGATGGCGGGCACATTCTGACGGCAGGCGGCTAGGCTAAAGCCTGCTGCATTGCGCCAAATTGCGGGCCGCGGAGGCGGAAGGAAACTTCCTTGCAGGGTCCGCACGGATAACGAAATTGCGCAGGGTCTTTCGCTATGCGAGCTTTGGACTACTTAAAAAGTAGGGCGAGAGCCCGAATCAGCCCGATGGAATAGCCGCCGGGGAGGCGGTGCCGAGAATGGCGAAAAACCAGAATGTCTCGCTCGACGACAAATACGATCTCTCGAAACCGCTGGTTTTCCTGTCGGGGACGCAGGCGATCGTCCGGCTCACGCTCATGCAGAAGGAGCGCGACCGGCAGGCGGGCAAGAATACCGCGGGCTACGTCACCGGCTATCGCGGTTCGCCGCTGGGCGGACTCGACCAGCAGTTCCTGCGCGCGCGCCGCTCGCTCGAGAAAGCGGACGTCAAATTCCAGGCCGGCCTGAACGAAGACCTCGCCGCAACCGCGCTGTGGGGATCGCAACAGGCGGAACTCACCGGCGAAGGCAAGTTCGATGGCGTGTTCGGCATCTGGTACGGCAAGGGGCCGGGGGTGGACCGCAGCGGCGACGCCTTCCGCCACGCGAATTTCGCGGGTACCTCAAAGCAAGGCGGCGTGCTCGCGCTGATGGGCGACGACCACACCTGCGAATCCTCCACCACCGCGCATCAATCGGAATTTCATTTCGTCGACGTGATGATTCCGATTTTGAACCCGGCCGGCGTGCAGGAGCTGATCGATTACGGCCTGCATGGTTTCGCGATGTCGCGCTTCTGCGGCACCTGGGTCGGCATCAAATGCGTGAAGGAAACCATCGAATCGACCGCCGTGGTCGATGTCTCGCCCGACCGCGTGAAGATCAATATTCCCGAATTCAAGATGCCGCCCGGCGGCCTCAATATCCGCCGCATCGACGGCGCGCTCGCGCAGGAAGCGCGGCTCTACGAGCACAAGCGCGACGCGATGCTGGCCTATATCCGCGCCAACGGCCTCAACAAGATCGTCATGTCCGGCGGGCCGAATGCAAAAATCGGCATCGTCACGACGGGCAAGAGCTATCTCGACGTGCGGCTCGCGCTCGACGAACTCGGCATCGACGAGGTGAAGGCAAACGAACTCGGCATTCGCCTGTTCAAGATCGGCTGCCCGTGGCCGATGGATCCGGGCGAATTGCGCGATTTCGCGAAGGGGCTCGATCTCATCATCGTGGTCGAGGAAAAGCGCTCGCTCATCGAAGTGCAGGTGCGCGAGGAGCTTTACGGTACCGAGAACCAGCCCGTCGTCGTCGGCAAGAAGAATGAGCAGGGCGAGTGGCTGTTCCCGGCCAAGGGCGCGCTCGATCCGAACGACATCGCCATCGCCATCGGCGAGCGCGTGCTGCGCCGTTCGCATAACGACGCCATGGCTGAGCATGTGAGCCGCCTGAAACAGGCGCAGGAAGCGCTGTCGCAGACGACCGATGTCGCGACCCGCACGCCCTATTTCTGCTCGGGCTGCCCGCACAACACCTCGACGGTGGTGCCCGAAGGCATGCGCGCCTATGCGGGGATCGGCTGCCACACCATGGCGATCTGGATGAACCGCAACACCATGGGCTTCACGCACATGGGCGCGGAAGGCGCGAACTGGGTCGGCGAGGCACCGTTCTCGAAGCGCAATCACGTTTTCCAGAATCTGGGCGACGGCACCTACAACCACTCCGGCATTCTTGCGATCCGCGCGGCCGTCGCGTCGGGCGTGAACATCACCTACAAAATTCTCTTCAACGACGCGGTCGCGATGACGGGCGGCCAGCGGCATGAAGGCGGACTTACCGTGGACGCGATTGCGCGGCAGGTCGCGGCGGAGGGCGTGACGAAGCTCATGCTGGTCACCGACGAGCCGTGGAAATACCCGAAATCGATCGACTTCCCGAAGGGCATGACGATCCATCACCGGGACGAGCTCGACAAGGTGCAGCGCACGCTCGCGGATACGCCGGGCGCGACCGCGATGATCTACGACCAGACCTGCGCCGCCGAGAAGCGCCGCCGCCGCAAGCGCAACGAGTTTCCCGATCCCGACAAGCGCGTCATCATCAACGAACTGGTCTGCGAAGGCTGCGGCGATTGCGGTGTGCAGTCCAACTGCGTTTCCGTGCAGCCGGTCGAAACCGAATGGGGCCGCAAGCGCGTCATCGACCAGACCAGCTGCAACAAGGATTTCTCCTGCGTGAAGGGCTTCTGCCCGTCATTCGTCACCGTCTCCGGCGCCAAGCTGAAGAAGGCCAAAGGCGTTGCGGCTTCGATGAAGACCGCGACGGCGCTGCCCGACCCGAAACTGCCGGAAGTGAACGGCACGTTCGGCGTCATCATTACCGGCATCGGCGGCACTGGCATCGTCACCATCGCGCAGGTGCTCGGCACGGCGGCCCATATCGAGGGCAAGGCCGCGGGCATCATCGACATGGCGGGGCTTGCGCAGAAGGGCGGGGCCGTGGCCTCGCACCTGCGGCTCGCGAACCATCCCGACGACATCTACGCGATCCGCGTGCCGGCGCGCGGCGCGCACCTGATCCTGGGCGGGGACATCGTCACGGTCGGCTCGAAGAAGGTGCTTTCCTCGATGCGCTCGGGCGAGACGACGGTGGTCGTCAATACGCACGAAACGCTGCCGGGCGACTTCACCCACAACGCCGATTACTCGCTGCCGACCGAGCGGCTGAAGCGCGAGATCGCAAAGGCGGCCGACGCCGATCACGCGCATTTCGTCGATGCGACCAAGCTCTCGGCCGCGCTCTTCGGCTCCTCGGTGACGCAGAACATGTTCCTGGTCGGCTATGCCTATCAGCTCGGCGGCCTGCCGATCGGGCAGGAGGCGATTTATCGCGCGATCGAGCTGAACGGCGAGTCCGTCGAGATGAACAAGCAGGCGTTCGAATGGGGCCGCCGCGCCGCAGTCGAGCCGCAATCGGTCGCCGATCTTGCGAAGCCCGCCGAAGTTTCGACCGATGCGCGTTCGCTCTCCGA
The DNA here is from genome assembly GCA_964575175.1 of uncultured Hyphomicrobiales bacterium. Lineage (GTDB taxonomy): Bacteria > Pseudomonadota > Alphaproteobacteria > Rhizobiales > Xanthobacteraceae. The sequence continues at coordinate 14,882 of CAZNPX010000009.1, read as the reverse complement.
GACGCTCGACGAGGTGATCGCGCGGCGCGAGAAGATGCTCACGGGCTACCAGAACGCGGCCTATGCGAAGCGCTACCGCGATCTCGTCGAGAAGGTTCGCGCGGTGGAAGCGAAGGCGATCCCGGAGCAGACCGCTCTGACCGATGCGGTTGCGCGCTATCTCTTCAAGCTCATGGCGTACAAGGACGAATACGAGGTCGCGCGGCTTTATACCGACGGCGCCTTCGCCGAGCAGTTGAAGGCCAGCTTCGACGGCGACCTGAAAATGAAGGTGCATCTCGCGCCGCCGCTGCTGTCGCGGATCGACCCGAATTCGGGCCGTCCTCGGAAGATCGAATTCGGCGGCTGGATGTTCAGGGCCTTCGGCGTGCTCGCAAGGCTCAAGTTCCTGCGCGGCACGGCACTCGACATCTTCGGCTATTCCGAGGAGCGGAAAACCGAGCGCAGGCTGATCGCGGAATACGAGGCGCTGCTCGCGGACATGCTCGCGAAGCTGAATGCTTCCAACCACGCGGTTGCCGTCGCGCTCGCAGCCCTTCCGGAGAAAATCCGCGGCTTCGGCCCGGTCAAGGCCGCGAGCCTGGTGAAGGCGGAAGCCGAGAAGAAGGCGCTCATGGCGCGTTTCGACGCAGCAGCCGTGCAGGCGGCACCTGTTCAGGCGGCGGCGGAGTAGTTTAGCATCCGCGCATGATTACGGCCGAACGCCTCCGCGAGATCGCCTTCTGGTCCGCGGAGCTAACCGAAGAAGAAACCGAACGCTCTCGTCGCGGGATAACCGAGAAGTCTTTCGCGAAGGGCGCCTATATCTGCCACAAGGGCGACAAGTTCGATCCCTGGCTGGGGGTGGTTTCCGGTCTCGTGCGGCTCGGCACGGTTTCGCAGAAGGGCAAGTCCGTGACGCTTGCCGGCATGCGCGCCGGCGGCTGGTTCGGCGAAGGCTCGGTCCTGAAGAAGGAGCCGCGCCAGTACGATCTCGTGGCGCTGCGCGACGTGAAGCTCGCGATGATGGCTTCTTCCACATTCTTCTGGCTGTTCGAGAATAGCGTCGGCTTCAACCGCTTCCTGGTGCGGCAATTCAACGAGCGCATCGGGCAGTTCATCGCGCTCGTGGAATTCGACCGCTCGCTGGACGCCACCGGCAAGGTCGCGCGCAATGTCGCATGGCTATGCAATCCGGTGCTGGTGCCGCGTGCCGGCAATCAGCTGGACATTACGCAGGAAGAGATCGGCTTGATTTCCGGGGTATCCCGCCAGGCGGTCAACGGCGCGTTGCAGGTGCTCGAGCAAAAGAAAATGCTTCGCGTCGGGCATGGCGGGATCACCATTCTCGATCTCGAAGCGCTCAGCCGTTACGAAGATTAAACGCGCATCTTTTGCACTGCGAAAGAAAACCTGACGCGGCAAACATAGCCAATCCTTCTCCATCTTGTCTGTCAAGTAGGGCGTTGAGAGAGTAGGATTTTGCGCCACTCTGCCGTGCTGTCAGTGCATGGGCCCGGCAATTCGTTGTGGCCAAAGCAAGAGCGCGGAAAATCGCGCCGGAGTTCGGGGAGAGAGGAATGGCGCCAAACGCCGTCGACTCAAAGGCCGATACATTTCCGAAATTTCTGCTGGTCAACGCGGTCACGCGGGGCGACCGTCCCGCCATTCGCGAAAAGGATTACGGCATCTGGCAAACCTGGACTTGGGCGCAGGTCAAGGAAGAAGTGAAGGCGCTTGCGCTCGGGCTCAAGGAACTCGGCATCGAGCGCGGCGACAAGATCGCGGTGGTGGGCTCGAACAAGCCGCGGCTCTACTGGTCGATGTGCGCGGCGCAGTCGATCGGCGCGATTCCGGTGCCGGTCTATCAGGATGCGGTTGCCGACGAGATGGCCTTCGTCCTGCAACACGCGGGCGCGAAAATCGCGATCGTCGAGAATCAGGAACAGGTCGACAAGGTTCTTTCGATTTCGGAATTGCTGCCGTCGATCACGCATGTGGTCTATGACGAGCCGCGCGGGCTTCGCGACTACGATCACACCCGGCTGAAATGGATCGACGAGGTACAGAACCTCGGCCGCGAGGCCATGGCCTCCAAATATCCGGGTGACGCCTGGGAAAAAATGATCGCCGAAGGCAAGGGCGCCGACATCGCGGTCATTCTTTATACGTCGGGCACCACCGGCAAGCCGAAGGGCGTGATGCTGACTTACGATTCGGTCGTCATCAGCTCGCAGAACGCCAACGCCTTCGACAACCTGACCGAGAAAGAGGAAGTCATCGCCTATCTGCCGATGGCATGGGTGGGCGACCATATCTTTTCCTACGCGCAGTCTTATGTCGCGGGTTACACCGTGAACTGCCCGGAAAGCCCCGAAACGATCATCGAGGATCGCCGCGAGATCGGCACGAGCTACGCCTTCGCGCCGCCGCGGGTTTACGAAAACCTGCTCACGCTCACCATGGTGCGCATGGAAGATGCGAGCCCGCTCAAGCGCCGCATGTTCCACTATTTCCTCAAGCACGCGCGCAAGTGGGGCGAGAAGATTCTCAACAAGGAGCCGGTGCCGGTCGGCGCGCGGCTGCTCTACTGGCTCGGCGAATTGCTGGTCTATGGGCCGATGAAGAACCGCTACGGCTTCACGCGCGTGCGCGTGGCCTATACCGCGGGCGAGGCGATCGGCCCGGAAATTTTCCGCTACTACCGCTCGCTCGGCGTGAACCTGAAGCAGCTCTACGGTCAGACGGAAGCCGCGGTTTACATCACCGCGCAGCCGGACGGCGAAATCTATGCCGATACCGTCGGCAAGCCTTCGCCGGACGTCGAGATCAAGATCGAAGACAACGGCGAGGTGTTGTTCCGCTCGCCGGGTGTTTTCGCAGGTTACTACAAGGATCCGGAAAAGACGGCCGAAGTGAAGACACAGGACGGCTGGGTGCGGAGCGGAGACGCGGGCTTCTTCGATCCGAAGACCGGGCACCTCAAGATCATCGATCGGGCCAAGGATGTCGGCCGCCTGAACGACGGCACGCTGTTTGCGCCGAAATACATCGAGAACAAGCTCAAGTTCTATCCGAACATCAAGGAAGCGGTCGCGCTCGGCGACAAGCGCGATTACGTCACCGTGATGCTCAACATCGATCTCGTGTCGGTGGGCTCCTGGGCCGAGCGCAACAACGTGATCTACGGCTCCTATCAGGAGCTCGCGGCGCACCCGCGCGTCTATGAAATGCTCGCCGGGCACGTCGACGAAGTGAACAGGTCGCTCTCCGAAGAGGGTCCGATGGCGGGCGCGCAGATCAGGCGCTTCCTCATCCTGCACAAGGAGCTCGATGCCGACGACGGCGAGCTCACGCGTACGCAGAAGGTCCGGCGCGGCTTCATCGCGGAGCGCTACGAGCCGCTGGCCACGGGGCTTTATGAAGGCGCGAAGGAAGTCGACATCACGACCGAGCTCACCTTCGAAGACGGCCGCAAGGGCGCGATCTCGGCGCGCGTGAAAATCGAAGACATGAAAACGCACCCGCCGGTGGTGCCAATGGATAAAGCGGCATGAGGGCGCCCGACGGTTCCACCATCAACGCCGGGCAGACCTTGCTCGCGGTCGAGAATGTCTCGCTGTCCTTCGGCGGCGTGAAGGCGATCCGCAATGTCTCCTTCGACATCAAGAAGGGGGAGATCCGCGCGATCATCGGCCCGAACGGCGCGGGCAAGACCTCGATGCTGAACGTGATCAACGGCTTCTACCATCCGCAGGAAGGCCAGATCACCTTCAAGGGCGTGAAGCGCAAGAAGATGCGCCCGCACGACGCGGCGACCGGCGGCATCGCGCGCACCTTCCAGAACGTCGCGCTCTTCAAGAGCATGACCACGCTCGACAACATCATGGCGGGCCGCACGCTGAAGATGCACAAGAACTTCTTCTGGCAGCTTCTGCGCTTCGGCCCCGCGGAGCGGGAAGAGATCGAGCATCGCCGCAAGGTCGAGGAAATCATCGACTTCCTCGAAATCCAGCACATCCGCCGCGTGCCGGTGGGCCGCCTGCCTTACGGTTTGCAGAAGCGGGTCGAGCTCGGCCGCGCGCTTGCGATGGAGCCGGAACTTCTGCTTCTCGACGAGCCGATGGCGGGCATGAACCTCGAAGAAAAAGAAGACATGTGCCGCTACGTGATCGACGTGAACAATCATTACGGCACCACCATCGCGCTCATCGAGCACGACATGGGCGTGGTGATGGACCTCGCGAACCGCGTGGTCGTGCTCGACTATGGACAGAAAATCGCTGACGGCACGCCGGACGAAGTGAAGGCCAACAAGGCCGTGATCGACGCCTATCTCGGCGTCGCGCATTGATGGGGTAAACGAAGATGCTCTGCGTAAAACCCTACAATATGTTCTGCAAGATCTTCATCATCCCGTTCTACGAGATGTGGGAGCTGCCGGACATCTTCGTGCAGACGCTGTGGGAAGGCCTCGTCGGCGGCACGCTCTATGCGCTGATCGCACTCGGCTTCGTGCTGGTTTTCAAGGCCTCGGGCGTGTTCAACTTCGCGCAGGGCATCATGGTGGTGTTCGCGGCGCTCTCGCTCGTGGGCCTGCATGCGATCGGCGTGCCGGCGTTCCTCGCGCTGGCGCTGGCCGCGCTGATCATGCTGGCGCTCGCCATCTCGGTCGAACGGGTGGTGCTGCGCCCCTTGGTGAACCAGCCCGACATCATTCTCTTCATGGCGACCTTCGGGCTCACCTATTTCCTGATCGGCTTCGGCGAGCTGATCTTCGGCGGCGATCCGAAAGTGATGATCACGAAGCAGCTTTATATTCCGACCGGCACCTATTCCATCGACTTCGCCGGCGGCCGTGTGGAATTGCAGAAGCTCGACATCACGGCGATGGTGGTCGCAAGCTTGATGGTCGCGGTGCTTGCGGTGTTCTTCTCGAAAACGCGCATCGGGCGCGCGCTGCGTGCGGTCGCGGATAGCCACAAGGCCGCGCTCTCCGTGGGCATTTCTCTGAACCAGATCTGGGTCATCGTGTGGTTCGCGGCCGGGCTCGTGGCGCTCGTCACCGGCATCATGTGGGGCGCGCGCTCGGAAGTGTCGTTCGCGCTCGAAATCGTCGCGCTGAAGGCGCTGCCGGTGCTGATCCTCGGCGGCTTCACCTCCATTCCCGGCGCCATCGTCGGCGGGCTCATCATCGGCGTCGGCGAGAAGGTCGGGGAGCTCTACTGGGGCCCGCTGTTCGGCCGCGGTATCGAAAGTTGGCTCGCTTACATGATCGCGCTCGTCTTCCTGCTGTTCCGTCCGCAAGGGCTGTTCGGCGAGAAGATCATCGAGCGCGTCTAAGGAAGAACGAGATGTTTTATCGCGAAGCCGGACAGTTCAAGACGACCTACCGCGCCGACATGACGGTGTTCCCGATTCTGCAGGACCGGATCGGCATCCTCGTTATTCTGGCGATTGCTTTCATCGTGGTCCCGCTGACCAGCAGCAACTTCACGCTGCACGCGGTGATGATCCCGTTCCTGATCTTCGCCCTGGCCACGATCGGGCTCAACATTCTCACCGGTTATACCGGGCTGCTTTCGCTCGGCACCGGCGGCTTCATGGGGGTCGGCGCCTACGCCTGCTACAAGCTCGCGACCGTTTTCCCGGACGTGCATATTCTGATCTGGGTCGTCGTTTCCGGCTTTTTCTCGGCAGCCGTCGGCATTCTGTTCGGGCTGCCGTCGCTGCGCATCAAAGGTTTCTATCTCGCGGTCGCGACGCTGGCTTCGCAGTTCTTTCTTTCGTGGTGCTTCATCCGCATTCCGTGGCTCGTGAACTACAACGTCTCGAATGCGATCGAGGTGCCGCGGCGTTCGCTTTTCGGCGTGCCGGTTACCGGCCCGGAGGCAACCCCGCAGACGCGCTATCTGGTGGTGCTTACGATCGTGGTCGTGATGACCTGGCTCGCTTCCAACCTCGTGCGCGGCCGCATCGGCCGCATGTGGATGGCGGTGCGCGACATGGATATCGCCGCCGAGCTCATGGGCATTCGGTTGCTCAACACGAAGCTCCTGGCTTTCGCGGTGTCGTCGTTCTACTGCGGCGTCGCCGGCGCGCTGCTGGTGTTCCTCTATTACGGCAGCGCGGAAGCGACCGCCTTCTCGATCAACCAGAGTTTCGCCGTGCTCTCCATGGTGATCATCGGCGGCCTTGGCAGCCTGCTTGGCTCTTTCCTGGGAGCCGCGCTCATTTTCATGCTTCCGATTTTGCTGCCGCGGCTGATGGCGACCTTCGGTTTGCAGATTCAATCGGCGACCGCCGAGCACATCTCCTTCATGATCATCGGCGCGCTGATCGTTTTCTTTCTGATCGTCGAGCCGCACGGCCTCGCCAGGCTCTGGCAGATCGCGAAACAGAAACTGAGGGTCTGGCCCTACCCCTATTGAGGGGAGACGAATTCCCGCGCTTTGTGAGGCGCTGCAGACCTCATACTTCGCGGAATATCCGGCGCCCCGCCAGGTGCCGGCGAGACAAGACCGGAAGCGAAGTGATCGCCGCCGGAAAAATTTGAGGAGGAAAGACAATGCGTATGAAAGGACTATTGGTCGGCGCGGTGCTTGCGACGACGGCGGCTTCGCCCGCCTTCGTATCCAGCGCGGCCGCGCAGGACTCGATCTACGTTCCGCTGTTCTCGTATCGCACCGGGCCGTTCGCCAACTCGGGCATTCCGATTGCCAACGGCATGGCCGATTACCTGAACCTGCTCAACGAGCGCGACGGCGGCATCGGCGGCGTCAAGCTCCTGATCGAGGAATGCGAGACCGGCTACAACACCGAGAAGGGTGTTGCCTGCTACGAATCGACGAAATCGAAGAATCCCGTTGTCACCAATCCCTATTCGACCGGCATCACGCTCCAGCTCATCCCGAGGGCGTCGGTCGACAAGATTCCGATGCTGTCCATGGCCTATGGCCTCTCGGCTTCGGCGGTCGGCGAGAAGTTCCCGTGGATCTTCAATCCGCCGGCGACCTATTGGGACGGCCTGTCGATGATCATGAAGTACATCGCCGACAAGGAAGGCGGCTTCGAGAAGCTCAAGGGCAAGACCATCGGCTACATCTTCTTCGATGGCGGTTACGGCCGCGAGCCGCTGCCGCTGCTCGACATCTTCGCGAAGAAGTACGGCTTCGAAACGAAGCTGTATCCGGTGCCGCCGGCGGAAATGCAGAACCAGTCGGGTCAGTGGCTCAACGTCCGCAAGGACAAGCCCGACTACATGATCATGTGGGGCTGGGGTGCGATGAACCCGACCGCCGTGAAGGAAGCCGCGCGCATCAAGTTCCCGATGGACAAGTTCATCGGCGTCTGGTGGTCGGGCGGCGACGACGATGCGCGTCCCGCAGGCGACGATGCCAAGGGTTATCTGACGCTGAATTTCAACGGCGTCGGCACGCAGTACCCGGCGATCCAGGACATCATCAAGCATGTCGTGTCGAAGGGTAAGACGCAGACCCAGCCGGACAAGGTTGGCGAGAACCTCTACAACCGCGGTGTCTATAACTCGGTGCTGATCGCGGAAGCGATCCGCAACGCGCAGAAGATCACCGGCAAGAAGGTCGTGACCGGCGAAGACGTGCGTCGTGGCTTCGAGTCGCTCACGATCACGCAGGAGCGCTGGAAGGAACTGGGTCTCGAAGGCTTCGGTGCCCCGATCACCAACGTGAGCTGCACCGACCATAACGGCCACCACGCCGCTTACATGCAGCAGTGGGACGGCAAGAAGTGGGTGAAGATCACCGACTGGATTGCACCGCTGAAGGAAGAAGTTCGTCCGCTGCTCGAAGCTGCGGCGAACGACTATGTGACCAAGAACGCAGGCTGGCCGAAGCGCACGGAACCCTGCGACAAGCCTTCCTGAAACGACGCAAACGACCCCGCTCTCCGGTTTCGGAGAGCGGGGAATTCTCGGCACAGGGATTCTCGTGATGTCAGCGACCCCGGCGCAAGCCAACAGCGACAACATTCTCGCGCTCAACAATATCGAGGTGATCTACGATCACGTGATCCTCGTGCTGAAGGGCGTGTCCTTGAACGTGCCCAAGAAAGGCATCGTCGCCATTCTCGGCGCGAACGGCGCGGGTAAGACGACGACGCTGAAAGCGATCTCGAACCTGCTGCACGCCGAGCGCGGCGAAGTCAGCAAAGGTTCGATCTTATTCGAAGGCAAAGAGATTCACGATCAGTCGCCGAACGAGCTCGTCCGGCAGGGCTGCATCCAGGTGATGGAAGGGCGGCATTGCTTCGCCCATCTCACCATCGAGGAAAACCTACTGACCGGCGCTTTCACGCGCAGGGACGGCCGGGCGGCGATCAAGCGCGACATGGAGCGCGTCTACGAATATTTCCCGCGCCTGCGTGAGCGGAAGAATTCCCTCGCGGGCTATACTTCGGGCGGCGAGCAGCAGATGTGCGCGATCGGACGCGCGCTGATGTCGCGCCCGAAAATGATCCTGCTCGACGAGCCCTCGATGGGGCTTGCGCCGCAGATCGTCGAGGAAATCTTCGATATCGTGCGCGACCTGAACGAGAAGGAGGGCGTTACGTTCCTGCTTGCGGAACAGAATACCAACATGGCGCTGAAATACGCGCAGTACGGCTATATTCTCGAGAACGGCCGCATCGTGCTCGACGGCGACGCGAAATCGCTGCGCGACAACGAGGACGTGAAGGAGTTCTATCTCGGTGTCGCCGGCGCCGACCGCAAATCCTTCCGCGACGTCAAGCACTACAAGCGCCGCAAGCGCTGGCTGGCGTAAATGGCGGTTTACTACGACAAACAGGAAACCCGCTCGCCGGACGAGCGCGAGCGCGACCTTGCCGCGCGGCTGCCGGCGCTGATCGCGACAGCGCTGAAGGCGCCGGGCTGGCAGGAACAGCTCAAGGACGTGGACGCGGCGAGCGTGAATTCACGCGAAGCGCTCGCGAAGCTTCCGGTGCTGCGTAAATCTGCGCTGCCTGCGATGCAGAAGGCGTCGCCGCCGTTCGCGGGCTTCGTGCCGGCGCCGCTCGCCTATTTCGGGCGCCTCTTCACTTCGCCAGGACCGATCTTCGAGCCCGAAGGCACCGAGCGGGATCCGTGGCGCGCGGCGCGCTCGCTGTACGCGGCGGGCTTCCGCCCGGGCGACATCGTGCTGAATACCTTTTCCTATCACATGACGCCGGGCGGATTTATCCTCGATTCGGCGGCGCGCGCGCTCGGCTGTCCGGTGATTCCGGCGGGGCCGGGCCAGACCGAGATGCAGCTCGAGATGATCGCGCATCTCAAGCCGGCGGCTTACACCGGCACGCCGGATTTTCTGAAGATTCTGCTCGACGCCGCGAAGACCGCGAACCGCGACGTTTCCTGCATCAAGAAGGCGCTCGTCTCGGGTGCCGCCTTTTCGCCATCCTTGCAGGCGGAGGTGAAGTCGCGGGGCGTGGATGCGTACCAGACCTATGCCATCGCCGACATGGGCGTCGTTGCCTATGAATCATCCGCGCGCGAAGGCCTGATCGTTAACGAAGACGTGCTCGTGGAGATCGTGCGTCCCGGCACGGGCGATCCTGTCGCCGAGGGCGAGGTCGGCGAGATCGTCGTCACTTCCTTCAACGAGAATCATCCTTGGATCCGGCTCGCGACCGGCGATCTTTCCGCGGTGATGAAAGGCGCATCGCCCTGCGGGCGCACTAATGCGCGGATCAAAGGCTGGATGGGCCGCGCCGACCAGACGACCAAGGTGAAGGGCATGTTCGTGCGGCCCGAGCAGATCGCCGAGCTCTCGAAGCAGTATCCGGCGCTGAAGCGGCTCCGGCTCGTGGTCACGCGCGAGAACGAGCAGGATGCGATGACGCTCCGCGCCGAAAGCGCGAATGGCGGCGCCGATCTTTCCGAAAAGGTGGCGGCGGCGCTTCAGGCGGTCACCAAGCTCAAGGGCCGGGTCGAGATCGTCGCGGTCGGTTCGCTTCCGAACGACGGCAAGGTGATCTCCGACGAGCGGGGATGATCCTCAATCGTCATTCCGGCCGTGAAGCGAGAGCCGGAATGACGACGAAACTACCTCGCGATGATCCGCCCTTCGGGGACGGTTTTCACCGTGCCGAGCGACTTCAGATAATTCGTCACTTCATTCGCAAGTAGCGGTGCATCGGCATCCGGGGTCACGCGCTTCGCCGCGCGGAAGGTCGCGTAATCGTCGCCGCCGCGTGCGAGGAAGTCGAGAATCGCCACCCTATAAATTTTTCCGGCTTCGACCGGCCGGCCCGCGACTTCCAGCGAAAGCACGCGGTCGCGCATCGGCCGTTTGGGGTCGAACACGATCTTCATCCCCGACACCTGCGGGAAGCGGCCCGCGGGCACGGGCACCTGCGCTAGGCCGTTCTCCATCGCCTGCAACAGCGCCTCGCCGGTGATTTCGATCACGACCACGCGGTTGTTGAACGGCAGCTCCGCGAGAATGTCCTTGAGCGTAATCACCGAGCCGGGCGCATAGACCTTGCCGGAGCGGATGCCGCCGCCATTGATGACGGCGGCGTCAGCCTTCATGGAATGGCGCATGGCGTCGGCGAAGAGATTGCCGATGGCGGCTTCCCGCGTGCGGATGGTCGCGTTGCGGCTGTCCAGTTCGACCGCGGTCTTCGCAATCGGGGCCTCGGTCTCGCGGGAAAAGTCTTCCTGAAAGCGCGCGACCGCGGCCGCGACTTCCGCGTCGGGCGTCACGTCCGCGGTATCGATCACCCGGAATTTCGGCCACCAGGTGGTGACGCGCTTGCCTTCGCGATTGGCGACCAGGATGTCGACGTCGATGCAGGTGACGTAGAAGGCATCGTAACTCGATTCCACGATGCCGACCTGGCCGTCATATTGCACGAACAGGTCGTGGGTGTGGCCGGTGAGCAGAAGCTCGGCGGCCTGTGCGAATTGCAGCAGGAACGCATCGCCGCGGTCGCAATGCAGCACCGCGCAGACGAAATCGGCGCCTTCCTTGCGCAGGAGCGCAGCCTGCTCCTTCGTGGTATCCACGCAAGGCAGGAATTTGAGATCCTCCGGCGAGGACAGCCGCGCGGATTTCTCATAGGCGATGCCGGTGAGGCCCACCTTCACGCCGTCGAAATTCAGGATCGCGCGGTCCTTGTGTCCGGGAACGGGGCTCCCGTCCGCAAGCCGCAAGTTCGCGCCGTAAAGCGGGAAAGTGGCCTCCCGCATCCGCTCCAGAAACGTATCCCGGCCGAAATCGAATTCGTGATTACCGGAGACGAAAATGTCCGGGGCGATCAGGTTGGTGAGCGCGACGATATGCTTGCCGCGATCGAAGCCCGACATCAGCGAGGGCGAGAGCGTGTCGCCGCCGTGGGCGACGATCACATTCCTGTTCTTCGCGCGTTCCGCCTTCACCACCGTGGCGAGCCGCGCAAAGCCGCCGCGGGTCTTGCCGTCGGGCAGCACCTGCTCGTTCATGATGTAGAAATCGTTGAAGAGAACGAACGTGACCCGGGTCGCGGCGACGGGCTGCGCCCAGGCCGGGCGCCAGGTTGCAAGCGAGCCGAAAAGGGCGGAAAGGCTGGTGAGGAATGTACGGCGTGAAGGCATTTTAAGCTGCTACGTTCTGTCCCTGGCCGCCCGGTGTGCATCGGCGGCGACACTCTTTTATATTGCCCGGCCATGAAAATCGAACAGGCCCGCCGGCCTTCGGACCATCCCGCCATCACGCCGAAGATCGGCGTGCTCCTCGTCAATCTCGGTACGCCCGACGCCACCGATTATTGGTCGATGCGGCGCTATCTCAAGGAATTTCTTTCCGACCGCCGCGTGATCGAGGTGAACCGCGCGCTGTGGTGGTTCGTGCTCAACGTCATCATCCTCTCGAAGCGCCCGCAGGCCAAAGGCAAGGATTACGAGAAGATCTGGAATCGCGAGAAGGACGAGGGTCCGCTGAAAACGATCACGCGGGCGCAGAGCGAAAAGCTCGCGGCGTCGTTTGCCGGAAACGACAGGCTCGTTTTCGACTGGGGCATGCGCTACGGCAATCCTTCGATCGCGTCGCGCCTCAAATCTCTTCAGGAGCAGGGCTGCGACCGCATTCTCGCGGTGCCGCTCTATCCGCAATATGCGGCGGCCACGACCGCGACCGTCGCCGACAAGGTTTTCGATGCGCTGAAGACAATGCGCTGGCAGCCGGCGATCCGCATCGCGCCGCCCTGGCACGACGATCCGGTCTATATCGACGCGATTACGGGTTCGCTTCAGGCCGAACTCGCGAAGCTCTCGTGGAAGCCCGATGTCATCCTCTCGTCATTCCACGGCGTGCCGCTCGAATATCTGCTGAAGGGCGACCCCTATTACTGCCAATGCGCGGCGAGCGCGCGGCTCATGCGCGAGAAGCTCGGATTGAGCGAGCAAGAGTTCGTGATGACCTTCCAGTCACGGTTCGGCAAGGACGAGTGGCTGCAGCCCTACACGGACAAGACGGTGGAAGCGCTCGCCAAGTCCGGGGTCAGGAATCTCGCGGTCGTCACGCCGGGCTTCGTCGCCGATTGTCTGGAGACGATCGAAGAGATCGGGATGGAGAACGCCGGGATTTTCCGCGAACACGGTGGGGAAAATTTTACCGCAATCCCATGTCTCAACGATTCCGACGCCGGAATAAAGGTAATCCGGCACGTGGTGGCGCGGGAGCTTTCCGGCTGGCTCTGACGAAAACGTGAGAATCAGCGATACTTGCGGGCGCGGCTGGCTCGCGCCATCTTGGTTGGAAGTCCCGGTATTTGCGCGGGGAGGCGCCTCATGGACGGCTTAAGCATTTTCGTTCTGGTCATTCTGGTCATCGCGGTCGCGACGGTTTTCGCGGGCGTCAAAACCGTGCCGCAGGGCTATCACTATACGGTCGAGCGCTTCCGCCGCTACACCACGACGCTGACCTCGGGCCTCAATTTCATCGTGCCCTTCATCGACCGCATCGGCTCCAAGGTGAACATGATGGAGCAGGTGCTGGATGTGCCGACGCAGGAAGTCATCACCAAGGACAACGCGACGGTCGCGGTCGATGGTGTCGCCTTCTATCAGGTCTTCGATGCCGCGCGCGCGAGCTATGAAATCACCAACCTCAACCGCGCGATCCAGGCGCTCATCATGACCAATATCCGAACCGTCATGGGTTCGATGGATCTTGATATGCTGCTGTCGCATCGCGATGAGATCAACGACCGGCTGCTGAAGGTGGTCGATGCCGCCTCGTCGGTCTGGGGCGTGAAGATCACCCGTGTCGAGATCAAGGACATCGCGCCGCCCGCCGATCTCGTCGCCTCCATGGGCCGCCAGATGAAAGCCGAGCGCGACAAGCGCGCGGTCATTCTCGAGGCCGAAGGCCAGCGGCAATCCGAAATTCTGCGGGCGGAAGGCGAGAAGCAGTCGCAGATCCTCGAAGCCGAAGGCCGCCGTGAGGCTGCCTTCCGCGACGCCGAGGCCCGCGAGCGCCTTGCCGAAGCCGATGCGAAAGCGACGGAAGTCCTGTCGACCGCGGTGGCGGGCGGTCAGCCGGCCGCGTTGAACTACTACATCGCCGAGAAATACGTGAAGGCGATGGAGGAATTCGCGCGCTCCCCGAACCAGAAAGTCTTCATGCTGCCCTATGAGGCGACCGCGATCCTCGGCTCGCTCGGCGGCATTGCGGAGCTTTCCAAATCCGTTTTCGGCGATGATCGTCCGGGCGGCAGCTCGCCGACCGGCCCGCGCCGCGGCGTGTAACGGAGCGGGCGATGAACTTCCTCTCGCAACTCGGAAACTGGAACTGGTTCATCATCGGCGGGCTTCTGCTCGCCTTCGAGGTGATGCTGCCCGGCACTTACATGCTGTGGCTCGGGCTTGCGGCGATCGCGACCGGCGTGATCGGCTTCATCCTGCCGCTAAGCTGGCAGGCGCTGATCGTGATCTTCGCCATGCTTTCGGTGATTTCGGTGCTGCTCGGCCGTAAGTTCACGCCGCGCGTGGAGCCGGATTCCGATAAGCCGTTCCTGAACCGCCGTGCCGATGCCTTCGTCGGCCGCGTCTTCACGCTGGAGGAGCCGATCGTTTCCGGCACCGGCCGCGTGCGGGTCGACGATACCACCTGGCGCGTGACCGGGCCGGATTGTCCGGCGGGAACGAAAGTGCGGGTGGAGCGCGCCGACGGCGCGATCCTGATGGTCGCGCGGGCCGACTAAGCCACGCCGATCCGCAGCAGATCGTGCAGGTGCACGATGCCGACCGGCTTGCCGCCGTCGACGACAAAAAGCGCGGTGATGTTCGAGGCATTCAGGTGTTCGAGCACTTCGGATGCCAGTTGATCGCCGCGCGCCGATTTCGGATTGCGGGTCATCACCTGGCCGACCGCCGAAGATAGCAGGTCCGCGCGCATGTGGCGGCGCAGGTCGCCGTCGGTGATGATGCCGGTGAGACTGCCCGCGCCGTCGAGTACGCCGACGCAGCCGAAACCCTTGGCCGACATTTCCACGATCGCATCCGACATCAGCGTGCCGTCGCGCACCAGCGGAAGCTTTTCGCCCGCATGCATGATGTCGCGGATGAAAGTGAGGCTCGCGCCCAGCTTGCCGCCGGGATGCAGCGCCTTGAAATCGAGCGCGGTGAAGCCGCGGCTTTCGAGGAGCGCGACCGCAAGCGCATCGCCAAGCGCAAGCTGCATCAGGGTCGAGGTCGTGGGCGCGAGGCCATGCGGGCAGGCTTCCTGCGCGGCGGGAAGAACGAGTGCGATGGCCGCGGCCTGTGCAAGCGCCGACTGCGGCTGCGAGGTGATTGCAACCAGCGCCACGCGAAAGCGCTTGGCATGGTCGATGAGGTCGCGCAGCTCCGCGGTTTCGCCCGACCACGAGAGCGCGAGGATGATGTC
>CAZNPX010000008.1:17937-84212 GCA_964575175.1 uncultured Hyphomicrobiales bacterium | reverse complement strand
AACTCGAAGCCCAGCTCCTGATGCGCGCCGCAGCCAAGCTGCAAGCCATTCACGATCGCTCCCTTGTCGAAAACCAGGATGTGATCTCGGCCATTCGCTACAATCGCCGCCTGTGGATCCTGTTCGGCGGCTCCGTCGGCCGTCCGGAAAACCCGCTGCCGCAGGAAATCAAGCGCAACCTCGCGAACCTCGCCAACTTCGTCATCAGGCACTCGATGTCGCTGGAGACGTCGGTAGAGAATTCGGCCGAGCGCGTCGGTGTCCTCATCAACATCAATCGCGAGATCGCGGCCGGCCTTCGCATGCAGGCGCAGGCAGCCTAACCAGCCACCAGACAGGAATAGAGAACGCCGCGGCAGCCACCTGCCGCGGCGTTTTTCTTTTGCGCGAGCGCCTTAGAGGTATTTCACGAGGGAGAGCTGCGCGAGCATCGCCGTAACCTGTAGCGACGCCTGCATTCGCGTGTTCAATGCGAGCAGCTTCACGCCGATTTCCTCGTCGGAAATATTCTCGACGCTGTCGATCATGCTCTGCAAGACCGGCGAGCGCTCGGAAAGGCGCTTCTTCGCGGCCTGCGCCGACAGATTGGCGCCGGCGATTTCGGTCTGGATCGCCTCGATCTCCTGCATGCCCGCCGGCACATCCATTGCCGTGCCGATGCGGCCCGCCAGCGCATAATAGCGGTCCCGCGCGTTGGGATCGGTCGAGGAAAAGCTGACGGCCGCGAACACCGCTTCGTTCTGCACGATCCAGCGAATGGCTTCCTCATTCGCGCGGGCGCCATAATTCACGGTGATCGAGTCGTCGACCCGCGCAAGCGCGGTCGCACGCGCGTTATCGGTGCCGTTGTCGCCGAGATACCAGGAAACCGTATTCGCGGGCGTGCCCGCGGTCAGCGCGGTCGCCGCATAGAAGGGCGGCGCGCCGGCGATCCGTTGCGGCGGGTTCGACGCATCCGTGGCGAAGAAATCATTGCCAGCCTGCATGGCCGACGCCGCGGCAAGGTCCACCTGGGCGAGGCGTTGCAACTCCGTATCCATCGCCGCGGTGAGGTTGGCGGCGGTATCGTCCGGCGTCGCGCCGATGGTGAATTGCTTGGGGCCGGGCGGCGTATCGGTGGTGGCCGTAAGCTCGATCGCCGTCGAGGTGCCGTCGGGCATCGCGAGCGAGATGCGGACGGTGCCGCCGGCGGGAGGATTGGTCGCGCCGAGATCGATCGCGAGCGAAGCGGGCGCGGCGCCGGGGCCGGTGATGGTCGCGCCGAAACTCGTGGTCGCGCCGGCAATCTTGAATCCGAAGGGATGCGCGCCGTCTTCTTCGAGCGAGATCACGCTGCCTGCGGACGCATTCACCACGAGACGGCCGCGCTGGTCCGCGCCCTGGTCGGCCTGCAACCGCTCCGTGATGATCTGCTTGAGCCCGGCCTGCGCGCCATTGCCGTTAAGGATGTGATTCATGGTGTCGGTCGCGGGCTTGTCGTTCTCGCGGCCCGAGAAAAGATAGCGTCCGCCGGCATCGAGATTGAGCAGGCTCAGCATTTCGCTCAACCGGCCGATGGCGGAACGCTGCGCTGCGCTCTGTCCATCCTGCACCAGCACGAAATCGAACGGCGCGGTCAGGTCGGCGCGGGTTTCGTCGCGGATACCGCGGATGCGGTCGAGCGAGATGCTCATCAGCTTGACGCGCGTTTCGACGCTGATCGCATTCGACTGGAATACGCTCGTGCTCGAAAGCTGCGCGCGAAGATTCAGCACGAGGCCGCTGTCGATCCCGAGCCCGCCGTAGGTGTCGGCCTTCTTGCCGGTGCCGAGCTGGCGCTGCATCTCCGCGAGCTGGTCGCGCATCTGCGAGATCGTGCGCGCGGCCATCGTCGTGGCAAGGCCGGTACCCGTGATCGAAGCCATCCTTTACACCCTCATCAGGAGCTCGAAGAGCTCCTTGACCGCGGTCATGACGCGCGCATTGGCGGCATAGGCATTCTGCAACGAGAGCAGGCGGGCCATTTCGGAATCGATGTTGACGCCGGAGCTTTCGGCCATGCGGTCTTGCAGGGAGTTCAGGACCACGTCCTGACCATCCTTCAGACGCAGCGCATTCTCCGTGGCCGTGCTCTGGTGCGTAATGATCTGCTGCACGAAACTGACGACCGAGCCGGTGAAGGGCGTGCCCGGACCGCCGATGCCGGTTTCGGACGAGAACATCTGGTTGACCGAGGTCAGGCGCTGCCAGAGAAAATCCGGCCGCGTGGAATCGCCCGACATGGTGTTGGCATCGAGCGTGATGAGCCCCGAGGGGTTGGTGAGCAGCGCCGCGTTGACCGCAATGCGCGCCGCGAACCCGGTCTTCTGCTGTTGTCCGCCGTGGATCGAATTGGTGTAGAGCGCGTTGCCGCTGCCATCCAGGAAGAACGGCAGCGTGCCGTCGCCCGACAGGATCGAGTCCGTCGTGACCGTCGCGCTGAGGCTATCGATATTCACGAGATCCGGCGCGCCGTCGTCGAGCACGCGCAGGATAGTGCCGGCGCCCGGGTTGTCGAACTGGACGTCGGGGCCGAGCGCCGCGTTCAGCGCGGCCAGCGCGCCGGCGACACCGCCCGCGAAGCTGATCCCGATTACCAGATCGTTCGGGTCGGTCGTCAGCAGGTTGGACAACGGCAGCGAAGCGGGATCGTCGACCCGCACGATGGTGATGCGATGCTGCGTCGGCCCGGCATTGTCCGTATAGGTCAGCGAGATCGAATTGCCTTGCTGCAGGTCTGCAAGGTCGATCTCGAAGCCGGTCTGCGCGCCGGAGCTCGCGGCCGCGCTGTCGATGCTGCGGTTCGAGAGCGAGGTCGCCAAGGCATGCGCGATCTCGTCGAGCTGGGCTTGTGCCTTGACCAGAATGTCGTCCCGCAGCTCCAGCAGGCCCGCGATCTTGCCCGAGCGGATCGACCTGTCGGCGATCAGATCGACCGAATAGCCGTTCGGAGAGACGAGCTTGATCGAGCCGGTGCCCGAGAGCGCGGGATTGGCATTCCATTGCGACTGCGCGCTCAAGGGCTTCGCGTCGAAGGTGAGCTGGGACGCCTGCCGGTCGAACAGGCTGACGCCGGAATTCGTGAAGATCGAAACCTGATTGGTGCCCGTGGGCGTAACCTGGATGTCGAGCAGGCCCGCAAGCTCGGCGATGGCGCTATCGCGCTGATCCAGGAGCGCGCCGAGTTCGACGTCCTGCGGCGTCAGCGCAATGATCTGCGTTTGCAGGCTCTCGATCTTTTTCAGCAGGCCGTTCACGCGCTCGACGGCATCGCCGATGCTGCCTTCGGCCTGGTTGCGCATTAGGGTGACTTCGCCCGACAGGCTGTTGAGCTTCTGCGCCATGACCTGCGCGGCATTCAGCACGGCCTGCCGTGTCGCGACCGATTGCGGATCGGCGGAGAGCGCCTGTAGCGCGTTGGTGAAGCCGTTGACGATCGTATCCAGCGCGCTCGCGGAACCGGGCTCGCCGTACATGCGGTCGATCTGCTGCCGGTATTTGGCGATGACGTCGATATAGTTCGACCCCGCCAGTTCCGTGCGAAGCTGCCGCTGCACATAGATGTCGAGTTCGCGGTTCACGTTCGCGACCCGAACGCCGACCCCGGAGCCGCCGGCCTGCGCCTCCAGCGAGAGCGTCTTGCGCGTGTATCCCGGCGTCTCGGCGTTCGCCACGTTGGACGCGACGACGCCGATGCCGACCTGGGTTGCCCGCAGGCCGCTGAGTGCCGTCGATAGCGCCGTGTTCAGCCCCATGGCCTATTCGCCTTCATCCGCCTCAGCGGACCATGTTGATGGTTTCTTGCAGCATCTGGTCGGCCGTCGTCACGATGCGGGTGTTCGCGGCATAGGCCTGCTGCGTCACGATCAGCTTCGTGAATTCGTCCGCGATGTCCGTGTTCGAGCCTTCGAGCGACTTGCCGACGATCTGGCCGGACGCGCCGTAGATCGCCGGGCCCGATTCCGAGGTCGCCTCGAAAGCGCCGCCGTCGAGCCGTTTCAGCGCGTTGTCGCCGAGGAAGCTCGCCAGCGGAATTTCCGCGATGTCGATCGAGCGGCCGTTGGAATAGCTCGCAACGACGCGGCCCTTGTCGCTTACGGCGATGGACTGCAATTCGCCCGCGGCATAGCCGTTCTGGTTCAGCAGGTTCACCTTCGCGACGCCATTGGCGTCGGCGAATTGCGTGACGCCGGAAGAGCCATGAGAAAGCACGATGTCGCCGATCACGACCCCGTTCACGCTCAGGCCGGTGAGGGTGACCGCCGGAATATTCGGCGTCAGCACGCCGCTCGCGTTGAATTCGTAAACCTGGCCGGCGTTGCGCCAGGCCACCTGCGCGGGACCGGCGTTGGAATTCTCGAGATAGAACAGCTCCCAGGTATCGGTGCCGCCGGTCGCGGCCGAGTCGGTTTTCACCCAGCGCATCTGCACGTTCACGGAGTTGCCGAGCGAGTCGTAAACGGTGATCGCGCCACCGGCGATGGACTGCTCCAGGAATACCGGAACGTCGGCGCCTTCGACCGTGCCGTCGCCCGCGGCGCGCGGATCGCTGCCGGCAAATGCCGCCGCATTCAGCAATTCGCTGCCCGGCGTATCCGGCGCATTCGTATAAGCCTGCGTTCGCGGCAGGCTCGCAAGGTTCGCGCGATATTCGATGATCGTCGTCGTCTGCGACGGCAGGAAGTCGTTGGTGAATTGCAGCACTTCGGGAACGCTGCCGATGGTGTTGCCGGTGGCGGCGTCGAGCGGCAACGCCTTGAGGTAATAGCCCGCGCCGTTGACGAGATAGCCGTTCTTGTCGAGTTCGAAGTCGCCGCGCCGGGTGTAAAGATCGACGCCCACGAAAGTCGGGTTGCCGTCGGGAAATCCGGAAGGCTTCTGCACGACGAAATAGCCGTCGCCCTTGATCGCCATGAAGGTATCGACGCCGGCGGTCTGAATGTCGCCCTGCACGTTGTTGGTCTGCCGGGAAAGCGCGTTAACGCCGCCTGCGGTCTGGCGCTTGGCGCTGGAGCTCGCGACCATATCGGCAAAGCTCGTATCGACCCGCTTGAAGCCGGTCGTTTGCGAGTTCGCGATGTTGCCCGAGATGTTTTCGAGCGCGAAGGACTGCGCTTGCAGGCCACCGACCGCGGTCGTCATTGCACCGAAGATACCCATAACTCTCCTCCACAGATCCCAGCCGCGCCGCATGCGGGCCCCACCATCCATTGGCAATGGACATGCCATTTCCGGCACATACGTAAGCTATTGAAAAAGCTATGTTTTATTGGATGGCGGCAGCGCTCGTGCCGGGCAGGCTTTGCCGTCCCGGCAAGTTCTGCCGGGCGGAACGGTGCAGAACCGGACCCGTCGCCTGCCGCCTTGCCGAGCCTGACCGCTGCCCATAGGGTGCGCCGCCGTTGAATCCCCGGAGCCGGAAATGCGTTTTGAAGGTACCAAAAGCTACGTCGCGGCCGATGATCTGAAGGTTGCGGTCAATGCCGCGATTGCGCTCGAGCGCCCGCTGCTGATCAAGGGAGAGCCCGGCACCGCAAAAACCGTTCTCGCCGCGGAGGTCGCCCGCGCGATCGACGCGCCGCTGATCGAATGGCACATCAAATCGACCACCAAGGCGGCACAGGGGCTCTATGAGTATGACGCAGTAGCCCGCCTGCGCGACAGCCAGCTCGGCGACCCGCGCGTTTCCGAAATCAGGAACTACATCAAGCGCGGCAAGCTCTGGGATGCCTTCACTGCGGAGCGCCGCCCGCTCCTGCTGATCGATGAAATCGACAAGGCCGACATCGAATTTCCGAACGATCTCCTCCAGGAGCTCGACCGGATGGAATTCCATGTTTACGAAACCGGCGAGACGATCAAGGCGGCGAAGCGGCCGATCATCGTCATCACCTCGAACAACGAGAAGGAATTGCCGGATGCATTCCTGCGCCGCTGCTTCTTCCACTACATCCGCTTCCCCGACGCCGACACCATGAAGGCGATCGTCGAGGTCCACTTCCCCGGCATCAAGCAGCGCCTCGTCGCCGAAGCGCTGCGCATGTTCTATGAAATCCGCGAAGTGCCCGGCCTCAAGAAGAAGCCATCCACTTCGGAATTGCTGGACTGGCTGAAGCTGCTGATGGTCGAGGACATCGGGCCGGAAACGCTGCGCGAGCGCGACCCGAAGAAGCTGATCCCGCCGCTGCATGGCGCGCTTCTGAAGAACGAGCAGGACGTGCACCTGTTCGAACGGCTCGCCTTCCTCGCGCGGCGCGAAGGCTAGGCTGCGGCTTTTTTCCTGCCGCGGCGGACGTCGTCGAGGCGGTCGCGCAGTTGGCTTGACCACCAGTTCACCTGCGCAAAACCGCGGCCGAACCAGCCGCCCGCCCAGACCAGGCCGAACGGGATAAAGAGCCGCCAGCGGTCGTCCTTCTCCGCAATGGCCGAAGCGATCAGCTCGCCCGCCATCGCGGTGTTGTTCAGCCCCTGCCCGCCGAACGCGCTCGAAATCCACGCGCCGGGCCGCAGCATCCCGATCTGCGGCATGCGGTGAATGGAAAAGCCCATCACCCCGGTCCACGCGCTTTCGATGCTTGCGTCCGCGAGTTGCGGATAAACCGAAACGATCCGCCTTCTCAGCCGCTCCTCGAGATCCGGCGGACGCCCGAGCCGGGTCGAAATCCCCGCGCCCCACATCAGCCGGTCGCCGATTGCGCGATAATAATTGAACGCGCGGCGACTATCCTGGATGCACCCCGGATAGCGGATCGCCTCCGCAAAGTTTTTGCCCATGGGCCGCGTAACGCCGAGATAGGTCGCGACCGGAAACACAGTGCGCGAGAGCTCCGGGAAATTGCCGGCGGGCAAATCGTTGCCCGCGAAGACGACCTGCTCCGCACGTATCCGGCCGCGCGCGGTCACGATGACTTTTCGCACGCCGTCGATATCCGCGCTCAGCGCCGTCGTGTCCTCGTAGATTTTGCCGCCGCGCCGCCCGATGTCTTCGGCGAGCGCGATCGCGAGATTGCGCGGATGGATATGGAACGCGGTGGCATCGTGGAGCGCGTGATAATAATTTTCGGTGCGCAGGATCTCGCGCACGCGCTCCGCCGGCCAGACTTCCATCTCGTGGCCGAATTCGCGCAAGTACCAGTCGGCTTCCTGCTTCGCGCTTTCCCCATCGTCATCGCACGAAACGCGCAGATAACCGGGGACCGCGTTCACGCCCGGGGAGCCGGGAGCCGCCGCTTCGCGCACGATTTCGACGCCGGTACGGGAAAGCTCATAGAGCGCGCGGGCGTGATCCATGCCGACGCGATCCACGATCGCGGACAGGCTCTGATTGAAACCCGAAGAGACGAAGCCGCCATTGCGGCCCGATGCCGCGCCCGCAACCGCATTTCGCTCGATCAGAACGACATCCTTGTTGCGCTTTTGCAGCGCACGCGCCGCCCACAATCCCGCGAAGCCGCCACCGATGATGCAAACGTCGGTGTCGATGTCGTGGACGAGCTGCGGCCGCGCTGCATAGGGCGACGACGTTGCTTCGTAATAGGTCTGTGCAAGACTCATGCGAATAGCGGGGCGGCCAACTGCCGAACCTGATAGACACACCGGAAGCCGCTGTCGAGAAAACAAGCATGCGCCGTCTCTTGCTTCTGCGTCACGCTAAATCGGAATGGCCGGATGGCTTTGACGATGCGATGCGCCCGCTGTCCGAGCGAGGCCGCCGCGACGCCCCGGAAATGGGCAAGGCCATCCTGCGTGCCGGGATCGTGCCCGACCTCGCGCTGGTTTCGGCGGCGATCCGCACCCGGCAGACCTGGGACCTCGTCGCGCCGCGGCTGGGGCGGGCGGTGCCCATGCGCGAGGAAAGCGGCCTGTATGGCGCCTCCGAAAAGACCCTGCTCGACTTTGCCCGGCAGGCGCCGGACGACGTCGAAACCCTGCTGCTGTGCGCGCACAACCCCGGGCTCGAGCGACTTGCGCGCAGCTTCGCCAAGTCGGGCGATGCGGACGCCATTCGCCGGATCGAGCGGAAGTACCCGACCTGCGGTCTGGCGGTGATCGAGCTTGCCACCGGAAGCTGGAAGGACGCAGCCCCGCCCGCCGGTAGGCTGGAGCTGTTTCTCACGCCGGCGACCCTCGCCGGCTGAGATCAGCCCCTGGGCAGCACGTCCGGGGGAATCGTATCGTGCCCGTAATTGCGCGGGCGGTTTCGCATCACGATGTTCCAGATTTGCCAGAGAAACCACATGCCGATGACGCCGATGATCACCGACAGCAGATATTGGCCGGCCACGACCGCCTGGAACAGGATGTAAACGAGCGCGAAAGCCGTGGCCGCGGCCACCAGCACGGAAGGCCACCAGCGCCATGCGGGAAAGCCCGCTTCGTAGGTGCAATCGGTCTTCGCGGCATCGATCCGGCGATGCAACTCCCGCAGAAACCGCGTGTAGGATTCCCCCTGATCCGCCATGTCGATCAGCGAACGCGCCGACACCGACTGGATCATGAGCTTCGGCGCGTTCTGCGGCCAGATCTCGGCGATGAAGCGGGAGTTCGCCATATTCGTCGGCTTATAGCCGAGACGGATATGGCGGATCATGGGATAGCTGACGCGGCCGCTGCGCGGACCGATGGCCCAGTCGAGCGCATCCCGCGACAGCGCGAACTCATAGGCCGGGCCCATTAGGCGCGGCTTGTAAACGTATGTGAATTCTTCGGATGACATGGCGCGCGGCTTTTAGACCGTGCGCGCTAAGCATGCAAAAGAAATCCGGGGCGCAGTTTCCCGCACCCCGGATCCGGATCGATTACCAGCCGTAATAGTAGCGCGGCGGGCCGTAATGATAGCGCGGCCCGTAATACGCGGGGTAATACGGCTCATAGTAGTGGTGATGGCGGTAATAGCGGCGATTGTACTGGTGCGCCGCTAGACCCGTTGCGACCGCGCCGAAGACGCCAAGCGCGACTGCGGGGCCGACATGACGGCGACGCCAGCGCACGTCTTCAGTTTGCTGCGGTACCGCCTTCTTGACGGTGTCCTGGCTCGGCGCGACGGGCGCCGCCACGGCCGGAACCGACGGAATTGCGAGTGCGCCGAGGCCGACCGCACCGGCCACGCCGATCGCTGAGAGCTTATTGCGCAGGGTGTTCATCTGAACCTCCTATTCACTACGCGAGAGCAGTGCATTTGGTGACGCTTGCTCCGCGTTCAACCTATGTAACGTGCGGAACCATATATTGTTTCATGAACAGCGGTTCAGCTTGGCTGCCCGGCGTGGAGCGCCTGCGCGACAGATAGCCGATTTTTATCTCGGCGCGCTTCGTGCAAAACTTCGCCGAAGCCGAAAGCCGAAAACGCCGGGAGAACGCCGATGCGCAGCAGCACGAAGAACACACTCACGCGCCGTGAGTTGATGGTCGCAGGCGGGATGCTGGCGACCGCCGGCATGATCCCGTCGCCGCTCCGCGCGAAAATGCCTTTCGCCAAAGCGCAGGCTCCCGGCTATGTCCGCCGCCGGCTCGGCGCCTTCGAAGTGACCGCCGTGCTCGACGGCGACCTCCAGCTCGATCTGCAATTGTTTTCCGGCGATGCCGCCGAGATGGCGAAGCTCTCCGCGCAGAGCTACCAGCCTTCCCCGCCCCGCGTTCACTGCAACGCCTTCGCCGTGAACACCGGAGAAAAACTTTTCCTCGTCGATACCGGCAGCGGCGCGCTCATGGGCTCCTCGCTCGGCCGCGTCGCTGAAAATCTGGTGCTGGCCGGATTCAATCTCGACCAGATCGACGCGATCCTGCTCACGCATCTTCACCCGGATCATTTCGGCGGCATGACGATGGAAGGGCGGCCGGTTTTCAAGAATGCGGAAATCTACCTCTCCGAAGCGGATGCGAAATTCTGGCTGAGCGCCGAAATCGCCGACAAGGCGCCCGCGGAGATGAAGCCGTTTTTCGAAATGGCGGTCAACGCGATCAAGCCTTACGCGCATCGGCTGAAACCCCTGCCCGCGAAAGGCGAAATCGCGCCGGGCGTTACCGCGCTGGCGCTGCCCGGCCATACGGTCGGCCACACCGGCTATCTGTTTTCATCGGAGAAGGAGCAGATGCTGGTGTGGGGCGATATCGTGCATAACGCAGCACTTCAGTTTGCGCGGCCCGAATGGACGCTCGCGTTCGACACCGATCAGCCGCAGGCCGCCGCCGCGCGAAAGCGCGCCTTCGACCTCGCCGCCGCGGACAAGCTCCTGGTCGCTGGCATGCATCTGCCCTATCCGGGTCTTGGCTTTGTCGAGCGTTCGGGCACGCAATATCGCTACCATCCCGACTTCTGGAGCACGAAGTTTTAGGCGAGGCGATATTCGCCGCAGGCTAGGCACTCGTACATCCGCGAAGCCGGAAGACGATTCAGTTCGCCGGCCTGCATCTCGCTTGCGAGCACGAAGCGCTCGCCGCCGCAGGAACATTTGCCTCCGCGCACAACGATGGCAGCCGGTTCGAGAAGTATTTCCTGTGAAGGCGCGGGCTTCTCTGCGGTTTCCTGAATCACGAAATCCACGGTCAGTTTATTCATTGTTCGATCCTCTGGACCGAAGGTGACTGCTGCCGCGCTCCTTGAACAGTCCGCACAATCTAAACGAACGCCATCGTCGCTTATGTCGGCAATGGAACTTTCTGTGCCTTTTGGGGTTTATGAGTAAGTTGAATGACACCTTGGCAGCAGAACGAAAAAATTGCCGGAGAGGAGCAATGCCGAACAGTTTGAAGAATGGCGCCCGCGAGGAGCGGCTTCAGGTTATGCTGACCGCAGAAGAGGTACAGGCGCTCGATGACTTTCGCTTCCGGACGCGCATGCCGAGCCGCGCTTCCGCGATCCGCGAGCTTTTGAGGCGAGGTCTGACCGCGGAAGGCTTCGATGCCGCGGCCAGGGGCGCCCGCTCCGGCGAATTCGGCGTCACCGGACCTTCGCCCAGTGGCGTCAAAGACGACCGTGCCTGACCGCGATACTCGCCGTTGGCAACCAGCGAAGGGAACTTTTGCCGTCCGCAAAGCCTGTTAGCAAAATGAAACGCCTGTTCGATCTTTTCAGAGGAGCAAGAAAGACCGAACCCGTGGAGCGGCCGGCGGATTTCTTCTGCCTGTACTGCAACGCTAAATTTCCGCACGACGATCTCAAGCGCGTGGTCGCGCACCTGAAACAGCATGCCAGCAAGGAAGAAGCGGATGCGCGCCTGCCCGGAGGCGAAAGCCTCGACGCAGAAATGAGAGCGGAAAAGTAAGGAAAGCGCCCGCCGCCATTCGCGCATGGCGGCCCCAAAGAGCAAAAGCGAGCCGTTCGCTTTCGCGCTGGTTCCCTGTTACAAACAACAATGAAAGACAAACAGATGATGAAGCCCACCTCGCCCAGCGAAGCGCAAATCGCAGCGCGCTCGCTCAGCGGCCTGACCCTCGAAAATCTGGAAGACCGCGTCGAACATCTGCGGCGGGCTTCCGAGCCCACGCG
This sequence comes from uncultured Hyphomicrobiales bacterium, assembly GCA_964575175.1. Taxonomy (GTDB): domain Bacteria; phylum Pseudomonadota; class Alphaproteobacteria; order Rhizobiales; family Xanthobacteraceae. The sequence goes on along the minus strand of CAZNPX010000008.1, from coordinate 72,706 downwards.
AAAAGCGCGCGCCGCGACCAACAAGGCCTCGCGCGACGCCACCTGCGCAAGGCAGAAGGCGAAGAAGAAAGCGACGAAGCCCTGACGCTTCTGGCCGGCGACAACCGACCGGCTTCGACGCCGCGCATCGAAACAAAAAAAGCCCGGCCTTTCGGCCGGGCTTTTTCAAAACTATCCGGAGCGCTTAGGCGCGCTCGAGATTCGAAGCGGCAAGCTTGCCGCGCTCGTTGACCACTTCGAAGGTGATCTTCTGGCCTTCGTTGAGCGTGGTCATGCCCGCGCGCTCGACGGCCGAGATGTGAACGAACACGTCCTTCGAACCATCGGCAGGCTGGATGAAGCCGAAGCCCTTTTGCGTATTGAAGAATTTTACGACGCCGGTAACCATTTTTAGTCTCCATAGATATCGCCATGACAGGCGAGATTGCAGGCGCCACGCGGTTTGCGCAGAACCTTTTCCCGATTCAGCGATGTCTTGGAGAAAGCTCTAAAAACGAGCGAGCAAGCACAGCAGCAGATCGAACGAAGCGTCTATGCGCCCTATCCGGCCGGATAGCAAACAAATTCGCGTGGCCTGGAATATAGTCGCGCCGGCCGCAGAAGCGCCTCAATTGCCGAAGCCGCGTGCCGTATATCACGGACGTTACATGCATTCCGGAGTCTGACATCGATGAGCGCTCGTACCGAAGGATGACCGATCACTCGAAGTTCATCGGTTATCTGCTGCTATCGGTGCTCGCGATCGTTTTCGTGGCCTGGGCGAAATACGGGATCGTCTCGCAAGCGGTTTTCTGGACGTTCCTGATCGCAAGTTGCGCATTCTTCATCGGCTGGCGGGCCGTGACGGGCACATGGCCCGGAAACGACGCGCGGCCATGACCAGACCCACACCGCCGACGGGCTCGAAGCGGCTCTGCCAGGTCTGCACCGCAAGGTTCTACGACCTGAACAAGCGCCCGATCATTTGCCCCAAATGCGCTTCGGTGCAGAACGAATCCGGCGCAATCGTTTCCTGACCGGGGATGGAAAATTCCATGATTCACAAGTTCAGGATCGGCCAGACGGTGCAGCTTACGCGCGACAGCCTTCGCACCGTGAACAGCGGCAGCTTCCGGATTCTGGCGCTGCGGCCGTCCGAAGGCGACGACCCGCTCTATCTCGTCAAGAGCGACGCCGAACGCTGCCAGCGCATCGTGGCGCAGAGCGCGATGAAGAGCGCAAATGCGTGAAGCGGCGGCGCGGTGAATAAATAGCGCACGCAAAGAATTACTCGCCGGAAAGAACTCGTGTCGCGGTTTCCTTTACTGGAGATCTGCGCCGGGAGGAGGCCGCGTCCCGCGAAATCGGGCGCGGCCTCTGCCTCTTCCTTCTCCGCCGATTGCAGTTTGATTTCGCGCAGAGCAAAGCACTGCTTCGTGCGGTCGCGCCTTACTAAAGCGGCTATTCGTTCCTATATGTTCTTTGCGGCTGAATATTTTTTCAGGCCGAACATGAAAGGTCATTCCATGACCAACCTCCATACGCTCGCAGCCGACACGCCGAAGCCGGAAGTGCCGGAAGTGAATGTGCCTTCGGATACGCCGGCTGCGCCGTCGCCTGACAAGAGCGCGCCGACACCGGAAAAGCCGGAAGTAAAAACCACGAGCGGCAAGTAAACCGCCCTTTGGGAAGCCCGGTGAAAACCGGGCTTCTTTATTTTCCTGCTCGTATTGCAGCGAGGACACGATGACCAAACGAAAATTCGGAAACAAGCTGAAATCGCCGTCGGTGGTGCAGATCAAGCACCAGATTCTCCTGCTCTGGCTGAAGGATCAGACCGCCATCGAAGCGGCCGAAACCGCGAAAGCGCAGGTCAGCCATGGTTAAAAGCAAAGAGCCTTTCTCGAGCTACATCACGCCGCCGCTTGTGGTGCCGCTGGTAGCCGTCGCGATCGTCGGCATGCTCGCGATCTGCGTTGAAATGAGCACATGAGCGATTGGATCACGCTGACCAAGACCGATAACCGGCCGGTCGAAGTAAACCTGCGGCTCGCGCACACCGTGCTGCGCGACGAGCGCAATTACGGCACGCTGATTCTCTTCGGCCCGTCTGACTCGGTCACGGTGCTGGAAACGCCCGACGAGATTTTCGGCAGGGTCGCGCGCCGCGCGACGATGAAGCCGCTCGCGACCGCAAGCATCTGAGGCAAGCGAATAAGCGCGATGGCGCCTGGGGGGTAGAGGCGAAATCGCGCGATCGGAAAGCCCGGCTTTTAAGCCGGGCTTTTTGTTTGGCCCCTCGCCCGCTGCTTTGCGGCGACGAAGATAATCGGGCAAGACTGCGCCACTGATTTCGAGGGATTCGCATGACCGAAGTGGTGAGAGACGCAAACGGCACCGAGCTCAAGGACGGGGATTCCGTCACGCTCATCAAGGACCTGAAGGTCAAGGGCACCTCGGAGACGATCAAGCGCGGCACGCTGGTCAAGAACATCCGCCTCACCGGCGACCCTAGCCACATCGAATGCAACACCAAGCAGGTCAAGGGGCTGGTGCTGAAGACCGAGTTTTTGAAGAAGGCGTAGGCGCGGATTTCCGGAGCAATCCGGTTCGCGCGGCGCGGGCCGCCTGAGGCGCCGCGCCGACGCTACTTCGAGACAGGGCGTTTGCGGCTTCTAGTCGTCATCATCGTCGTCGTCATCGGCGCCGGCATAGAGCTGCTCCTGCAAATCCGTCACCGCGTCGCGCAGATATGCGATCAGCGTCGCCGCCGCCTTCGATTCCGGCGAGCCGGCTTCCAGCTTGGCGAGTGCTGCCGCGAATTCCGCGCCTTCGAGCGGATTGTCGTCTTCGGACATCGTGATCTCCTTCATGTGCCGCGCGTGCGACGGTAAGGAACGACCGCAGCACGCTTATGACGGAAGCGCAAACCGGCAACGCCGGAACGGCCGCGCTTGGAATGAGCCGGAACAACCGAAGCCGCAGCCGCGTTATCCTGCATGGCAAAAGAACCCGTAAAACCGCAAACGCCGCCCGCTGAAGAACCCGGCAAGCCTTATCCGGTCGAAAAACCGCCTGCTCCGGATCCGAATGAGGATCGCCCGCTGGTCGATCCCGTGCCGCCGGACAAGGACCGCCCGCGCATGTAAGAAGCCGAGGCAACAATCTCGTCATGGTCGGGCTTGTCCCGACCATGACGCGCAGCAAAGGTTGCGCCTTACAATTTGATCTTCCAGAACTCCAGAACGCCGGTCACTTCATCTTTGGGAAAATAGCGAGACCTTGCGGAAAGTAGTTCCTTTATCCTTGCTTTTCGTTTTGCGATCCGCAGTTCGATAGTCGGCGAATATGGTGCGGTACCTGGCGGCAATACCCGTCTTGATCGCGTAGGCCATACTTTCGGATAGCCGTTTGGAATTCGTCCTCTGCGGATCAACTTTGCGGCGTCAGCCACCTCTTCGTGTTCGCACGTCCAGTCATAAAGATGGTAGGAACAAATGCGCAGCATTGCCTTTATTTCATCTACTGAATCTGTAAATCCTTTTAACGGTGTGGGAAGCCAAACCATGTTGCCAACGCAAGAATAAAATCTTGGATCGCGCACGACATTACCTGCTCGTGCAAAAGTGGCATCGTCATATCCCCAGATATGACAAACCGTCCAATTCTTTACTTTACCACGAACACCAAGCGCAGATTTAAGCGCACGACCGGCGATGCCGTTTCCTTCGATTTTTGCGAGGCCGCGCCTTGTGACACGCTTCTCGGACCAATCTGAGGTGCAAAGTTGACGACCCCTAACATTCTCGGGATACCAAACAGGCAATGATCGGAAAGTAAGAGGGTGGACCCACTTCGCCGTTGCGGCAATTAACTCCACAATCTGCGGAAGAGCATGTTCAATTTCATCAATTCCGTCGCGCCAAACGATAGGGGCGGCAGCATTCATGTCACCAACTCCCGCATCGCTTTGTTCTTCGCCTTCAGCTTCGCTTCCTTACGCTGCCGCTTCCAGAACTTGCGTTTTGCGAACTTGCGCTCGCCCGAGCGCCAACGAACATGCCGTTTGTAGGGAGTGAGCGCATCATTTTCTAGGCCGCCCTTAAGAATTTCACGAGCCATGTGGCCCTCCATGAGTGTTATCTCATGGCGGCCACTCCGTGATTTGCGCGCGGCCTCAGCATTACCTCACCAACTCCCGCATCGCCTCGTCCAGCCCTTCGAGCGTGAGCGGATACATGCGGTCCGAGAAAAGCTGGCGCATCATGCGGATAGATTGCGTGTAGTCCCAGTGCTCGCGCGGCACCGGGTTCAGCCAGACCGCGTGCGGATAGGTGCGCGTGAAGCGCTCGATCCATACCTGCCCCGCCTCCTCGTTCATATGCTCGACCGAGCCGCCCGGCATCATGATCTCGTAGGGGCTCATGCTTGCGTCGCCGACGAAGATGATTTTGTAGTCGTGCGGGAATTTATGCAGCACGTCCCAGGTCGGCGTGCGCTCCGAGTGCCGCCGCACGTTCTGCTTCCACACGCTCTCGTAGAGGCAGTTGTGGAAGTAGAAGGTTTCGAGGTTCTTGAATTCGGTGCGCGCGGCCGAGAACAGCTCCGAGCAAAGCTCGATGTGCCAGTCCATTGAGCCGCCGATGTCGAGAAACAAAAGCACCTTCACGGCGTTGCGGCGCTCGGGCCGCATCTGCACGTCGAGATAGCCGTGGTTCGCGGTTTCGCGGATCGTGCCGGGAAGGTCGAGCTCGTCCGGCGAGCCGGTGCGCGCGAATTTGCGAAGCCGCCTGAGCGCCACCTTGATATTGCGCGTGCCGAGCTCGACCGTGTCGTCGAGGTCCCTGAACTCGCGCTTGTCCCACACTTTGACGGCGCGGTTGTTGCGGTTCTTGTCCTGCCCGATACGGATGCCTTCGGGGTGATAGCCGTAGGCGCCGAACGGCGAAGTGCCCGCGGTGCCGATCCACTTGTTGCCGCCCTGATGCCGGCCCTTCTGCTCTTTCAGCCGCTCCGCCAGCGTCTCCATGAGCTTGTCCCAGCCCATGGCCTGAATCTGCGCCTTCTCTTCCTCGGTGAGATATTTTTCCGCGAGCTTGCGAAGCCATTCCTCGGGGATCTGCGCCGTGCCCGCGGCGTCCGACATCAGGTCGAGCCCCTTGAAGACATGGCCGAACACGCGGTCGAACTTGTCGAGGTTGCGCTCGTCCTTCACCAGCGTCGCGCGCGAGAGGAAATAGAAATCCTCCACGCGGCGGTTCGCGAGATCGGCGTCCGAGTTCAGCGCCTCCATCAGCGTGAGATACTCGCGCACGGTGACGGGCAGTCCCGCCGATTTCAGCTCGTTGAAGAAGTGAATGAACATGACGCTAGATTCCGTCGCCGTAGGGCTTCCTGCCCGCGATCGCGCGGAACTGCGCGAAGCGCCGGCGGCTATACCACGCCAGCAGGCATCCGATCACCGGCCCGCCCGCCACGGCAAGCCCGCCGAACGTGAACCATTGCGCGAAGGCCGCATTCCGCGCGGCGGAAGGAACCGGATAGCTTTCGTAAAACAGCCAGACCAGCATCCAGGCGGTGAACAGCATCACGCCGGAAACCACGGCCGCGGTTCGCAGCACGCCCGCCTGCTTCCAGAGCAGCGCGAAGACCGCGATCACGCTCGCGATGAAAGCCGCGCCGACGATCTCCATCATGATACCTTTCCGGGCCGCACGCTCAAAAATTGCCCTGTAGTTCTACCGCGACATTCGCGTGACGTTAAGGATACCGGACGATTAACGCTGCTGTTTTCGGCCCGCAATCGACAATTCAATGAATAATAAAGTGCGGAGGGGCTAAAACCGCGAAAGAAAAACGCCACAGCCGAAAGCCGATGCCCGTCGAACTCGCGCTTCAATTTTTCGCAGGTCTGGAATCCTTCCCCGAAGTCGCGGCCGGCTTCGGCGAGACCCTGCGCCGCTCGGCCAAGGCCGAGCACGCCGCGGGCGAGGCGGAAATTCTCTCCGGTCCCGAAGCGCTTGATACGGTGAGCCGCGACTGGCGCGCGATCGAGCGCGAAATCGCGCCGGGCACGCCGTTTCAGTCCCCTGCCGTCGCCGGTGCCGCGCTGCGCGGACACCTCGCCCACGGTCAGGAGCCGCACATCATCGTCGTGCGCGAAGGCGGCGAAGCGCGCGCGATCCTGCCCCTCGTCATGACCTCCATGGCCGGAAGCCGCGTGCTGCGCTTTCTCGGCGATCCGCTCATTCAATATGGCGACGCCATTCTCTCGCGCGCCGGCAACGAGAGCCATCTCGTGCAGGCACTTCTCGCCGCCGGCAAGATCGGCGCGGATGCCGCCCTCTTCCGCAAGGTGAGGAACGACGCCCGGCTCACACCGCTGCTTTCGCGCCGCGCGCATGTCTCGAGCGTGCAGGAAGCGCCGTATGTCGATCTTCGCCGCGAAATCGGCCTGCCCCCGCGCGACATGCGCGAGCTGCGCCGCTATCGCCGCCGCCTCGCGGAAAAAGGCGAAGTGCAGTTGAAGATCACGCGCGGCGAATGCGCGCTCGATTGCGTTCAGGCCGCGCTCGAACTGAAACGTGGCTGGCTCGCGGCCAAGGGCCTGTCGTCTTCCGTGATCGGCGACGAGGCATGGGAAAGCGTGCTGGTTTCGCTGGTGCGCGATCACGCGGGCCTGCTCGCCTGCGCGCGGCTCGAAGTCGGCGGCCGGCTCGCGGCCATCGAGGTCGCGGTCACTCACGGCAAGCGCTGGCTCGCCTTTCTGGGCGCGATCGATCCGGAATTTGCGAAATCCGGCCCCGGCCAGGTGCAGATGGCCGACACCATCGCCTATGCCCGCGAACAGGGCTTCCTCGCCTATGACCTGCTCGCGCCCGCCGATCCCTTCAAGCGCGTGATTGCGACCGGCGCGGTTGCGGTCTGCGACTATGCGCTGCCGCTCTCGCTGCAAGGCCAGGTCGCGACCCGCGCGCTGCGCTTCGCCCCGCAGGCGAAGTCGCTTCTGGGCAAGCTGCCCGCGCCGCTGCGCGCCGTGGCTCAGAACCTTTTACGCCTGCGGTAAAGTCCCCGGTTACCGGGAACCCTGCACCTCAAAAAATCTTTCTTCCTCGTGTCGAATTCGCTCCCGCCCGTTCGTCGTGTGGGTAGAAGCCGGTACCATTCGCGGAACCGGCAGGAACCCGAGGAGAAATACCCATGCGTTTCATGGTCATCGTCAAAGCCACCAAGGACTCCGAAGCCGGCGTGATGCCGTCCGAGGAACTGCTCCTTGCCATGGGCAAGTTCAACGAGGAGATGGTCAAGGCCGGCATCATGTTGGCGGGCGACGGCTTGCAGCCGAGCGCGAAGGGCGCGCGCATCAGGTTCGACGGCAAGAACCGCACCGTCGTCGACGGCCCCTTCGCCGAGACGAAAGAGCTCGTCGCGGGCTTCTGGATCATTCAGGTGAAGTCGCTCGAAGAGGCGATCGAATGGATGAAACGCTGCCCCAATCCGCATAACGACGGCGGCGAACTCGAAATCCGCCAGATCTACGAGCTTTCGGATTTCGCGCCGGGCGAAGGCATCAGGCTCCACGAGAAACTGGATGCCGAGATGAAGGGCAGGAAGTGAGGCCGTCATGCGCTTCATGATCATCGTCAAGGCGACGAAGGACTCCGAGGCCGGACGCAAGCCGACCGAGGAATTGTTCAAGACCATGGCCGACTACACGGAAGAACTGCAAAAGGCCGGCGTGTTGCGCGACGGCAGCGGCCTGAAGCCTTCCAGCCACGGCTGGCGCTTCACCTGGAAGGACGGAAAAAAGGCGCAGACCGACGGCCCCTTCACCGAGACGAAGGAACTGGTCGCGGGCTTCACCATCATCGAGACGAAGACGCGCGAGGAAGCGCTGGAATGGACCCGGCGCTTTCCCAATCCGGGTTTCGACGACGGCGAAATCGAAGTGCGCGAGATGTATTCGCTCGAGGATTTCGAAAGCCCTGAGGCCGAACGCTTCCGCGAGTTCGACATGAAGAGCCAGCAGTAGCCGGCTTGCCTCTCTTGCGGTGCTGTGGTCGGTAGCCCGATGGCTGCCGACCCGCATCGCGCAATTGTCGCCGTCTTCCAGATCGAGCGGCCGAAGCTGATCGCTTCGCTCGCGCGCATCACCCGCGACGTCGGCGTGGCCGAAGAACTCGCGCAGGACGCGCTGGTCGCGGCGCTCGAAGAATGGCCGAAAGCGGGCGTACCGGAGAAACCGGCGGCGTGGCTGATGCTGACGGCCAGGCGAAAGGCGCTGGACGCGCACCGCCGCAAGCGGATGGCGGCGCAGAAATACGACGAGCTGGGCCGCGCGTTGCGCGAAGCGGAAGGCACCGCGCCCGATCTCGACAGCGCGCTCGACGACGACATCGGCGACGACCTCCTGCGGCTGATTTTCACGGCCTGCCATCCGGTGTTGTCGCAGGAAGCGCGCGTCGCGCTCACGTTGCGGCTGCTCGGCGGCCTGACCACCGAGGAAATCGCCCGCGCCTTTCTCGCGCCGGAGCCGACGATTGCGCAGCGCATCGTGCGCGCGAAGCGCACGCTCGCCGAAAGCAAGCTGCCCTACGAAGTCCCGCACGGACAAGCGCTGTCCGAACGCCTGGCTACCGTGCTCGAAGTGATCTACCTGATCTTCAACGAAGGCTATGCCGCGACCTCCGGCGAGAACTGGATGCGGCCGCAACTCTGCGAGGAAGCGCTGCGGCTCGGCCGCGTGCTCGCGGAACTCGCAAAAGACGAGCCGGAGGTGCACGGCCTGGTCGCGCTGATGGAAATCCAGATGTCGCGTTTTGCCGCGCGCACCGGCGCAGGCGGCGAGCCGGTGCTGCTGCTCGACCAGAACCGCGCGCGCTGGGACCGGCTGCTCATTCGCCGCGGACTGGCTGCGATCGAGCGCGCCCACGCGGCTTGCGCGACGCTCGGCCGCCTGCCCGGTCCTTATCTCTTGCAGGCGGAGCTTGCCGCGTGCCACGCGCGCGCGAACACGGCCGGCGAAACCGACTGGGCCAAGATCGTGGGCATCTATGGCGCGCTCGGACAGATCATGCCCTCGCCCGTCATCGAGTTGAACCGCGCGGTCGCGCTCGGCATGCTGATGGGCCCGCAGGCGGGACTAGAGGTCGTCGATGCGCTCGCGAAAGAGCCCTCGCTCAAAAACTACTATCTCCTGCCCGCCGTGCGCGGCGATCTGCTTGCGAAGCTCGGCCGCAAGGACGAAGCGAGACAGGAATTCGAGCGCGCGGCCGCGATGACGCAGAACGGGAAAGAGCGCGCGGTGATGCTGCGGCGGGCAAGCGCGCTCTGACATTCCTCGAAAAGTGGGTCGCAAGCCGGATCGTTTCCGGCGCTCGCGGGTTTTCATTCTACGGGAGGGTCTGGTCACACGGGAGGTCACCATGCGCTTCGACAACCTGCGCCCCGGCGACAATCTGGAAGACGAGGACACGCCCCCGGGAATCGCCTGGAGCGGCGGCATCGCCGTCACCGCCGGAATCCTGCTCGCGCTCGCCATCGCCCAATCGGCGGTCTGAGGCGGCTTTTCTTTGTTCTCATTTTGTTCTAGGCTGCCGGACTGCCGTATTGGGCCGGCAGCAAGCTCGCGAACGAAGGCAAAATGGGCCGCTTCAGCTACCTCACCATCGACTTCAACTCGTTCTTCGCGAGCGTCGAGCAGCAGATGAACCCGAAGCTGCGCGGCCGCCCGATCGCGGTGGTGCCGGTGATGAGCGACACCACGAGCGCGATCGCCGCGAGCTACGAAGCCAAGGCCTATGGCGTGAAAACCGGCACCCGCATCTGGGAAGCCAAGCGCATGTGCCCCGGCCTGGTGCTCGTTCCGGCGCACCACGAGCTGTACGTGGATTTCCACGAGCGCCTCAAGGAGGAAGTGCAGAACCACGTTCCGCTGCTTCACACCGGCTCCATCGACGAATTCACCTGCAAGCTGATCGGGGACGAATGCGACGCGCAGAACGCCCGCAGGATCGCGCGCAATATGAAAGCGGGGATCGCAAGGAATGTCGGCGAATACCTGAACTCCTCGATCGGCATCGCGCCGACGCGGCTGCTCTCGAAGATCGCCTCCGACATGCAAAAGCCGAACGGCCTCACGCTGATCGAGCAAAAGGACCTGCCGCACATTCTTTATCCGCTGGCGCTCACCGACCTTCCCGGCATCGCCTCGAACATGGAAGCGCGCCTGCATCGCAGCGGCATCCGCGACATCGAAACCCTGATGGCGCTGGAGCCGAAGGCCGCGCGCCATGTCTGGGGCTCGGTCGGCGGCGAGCGCTACTGGTACGAGTTGCACGGCGTCGACGTGCCCCGCAAGGAAGACGGCCGCCGCTCGGTCGGCCACAGCCGCGTGCTCGCGCCGAAGCTGCGCGGGCGGGACGATGCGCGCTTCGTGGCGCGCTCGCTGCTCCTCAAATGCGCGACGCGCGTCCGCCGCTACGAACAGGTCGCGGGCGGCTTCGGCATGGCGGTGCATCCCGAGCACGGCAACCGCGAGCCGATCGTGCAGGAGAGCAAAATCTCGCCGACGCAGGATTCCTTCACCCTGCTCGAATATCTCGACCGGTTCTGGAATGAGCTGCCCAAGAAAAGCGGCCCCTTCCGCAAGGTTTCGGTCTGGCTCTACCGGCTTTCCGACACCGACAAGCGCGCACGCGATCTCTTCGTCGAAACCCGGCCCGACGGCTTCACCAGGAAGGAAATTCTCTGGCGCTCGGTCGACAAGCTCGTCGCCCGCTACGGCCGCGAGACGGTGACGCTCGCCTCGCAGAAGAACCTCGGCCTGCAATATCTCGGCGCCAAGATCGCCTTCACCCGCGTGCCGGACGCGCAGGAATTCCGCGAATAGCCCGCATCCCACGCATTCTGTCAAAAGTTTAATGCAGCGGTCTGCGCCTGGCGGGAACCGGATGCGCGTGCAGCGCATTTAACTCGCGCCCAACGACAATCCCGTAACCCCGGCGCGGCGTCGAACCGCGCTCGCTCCGGAGCGCGCATGGCTTTCGTGCGACTGTCTTTCCCCCGTTTATCGCCGGCCATCATTGCCGCCTTCCTGGCGTCGGTGCTGATGCTGCTGGTGCCCGCGATCTGGAACAAATTTCCGTTCCTCTTCTTCGACAGCGGCGCCTATTTCGAGCGCGTCTTCGACGGCACGCTGAGCGCGGGCCGCTCCATGACCTATGGCGCGTGGCTCGCGGCATTGCGCTATCCGGATTTCTGGCCCGCCGTAGTCGCGCAGGCCGCGCTGAGCGTCTGGGTCATCTATCTCGTGCTGCGCACGCACGGGCTTCACGGCCGCCCGGTCGCGCTGCCGGTAGCACTTGTCTCGATCACCGCCTTTCTCAGCGCCGCGACGGCGCTGCCCTGGTTCGCGGGGCAGTTGATGCCGGATCTGTTCGCGGGCCTCGCCGTGCTTGCGCTCCATCTTCTCGTCTTCAAGCAAGGCGAGCTTGGCCGCTTCGAGCGCTATGGCCTGATCGCGCTCATCGTCTTCGCGTCGGCTGCGCATAACGCGACCTACGCGGTGATGATCGCGCTGGCCGTCGCGGCGGCTTTCTTTTTCCTCGTGAACCGCAGGCTCGTGAAAACGGCCGGGCTGAAGCTCGCCGCCGTCGCGGTCCTGCTGCCTGCTCTCGCGGTGCCTTCGGTGAATTTCGCTTTCTCCGGCCAGTTTGCCTGGACCCCGGGCGGCGCGAGCTTCATCTTCAGCCGCCTCGTGCAGGACGGCATCGCCGCGCGCTATCTCGCGGACAACTGCCCCGACCCCACGATCAAGCTCTGCAAGTTCGAAAAGCAGATACCGCGGACCGCCGACGACTTCCTCTGGCATCAGGGCCCGAAAGGCCCCTTCGTTTCCATCGGCGGCTGGGTGGACGGCGCCGAGGAAATGAAGCGCATCACCGTGGACAGCCTGTTCCAGTATCCCGGCATGCACCTGCGCACCGCGATCTCCTCGACCGCGCTCCAGCTGGTGCGGGTCAAATCCGGCGACGGCATCGTGCGCGAAGTCTGGAGCGCCTATGAAGCGATCGCGCGCCTCGCGCCGGAATCGAGAATCTCGGTCCATACTTCCCGCCAGCGCTTCGATCTCGTGCGCAGCACCATCGACCGCATGAACCTCTTCCATGTGCCGCTCACGTTGAGCGCCATGGCGCTGCTGCCGCTCCTCCTGCTGCTGGCGTGGCGCCGCGGCCAGTTGCGCGACACCGACGCGCTCGCGGCAACGCTGCTTCTCGCGCTGCTCGCCAACGCCTTCGTCACCGGCGTGCTTTCGAACCCGCACCATCGCTACGGCGCGCGGATCGCCTGGGCCGCGCCGTTCCTCTGGTCGCTTATCCTGGTGCAGATGTTCGTCCTGCGCCGCGAATGGCAGGAGATCGCGACCCGCGGCCTCATCGCGGCCGGCCTCTTGCCGAAGCCCGCAACGATAAAAGTACCCGTGGAGAAAAGCGCGAAGCGTTAGCTTCGCGCGGCCGGCATGCGCACGACGAATTTCGTCTCGGCGGCATCCGACGTGACGTCGATGGTGCCGCCGTGCGCGCGCGTGATTTCCGAGACGATATAAAGACCGAGACCCAGACCCGCGGCGGTGTCGTCGCCGCCGCGAAAGAACGGCTCGAACAGGCGCAGCCTGATTTCTTCCGGTATCGGCGCGCCGGAATTCGCGACCGTCAGCACGAAATCCTTGCCGTCGATCTCGCCGCGCGCGCGGATCCAGCCGGCCTGTTCGCCGTGGGCGATGGCGTTCCCCATCAGGTTCGAGAATAGCTGCGCGATTCTTGCGTGGTCAACATAGACCGCGCCGGCGCTGGAAAAATCCGCCTCGATGTTTCGGTCGGGATAGGCCGCCTTGGTTTCCTCGATCACATGCTGCAAGGCCGGCGCCAGCGGCCTGCTGTCGTCGCGGTTGACCGCGAGGCCGCCCGCCATCTTGCCTTTGGCCAGGTCGAGCACGTCGTTGACGAGCCCAAGCATCCGGCGAACGCTCGCGCCCATCAGCGTGACGATCTTGTTCGCCTTGTCGTTAAGCGGCGTCCGCCGCAACAATTGCAATCCGCTGTCGAGCGAGGCCAGCGGATTGCGCAGATCGTGGCCGAGCACGGCGATGAACTGTTCACGCAAATGCGAGTTCTCGCGCTCGGTGAAAAGCTCGCCCTCCGACTGCGTCATGCGCTCCTGCGCGTCGAGGTTGGAAGCGATCAGCTCCGCGAACAGCCTGAACATCTCGATGACCTGCGGCTGGTTCAGCTTCGCGGGACGCGGATCGATCGCGCAGAGAGTGCCGAAGAACGACCCGTCGGCCCGGATGATCGGCATCGAAATATAGCTTTGAAATCCGTACTGCGCGGGCACCGGATGGCCGCAGAACTTGTCGTCCGCCGCCACGTGATCGATCACGACGCCTTCGCCGGTCTGCCTAATCTCGTTGCAGATGGTCGTGCAGAGCTCTAGCTCGCTGCCGGGCTTGAGGCCGAACGCAATGTCGTCCTTTACGCCGCAACAGACCCAGCGCGTTTCCGTGACCCGCGCGACGGCGGCGAAGCCCATGCCGGTAACCCGGCAAACGACATCGAGTATTCGAGGTACTGCCTCGATCCGCCCCACCGCGGCGACGTCGAGGGCATAGCTATCGCTTGTCACTGGGGCTCCAGATACTACGCGGAGATTGCGCGCAATAAGGGCGAACGCCGCCCAGGCACGTATCTACTATACCTGCGGCTAAACTTCTGTGCGAAACCGTACTTATTGAAGGCGGCCGTTAGGCTCTTGCTATCCCGTCGAGCACCTCTGCGAGCGCTTCCGGAGCCGTAACATGGGGTGAATGGCTTGCATCCATTTCGATGGAATTCCAGCCTTCCCGCCTGGCCCGATCGGCGAACTGCCGGAATACGTCGCCGGGGCCGGAGCGCGCGGCATAGATGAAGCTGCGCGGCATTTTCGGCTCGCCGTTCGTGAGCAGCAGCGGCTCCTGAAAACAGGCGAGCGGATGGTGTACGCGCCGCGCCATGATCCATTCCACGTCCTGCGGCGAGGTATCCGGCGGCACCGGATTGGGTGGCAGCCGCCAGCCGTCCTCGGCGCTGTCCAGCATGCGCTGGCGCGCCTCGGCGGGCACGTAATCGAACACGCTCTTGCCGTGCTCCGGCACGAAGGCGTCGAGATAAACGAGCTTCGAAATCCGGTCGGCGGCGAGATCGGCGACGCCGGTCGCGACCATCCCGCCATAGGAATGGCCGATCAGGATCGCATCGCGCACGTCCTCCATGCGTAGGACCATGAGCATGTCCTGGATGTGGCTCTCGAGCCCGAGCGAAGACGACGCAAGATGCACGCGCTCGCCGAGCCCCGTATAGGTCGGCGTAATCAGCGCGTGGCCTTTCGCGCGCAGGAGCGGATGCATCTTCTTCCATGCCCAGCCCGCGGACCAGGCGCCGTGCGCGACGACGAAAGTTGCCATGGCCGTCTCCCTAAACGCCGAGCTTCTTCTGGAGACTCGAGCTCGTCGTCGTGTATTGGAATACGAGACGCTTGTCGGGGAAAATGATCTTGTGCGCCGCCTGCGACATCAGCGCGGCCTCATGGAAGCCCGACAGGATGAGCTTCAGCTTGCCGGGATAAACATTGATGTCGCCGATCGCGAAGACACCCGGCTCGCTGGTTTCGAACTTCTCGGTATCGACCACGATGCGTTCCTGATCGAGCTTGAGACCCCAGGTGCCGACCGGCCCGAGCTTGATCGTGAGCCCGAAGAACGGCAGCAGCACATCGGCGTCGATGCCGAAGGTCGAGTTGTCGTCGCGCCGGGCGATGACCTGGCGAAGCGTGCCGTTCTCGCCTTCCAGCGCGTGCAACTGCCCGAGCTCGAAGTCGATCTTCTTCTCGGCCACGAGCTGCTTCATCTTGTTCACGCTGTCGGGCGCCGCGCGGAAGGCGTCGCGCCGGTGCAGCAGCGTGAGCTTCGAGGCAAGCGGCGCGAGATTCAGCGTCCAGTCGAGCGCGCTGTCGCCGCCGCCGGCGATCACGATCTTCTTGCCGCGAAAGGCTTCCATGCTGCGCACGAGATAGAACACCGACTTGTTCTCGTACTGCTCGATGCCGGCAAGCGGCGGCTTCTTCGATTCGAACGAACCACCGCCCGCCGCGATCACCACGACCTTGGCCTCGATCGTGCCGCCGATGTCGGTCGTAAGCCGGAAGCCGCCGTCGATGCGCTCGAGCGTTTCCACGCGCACGCCGTATTCGAAGGTCGGCGCGAACGGCTTGATCTGCTCGAGCAGGTTCGTGACGAGCCCCGCGCCCGTCACCATCGGCAGGCCGGGAATGTCGTAGATCGGCTTCTCCGGATAGAGCTCCGCGCATTGCCCGCCGGGCTTGTCGAGAATGTCGACGACATGCGCCTTGATGTCGACAAGGCCGAGCTCGAATACCGCGAAGAGGCCGACCGGCCCCGCACCGATGATGAGGGCATCGGTTTTCACAACTTCTGTCTGCTTATTCATGGGATCGCTGCTTGGTTGAAGCGCCTTAGTAGCCACTGCGCATCACCCGCGCAAAGCGGCATGAGGCAGCGGTTTGGAATTAGGCTCGTTCCAACATGGTCCACCTTGGAATAGAACTAATTCTATAATGATTTCAATAGCTTGACTCCACATCGCACCGTATTAAGCAAGCCGGACGGGCGCAATACCCGCCTGCATCAATCTCCGAACTCGCCAGCAACGGCCAGCCAACTCGGACCTCAGTTCAAGGGGCTGGAATATGACGAAACCGATCAGCGCGCTGACGCGACTGCATTTGGCAGTGGCGGCCACCGCTCTGCTTTCAGGACCGGCGCTCGCGCAGAACAGCACGCAACTGCCGACCATCGAAATCACCGGCGTTCCGACCAGCCAGGAGGCGGTCTATCAATCGCCCACCGCATCGACGGTGGTTTCCGCGGGCGAGATCGATCTGTTCGGTCTCGGCTATATCGACAACGTCCTGCGCGCGCAGACCGGCGTCTTCACCCGCGACAGCACGAGCAACGCCGGCATCGCCGTGAACATTCGCGGCTTCGAGGGCTCCGGCCGCGTCAACATGATGATCGACGGCGTGCGACAGAACTTCCGCTTCACCGGCCACGAAGCGCAAGGCTTCCTTTTTATCGATCCGCAACTGCTCGCGGGCGTCGATATCCAGCGCGGCGCGGTGGCCGGCGTCGGCGGCTCCGGCGCGCTCGCAGGCACCGCCAATTTCCGCACCCTCGGCGTCGAGGACATCCTGCTTCCCGGCAGGAATTTCGGCGCGCTGAACAGCCTGACCTGGGGCTCGAACGGCGTCGGCCTGATGAACATGATTGCGGGAGCGGCGCGGCTCGGCAGCAATGTCGCCATCGCGGGCGCCTTCGCGTTCCGGGATTCGAACGCCTATCGCAACGGCAACGACCAGATCGTCCCCTTCGCCGGGGCGCAGGACCTTCAGTCGGGCCTGTTCAAGATCGATCTCGCGCCCACGGAAAACAGCACCTTGAAGCTGGGCTACGTCGCCTACGACAACAATTACGTGGCGAACTCGTTCAACCAGGACGTCCGCTCCGACACCTTCACGGCGAAATATCGCTGGAAGCCGCTGAACGACCTGATCGATTACCGGCTGAACCTGAACGCCAGCACCGTCAGGATGCACTATCGCAATCACTTCAGCGGCGTGCCGAATGCTTCCGACGGCCGCACCATCACGGATCGGGGCCTCGGCTTCGATACCTCGAACACCTCGCGCTTCACGCTCGGCGCGATCGCGGTCGCGATGCAGAACGGCGTCGAATTTTTCCACGACGATTTCAAGAGCTATCTCGGCGGCGTCAACCCGTCCGCCACGCAATATGTCGGCGGCGTCTTCAACCAGACCAAGTTCAGCTACGGCATCTTCGAGCTGACCACCGCGCTGCGCTACGACTTCTATAATCTCCGCGGCGCCGGCGACGTCACGCTCGCAGGCCCCTTCCTGCCCGCGGGTCCCTATTCGGTCGACGAATCGGGCGACCGCCTCAATCCGAAGATCACGCTCGCGGCACAGGTACTGCCCTGGCTGCAACCGTTCGTGACCTACGCGGAATCGATGCGCGCGCCGACCACGTTCGAAATGATGGTGGGCGGCAACCATCCCGGCGTCGGGACCGGAAGCTATGTGCCCAATCCGTTCCTGAAGCCGGAGATGCAGGAAGGCTTCGAGATCGGCGCCAACATCGTGCGCAACGACCTGTTCGCGAAGGGCGACGCCTTCCGCGCCAAGGTGATGTATTACAATCAGGACGTCAGCAATTACATCACGGCCTGCGGCAACGGCCCGTCCGTTTTCATGTCGACGATCATCTGGTTCTGCAACGTGCCCGGCACCTCCGACGTAAACGGCATCGAACTGCAAGCCAGCTACGACGCCGGCTTCGCCTTCGCCGGCATCACCTACACCCAGACCAACCTGAAGCTGCCGATGCAGACGCCCGGCTTCGGCGCGAGCCAGTATCCGCCGAAGCACAACACCGTGGTCACGCTCGGCATCCGCACCTTCGAGCAGCGCCTGACCACCGGCATCCGCGCCTATTTCGTATCGGACACGATCGAGGCGGGCTTCACCGGCCCCAGCACGCGGCCGGGCTACGAGTTGCTCGACCTGTTCGTCGAATACAAGATCCGCCCGACCTGGACGGTCAGCGCCACGGTCACCAACCTTACCGACGAAGCCTATACGCCCGCGCTGCAAACGCCGCAGACCGGAACCTTCGTCGGGCCGCTGGGCCGCGGCCGCACCGTGCTGCTGAACACGCGCACTCAGTTCTGACGGCATCAAGCCGTCGGAAATGCCCAACTTGACGGGTCCGGCGAAAGCCGGGCCCGTTCTTTCTTTTCCGCGGCGGCCAAATTCAGCAACTCCGATCAATCGTCCTTGGCTAGTCTGTAGCCATGACGAAACCCGAAACCCGCATCGACTATGGCCGCCGCATCGCGCGCGTGACCGATCACATCGCCGGAAACCTGGACGACGAGCTCAAGGTGGAACGGCTCGCGGAGGTTGCGCACTTCTCGCCCTTCCATTTCCACCGCATCTATCGCGAAGCCACCGGCGAAACCCTTGCCGATACGGTGCGGCGGCTGCGGCTGCACCGCGCGGCAGTCGAACTCACGCGCGACGACACGCCGCTCGCGCAGATCGCGAAGCGCGCGGGCTACGGCACGCTTGCCGCCTTCTCGCGGGCCTTTGCCGCCGACTACGGCGTGCCGCCGGGCGCCTACCGGCTGCGCGGAAACCTGCTGCCGCCCGCGCCGAAACGCGCGAACGAGACGATCACGCCCTATCGCGTCGAGATCGAACCCTTCGCCGGCATCGGACTCGCCGCGATCACGCATCGCGGCGACTATCAGGAAATCGGCAACAGCTTCGCTCAGGTGCAGATCTTTTTCGCGGCCCGCGGCCTGCCGCTAGGGCGTTCCTTCGGCATCTATTTCGACGACCCCGAAAGCGTGCCTGAAGCGGAACTGCGCGCGGAAGCCGGCCTCGAAACGAACGCCGCGACGATCCCGGACGGAAACATCCATCCGTTCCGGATTCCGGCGATGGTTTGCGCGAGCGTCCTGCACAAGGGGCCCTATGCGGAGCTGGAGCGCGCCTATCGCTATCTCTTCCGCGAATGGCTGCCCGGCAGCGGTTATGAAGCCGGCGACTTCTCCTGCTTCGAGGAATATCTCAACGACCCGCGCGAGACCCCGCCGGTCGAGCTTCTCACCCGCGTCCACCTCCCGCTGAAAGGTGATCTATGAAAATCCTGGACAGCTATCCGCTTCTCACCGTGAAGGACATTCAAGCGAGCCGCGACTTCTACGCCAAACACTTCGGCCTCGATGTGATCTTCGATTCGAGCTGGGTCGTCATGCTCGGCGACGGCGCGGCCGGAAAGATCGCGCTGGGCTTCATGACCCCGGATCATCCGACCAACCCGCCGGGACCCGAAATCTTCGACGGCAAGGGCATGATCGTCACCCTTCAGGTCGAGGACGCCGCGAAGACCCATGCCGCGCTGAAGCACGCGGGTGTGGAAATCTTCTACGGGCTGCACGACGAGCCGTGGGGCCAGCGCCGCTTCGCGTTGCGCGATCCTGCGGGCGTCATCGTCGACGTGGTCGAGCAGACGCAGCCGGCCGAAGGCTGGTGGGACCGGTATGTGATTACGCCGGAGCCTTCGCTCACATAATCGTGGATTGCCAAGCCCGGAGGGCGGGCGCAAACTTTCCGCGTGACGAATGCAGCGACACGAATTCTTTCCATGCAGCGGCGCCTTGCGCTGCTGCTTTTCTTTTTGTTCGCCTTCGCCGCGCCAGCCGCCGCGCAGGATTACTTCCGTCAGGACTTGCGGATCCCGCTGGCCGAGGCGGGCGAGCGCGGCTTGCAGGCGCTGCTCATCCGGCCGAGCGCGCCGGGGCGCTATCCGCTCGCGGTCTTCAGCCACGGCGCGCCGCGCGATGCCGACTACCGCCGCAAGATGTCGCCTTATGCGTCGCTGCCGGTCGCCATGGAGTTTCTGCGCCGCGGCTATGCCGTCGCCATCGTCATGCGCCGCGGCTACGGCACTTCCGGCGGCGTCTATTCCGAAGGCGTCGCCTGCAATCGCGACGGAAACTTTACCGCGTCGGGACTGACGTCGGCCACCGACCTTCGCGCGGCCTTCGATTTTCTCGCGAAGCGCGCCGACATCGATCCGAATGTCATGATCGCGGTGGGCGAGTCGGCGGGCGGCTTCAGTTCGCTCGCGCTTTCCGCCAATCCGCCGCGCGGCCTCGTCGCCGCGATCAGCTTCGCCGGCGGACGCGGCTCCACCGGGCCCCATCAGATCTGCCAGGAAGACAAGCTGGTCGCCGCCTTCGCGAATTTCGGAAGAACGTCGCGCGTGCCAACGCTCTGGATCTATGCGCAGAACGACACCTTCTTCGGCCCAAGCGTCGCGCGCCGGTTCTACGAAGCCTTCACCGATGCCGGCGGCATGGCCGAGTTCATCGCCCACCCGCGGCATGGCGAGGACGGCCACAACTTCATCTATCGCGGGATTTCGCTCTGGGCGCCCTACATCGACAACTTCCTGCGCAAGCACGGATTGCCGCGCACGGAGGTTCTGCTGCCGCCGTCGATCTCGGTGCTGCAACCGCCGCCGCGGCTCAGCGAAAGCGGGCGGCGCTCGTTTCAGGATTTTCTGCGCAGCGGGCCGAACAAGGCTTTCGCGGTTTCGCCGGACGGCGCCTACGGCTGGCGCGCGGGCGTCGGCTCGCGCGAGGACGCGATCCAGGATGCGCTCGCGACATGCAAGAAATACGCGCCGGACTGCCGCCTCTATATCGTCAACGATGAAATCGTGACGCGGCTCAGCCCTGCTGCTCCGGGGTCCGCACAATAAGACCGTCGAGCTCGTCGGTGATCTTGATCTGGCAGGAGAGCCGCGAACTCGGCCGCACGTCGAAGGCGAAGTCGAGCATGTCCTCTTCCATCGGCGCCGGCTTGCCGACCTTTTCGGTCCAGGCATCGTCCACATGCACGTGACAGGTGGCGCAGGAACACGCGCCGCCGCATTCGGCTTCGATGCCGGGCACGCCGTTGCGGATCGCCGCTTCCATGACCGTGCTTCCGGCTTCGGCATCTACGGTGCGGCTGGTGCCGTCGAATTCGATATAGGTGATCTTGGGCATTTTGGCTGAGAAAGACTGACGAAGTGCCGGACCCGGCAGGAAGGCCGCACCCTATATAATGTGCGGATACGAATTGCGAGCCTTGGATTGTTGTGGCGACGCCGCGCGCCCGCTTCAAGCCTTTGCCAGCAGCACGGCTGCGGCGTTTTGCGCCTCCGCGATGCGCGCGGCGAGCGCTTCCATCGCGCCGTCCTCGCCCTGCTCGATTTTTTCCGCTTCCGCCGCGACGAGAAACGCGCCGATCCCGCGCGCAGCACCTTTCAGCGCATGCGCCGCTTCCGAGCGCTCCTTCGCGCCCGAGGACCGGATGACCTGCAAGAGTTTGGCGGCCTGCTCCCCGAACAGGCCGAGCACTTCGCGCTGAAGCGCGCGGTCGCCGAACGTGGCGGCTTCGAAATGCTCGAGGTCGATGGGAGGCTCCGAGGGAATGTTCATCAAACGGATATGGCAGCGCGCCGGTAAACGGCGCCTCAAGGATCGCCCGAAAGGGCGCCTCCCTACCTTAATACCACTACGATTTAGGGATCGGCTTGCGCCGGGCCGGATCGACCCCGAGCACGCGAAAGCCCTCGTCGGTCAGCCGGCACACCAGCCAGTCGGGGTGGATCGGGTGCTTGCTCCAGGGTTCCGCCCAGCCGTGCTGAATGCAGGCCCGGATCGTGACTTTGGGGATTTCCTGGCCGTCCCGGTCGAACAGCGGCAGCTTTCCGCCCGGTTCGTCGACCCCCCGCAGGAGGTAGCGGCGCTGCGCGTCGGAGCCCCCGGCATCGCTTTGCCAGGGTTTAGGGCCTTGCCCCTCGAGCCTTCTCCCCCGCGCCATTGCTCGATCCATATGGTGAACAAGACGTTAAGCCATTAACGATGTTTCTAGTCCGGCCCGGAATACCGTTCCATTTCCACACAATAGCGCGGTAGGATACCGCAGCGGTGGACCGAAGTCCCGGCCGGCCGGCATTTCTTTGGAAATGTCGCCTCGGGGCCGAAAGAGCATGGGTCCCTAAGTAATTTCCGGCCCGAGCGGCATGTTGCCGGTCGCGGTATCGAGTACGGACCGGAGGCAAGACGTGAAGAACAAGAAATCGCAAGACCCGACCGAAGCAGCGCTTTCCGCCATCGAAGATGCGCTGAATATCGGCAAGGACGTTCCCGAGGTCGCGCCGCCGGCGGTAGCCGAGCGGAACGCGGAGCCCGAGCGCCGCGAGATGCCGCGCCGTCCCGAGCGCCAGCAGGAGCCGGCCGAGGAAGTCTTCGCGCAGCGCAGCCGCGGCACCCGCGAGCGCTTGCCGCGCCCGGCCGCGAATGACGACCGCCGCTCGGTCGGCCAGATCCTGCAGGCCCTTCACCGCAAGCCTTCGGGCGCCGCGGTCATTACCGCGCTCCTCGGCTCGATCATCTGGATCATCGGCGGCGCCGCCATCGCCTCCTCGCTGTTCCGCAACGAAACCGGCGCGGTGATGCGCCTTTCCGAAATCGCGGTGCAGCCGACCTTCATGCCCGCGCTCGCGGCCCTCTTCCTGCCGCCGCTCCTCTTCTTCATGACCGCGATGCTGATCCGCCGCTCGCAGGAAATGCGCCACATCTCGCGCGCGATGACCGAGGTCACCCTGCGTCTCGCCGAGCCCGAAGGCGTTTCCACCGACGCGATCGTTTCGGTCGGCCAGGCGATCCGCCGCGAAGTCGCGGCGCTGGGCGACGGCATCGAGCGCGCGATTGCGCGCGCCGCCGAGCTGGAATCCATGGTCCGCAGCGAAGTCGCCACGCTCGAGCGCGCCTACGACGAGAACGAAGGCCGCGTCCGCACGCTGGTCGGCGAATTGCACAACGAGCGTGACGCGATCGTCGATCACGCCGGCAACCTGCGCGAGGCGATCGCCACCGCGCACGAGGCCTTTGCCTTCGACGTCCAGAACATCGCCGACCGCGTCGCCAGCGCGCTCGAAAACGCGACCAGCCAGATCACCGACAATATCGTGCTGCGCGCGGAAGACGCCCGCGTCCAGATCACCGACGCCGGCAACGGCATCGTGGAGAGCATCATCGCGCGCGCCGAAGACGCCCGCACCCAGATCGCGCAATCCGGCAACGCCATCGTCGAGAGCATCATCCAGCGTTCGGACGACGCGCGCGGACAGCTCAACGAATCCGGCAACGCCATCGTGGAAATCCTGGCGCAGCGCGCCGAGGACGCCCGCGGCCAGATCAGCCTCTCCGGCAATGCGATTGTCGAAAGCATCATCCAGCGCGCGGAAGACGCCCGCAGCCAGATCGACCTTTCGGGCAACGCCATCGTCGAAAACATCATGCTGCGCGCGGAAGACGCCCGCAGCCAGCTCAGCCTCTCGGGCAACACCATCGTCCAGAGCCTCTCCGAACGAAGCGCGGAAGCGACCCAGCGCCTGACCGAGGTCGGCGTGCAGATCGCGAAGGCGATCGCCGACCGCAACGAGAAGGTCTCCGAGGCGCTCCAGCAGTCCACCAACGACATGCACACGAGGCTCGCGGAGCGCGCGGCCAACGTCGCGCAGATGATCGCCGAGAGCAGCCAGACCTTCGAGAACACCATCGGCCTGCAATTGCAGAACCTCGCCGAGATGGTTTCGACCAAGGGCAACGAAATCGCCGTCCGTATTTCGGCCGACACCAACGCCCTCGGCACCACCATGACCGAAAGCGTGCAGACCTTCGACAGCACCGTGAAGGTCTACGGCAACAGCTTCGTCAACGAGATGAAGTCCGCCATCAACGAAGTCGCCGAAGCGTCGCGCGAGAGCCTTGCGGCGCTCGATGATCGGATCGCGGGCAAGATCGAAGAGGTTTCCGGCGGGATCGACGAGCGCATCGCCAAGATGGAAACCTCGCTCGACGAGCGCGCGCAATCGATCAACGAAACGCTTATCAACCGCGCCCTCGACTTCTCCAAGACCATTACGCAGGGCGCGGTAAGCGCCACCGAAGCGGTCGACCGCAGCGTCACCGGCATGGGCGAATACTTCTCCGCGAAATCCTCGGAAATGGCGGCGACGCTTTCCGAGCGCGCCGCGAAGATCGACGAGACGCTCGGCAATCGCGCGACGCAGATGGCGGAAACGCTGGATTCGCGCGTGAACAAGTTCGAGGAGCTGATCGTCAACCGCCTCGAAGCCGTGACCAGCTCGATCGAGCAGAAGGGCGTCGCTTCCGCCGACCTGCTCGTCGAGCGCGTGGGCGCCGTGAACGAAGTCATTCGCGGCACCGCGAGCGAGGTCGAGCGCAACCTCACCATGCTCGCCGACGGCATCGCCAAGAACTTCGTGGAGCGCGTGAACAACATCACCGGCGCGCACGAAACGCTGCGCTCGGAAGTGCGCGACATCATCAACGAACTCGGCCAGACCCACGGGTTGTTGCAGGCCGTGATCGACACCGCCTCCTCCACGCTCGGCCCGATCGAGGGCAAGATCGCGGACAAGGTCACCAGCTTCCACCAGACGCTGGACAACGCCATCACCGCGACGCGCTCCACCGCCGAGCGGATGGACCAGCAGATCCGCCAGTT
Source organism: uncultured Hyphomicrobiales bacterium (assembly GCA_964575175.1). Lineage (GTDB taxonomy): Bacteria > Pseudomonadota > Alphaproteobacteria > Rhizobiales > Xanthobacteraceae. Next base: position 48,442 of record CAZNPX010000008.1, on the reverse strand, counting down.
GAACGACTCTTCCAACGGCGTGCTGCGCGACGTTTCGAGCCTGGCGATCCGCTTCGAGGAGCAGGTCCGTCTCGTCTCCGCGACCACCGAGGCGCTCAACGAAACGCACCGGCGCATCGACGACGGCCTCGCCAATCGCCGCGACTCCATCGACAAGATTTCCACCCTGCTTTCCGAACGCACCACCGAGCTCGAGGAGCGCCTTACCCGCTTCAACGGAATGCTCGAGGGCACTTTCGAGCACGCGCAGTCGAAGGCACAGGAAGTCGCCCGCGCCATCGCGGAATCCACCGCGGGCGCGACCCAGTCGATCTCGCGTCAGTACGAGCTGATCCGCGCCACCTCCACCGAGGAGCGCGAGCGCTCGACCACGGCGCTGAAGGACACCTACGACGAAGCGATGCAGCAGGTGAACGCCATGTTCTCCGAAACCAATGCCCGCTTCCTCGAGGCCTCCCGCGACCTGCGCGAAATCTCCGAGGACATCCAGCGCACGCTCGACACGACCCGCGAGGAAATCCGTCGCACCGTGTTCGAGCTGCCGACGGAAACCAAGGAAAGCGCCAACGCGATGCGCCGCGTCGTCGCCGACCAGATCAAGGCGCTCTCCGAACTCAACGAGATCGTCGCCCGTCACGGCCGCCAGGGCGAAAATGCGGCCCCGGCCGCCTACGAGTATCGCGAGGAGCAGATGGCTACCGTCGGCGGCCGCGCCTCGCCGCGCAACGCGCTGCCGCGTCCGGAATATGACGAGGTGGACGACCTGCCGCCGGCCCCGCCGCCCGCCCGCCTGCGCGAGCAGGCCCCCGAGCCGAACCGGCCCGAGCGCAAGGCCTCCGACCGCATCGCGCGTTTCGACGAAGCGCTGAACAAGAAGACGCGCCCGCAGGAACCGGAAGCGGAGGAAATCTCGACCGGGATCGACTCGCTCGACTCCCTCTCCATCGACATCGCCCGCATGATCGACCACGACGCGGCGATCGAGGCGTGGGACCGCTTCAAGCGCGGCGAGCGCGGCGTATTCAACCGCCGCCTCTACACCACTGCGGGGCAGAAATCCTTCGAGGAAATCCGCAAGAAGTATCGTCGCAATGCGAGCTTCCGCGAGACGGTGGACCGCTACATCGACGAGTTCGAGAAGCTGCTGGAGCAGGTTTCGCGCGACGACCGCGGCCAGGCGCTGACCCGCACCTATCTCACCTCGGATACCGGCAAGGTCTACACGCTCCTCGCCCACGCGGCGGGACGCCTCGGCTAGGCCGAAGGCGCCACGACAAAATAAAAAGCCCGCGGTCTTCGCGGGCTTTTTTAATGCCGGTTCGTCAGCCGCAGCGCCGGCTCAGATGCGGCGCGAGGTCCACTTCACCATCTGCACGAGCACGTCCGAGAACGCCTGGTCGAGCGCGAGCGTCGCCGCCGATCCGGTGGTGCCGCTGGCCGCCACCCGCGAGCGGAATACCGACGCCGCGGCGATGCGGCCGCCGCGCTGGTAAACGATCTTCACGGAAAGCTCGACCGCGGCGGTCGGCCCGTCATAGGCGACGATCCCGAACTGGCGGATGTCCACGACCAGCAGGTAGTCGGCGTTGATGCGATCCTGCGTCTTCGCCACCGCGCGGATGCGCGAGGAATTTTCGAACGACTGCACGATGCGCGCCTGCAATAGTCTCGGCAGGCGATCGACCCATTGCGCGTCCGAAAGATAGGCGACCTCGCCGGCGGACGGCGAAATGACGACCTTCTCCGTGTCGAGAATTTGCAGCGCGGTCGGCAGCTCGATCGCGAGCAGCCCGCGCGCGCGCGCCGGCAGCGCGCCGAAGCTCGTCGGCGCGGAAAGATCGAAGGTCGGGGTCGGATTGTTGCCGGTGCCGACCAGCCCGCCCAGCACGCCGCCGCTGCATCCGCTGACGAACATCGCCAGCGCAACGCAAAGCGCGGCTTTCGCCGCACCTGCCGTTCTCGACTTCACAACGCCACCCAGCCTCAACTGCAAATGCCTTCTCGTGAACAATCGTTCTTATCGGTATTGCGGCACGGTGCCGCCGTTATTGAACAAAAACTGCCTCGGATTGCGCTCGATCGTGCGCACCAGCCGGTCCACCTCGCCCACCGCGCGCCGCGCGTCGTTCGCAAGCGAGCGGAATTCCATGAGCGTCGGCCCGCTCTGGCTCGAAATATTCTCGGCGGCCTTGCGGATCGATTCCGCCGCCGCCTGTACTTCCAGCAGCGTGTCGTTGGAGCGCGTCGCCAGCACCGCCGAAACCTCCGAGAGATTCTTCATGATCTTCGCAAGATTCGCCTCGTTCTGCTTCACGACTTCCTGAAGCTGGATCATGAGATCGCGCGCCGCCTGGAAGGCGTCGGTCGTATTCGTGGCCACCAGCCGCGGCGGCCGCTCGCCCCTTTGGGCCTGCTTGAGCATGGAAGCGGTGGGGCTGCCGCCGGTCAGCGCGACCGAGGCGATGCCCGTGAGCCCCTGATACTCGAGCGTGACCCTGGTATCGGTTCGCACCGGCGTCGTCGCGCTGATTTCGATGATCGCGACCACGGCCTTCGGGATGTCGGGAACCAGAGCAAGGCTCTGGACCTCGCCTACCCGGATACCGTTGAAGTTGACGGTCGCCCCGCGCCGCAGGCCGGAGACGGGGCTGTCGAAATAGATTTCGTACTGTGCCTTCACCTCGCCGGTGCCCAGCCGCTGGAACCACCATACGAACGCAAACACGCCCACGATCACGGCCAGCGTGAACACGCCGATCATCACGTAATTGGCCCGTGTTTCCATGACGGTTCCTACGCCTTGTTCCCGTTGAGCCTGCTCGCGGCCCGTTTGCCGTGAAAATAGGCCTTAAGCCAAGGGTGATCGGCTTTTAACATGTCCCCGATGGGGCCGGTCGCAATGATCTTCCCGTCGGCGAGAGCCGCGATCCGGTCGCAAGCGTTGTGAAGGCTGTCAAGGTCGTGGGTTACCATGAAAACGGTGAGCCCCAAAGTCTGCTGCAAGGCCTTGATGAGGTCGTCGAATTCTCCGGCGGAAATAGGGTCGAGGCCCGAAGTCGGCTCGTCCAGAAACACGATTTCGGGATCGAGCACGAGCGCGCGGGCGAGTGCGGCGCGCTTGATCATGCCGCCGGAAAGCTGCGAGGGATACTTCTCCGCGACGAAAGCCGGCAGGCCGACCATTTCGAGCTTGGCAATCGCAATCTCGTCCATCAGCCGCTCGGACATATCCAGATATTCGCGCAGCGGAAACTGGATGTTCTGGCGAACCGTCAGCGACGAGAACAGCGCGCCGTGCTGGAACAACACGCCCCAGCGGCGCTCGATGGACTGCAACTCGTCTTCGCTCAAGCGGTCGACGTCGTGGCCGAAGACCTCGATGGTCCCCTTCTGCTTCTTCACGAGGCCGATGATGGCGCGCATGAGCACCGACTTGCCGCCGCCGGACGCTCCGACGAAGCCGAGGATTTCCCCGCGCCTTACGTCGAGGTCGAGACCCTTGAGCACGGCATGATCGCCGAAGGAAACCCAGATGTCGCGCACGCGGATGACGGCCTCGCGCTCCGCTTCCGCAGCGGCGCGGCGCGACCCGGGATCTTCCGTGGTTTCGATATTCGTCATGATTACACGTCGATGCTCGCGAAGAAGATCGCGAAGATGCCGTCGAGCACGATCACGAGGAAGATCGCCTTCACCACCGAAGCCGTGGTGTGTTCGCCGAGCGACTCGGCGCTGCCCTGCACCCGCAGCCCTTCGACGCAGGCCACGAGCCCGATCACCGCGCCCATGAACGGCGCCTTGATCATGCCGACCCAGAAGGTCGAGGACGAGATCGCGTCGCGCAGGCGCTCGACGAAGATTTCCGGCGTGAAGCCGCCATAGAGCCACGCGATCATCATGCCGCCGAACAAGGCGGACATGCTGCCGATGAAGGTGAGCAGCGGCAGCGCCACGATCAGCGCGATCATGCGCGGCAGGATCAGGATTTCCATGGGGTCCCGTCCCATGACCCGCAGCGCGTCGACCTCCTCGCGCATTTTCATGGAGCCGAGTTCGGCGGTGTAGGCGCTGCCCGAGCGGCCCGCGAGCATGATCGAGGTGATGAGCACGCCGACCTCGCGCAAAACCAGAATGCCGACCATGTCCACGACATAGGTTTCGGCGCCGAATTTCCGGAAATGGAAAATGCCCTGTTGCGCGAGAATGGCGCCGATCAAAAACAGGATCAGCACGATGATCGGCACCGAGCGGAAGCCGACCCGATCCAGGTGATGAATCGTCGACGTGAAACGGAAGGTCCACGGCCGCACCAGCACGCGGAAGAAGGCCACGACCGCGGCACCGAGAAACCGCACGAACTCGCCGCTATCCTTGACGAAGCTCACCGCGGTTTCGCCGAGATAGCTGAGCGTGCCGACGACCGCATTCTGGTCGCCGTCTTCCTCCATGTCCTTGCCGGTGTTGGTCTGCTTCACTTCGTCGAGCAGCACATTGTAGCGCGGGTCGAGCCCGACGATTTCGGTGGAAGCGCCCTTGGCTTCGAAGTCGCGGCGCATGCGCTCGAGCAGCCACGCGCCGGCGGTATCGAGCTGCTCGAGATGGCTCACGTCGATCGCCACGCTCTGCGATTTCGCGCGCTTGCGCTCGACGTCGATCACGAGCCGCTCGGCCTGACCGGCAAAGGCCGAAATCCAGCGGCCCGCCACTTCCAGGACGAGCCTGCCGGCTTCTTCTTTCTGATTCAGGGATACGGCTTGCGCTGCCAAAGCCTACTCCAACCCACTGCTTGCCGGCCCGTTCCGGGCGTCCGTTTGGCTGCTATTACTTACCACACGGGCATCCAGAGGCCGGTCACGCGGCCAAAGTTCCACGAAAGAGTGACATTTATGCCGCGCCGCCTTGCGTACCACGTGGAGAAGTGGCCGATTTCCGGGGCCTTTACCATCAGCCGCGGCGCCAAGACCGAGGCCGCCGTAATCGTCGCGGAAATTTCCGAGGGCGGGCTGACCGGGCGCGGCGAATGCGTGCCCTATGCGCGCTACGGCGAGTCGCTGGAAAGCGTCGGCGGGGAGCTGGAGCGGCTGGCCCCGGCCGTTGGCGAAGGAATGACCCGCGAGGCGCTACAGCAAGCGCTGCCCGCGGGCGCCGCGCGCAACGCCATCGACTGCGCGCTGTGGGACCTCGAGGCGAGGCAAGCCGGAACCAGCGTGGCGCGGCTCGCGGGACTTCCCGCGCCCGCGCCCGTGACCACCGCCTATACCTTGAGCCTCGACACCCCGGAACGGATGGCTGTCGCCGCAAAACAATCGGCGCGGCCGGTGCTGAAGCTCAAGCTCGGCTCCGCGGGCGATCTCGAGCGCCTTCGCGCGATCCGCGCGGCCGCGCCCGAAGCGCGCCTGATCGTGGACGCCAACGAAGGCTGGACCGCAAAGAACCTGCGCGAAAATCTCGAAGCCTGCGCCGCCGCGAAGGTCGCGCTGATCGAGCAGCCGCTGCCCGCGAACGACGACGAGGCGCTGCGCGGCATCGCGCGCATCGTGCCGATCTGCGCCGATGAGAGTTTTCATGACCGCGCGAGCTTCGCGAAACTCGCGGGCAAATACGACGCCGTGAACATCAAGCTCGACAAGACCGGCGGCCTGACCGAAGCGCTGCTGGTCGCCGGCGAAGCCGAAGCCCGCGGCTTCGCTATCATGGTCGGCTGCATGGTCGCGACTTCGCTGGCGATGGCGCCCGCGCTCCTGCTCGCGGGCCGCGCCAAATTCGTCGATCTCGACGGGCCGCTGCTGCTCGCGAGAGATCGCGAGCACGGCCTGCGCTACGAAGGCTCGACGGTTTTCCCGCCCGCTCCCGCGCTCTGGGGCTGAGCCCAGGCCAGGATCGCGAGCACGCAGCCGAGTGCGGCGATCAGCGACGAGCCGAGGAATGCATAAGCGCCGTAGCGCGCATAAAGCGGACCCGCCGCAAAGGTCGCGAGCAGCATCGCGATGCTCACCGCGGTCGAGGAGAAGGCTTGCGCCCTGCCCTGCGCGCCGTCGCCGCCGCTTTCACCCGCAATCGTCACCATGCCGAGGAACGTCGCGGTGAAGGTGAAGGCATGCATCATCATCAGCGGGACCAGAAGCGCCTGCGGCGGATCGAGCGCGGTCAGCGCAAACCGCACGATCGCGGACACGCCGCCGATGAAAATGAGCCCGATGGGCGAGAAGCGGCGAAGCATCACCGTCGCAAAAAAGAACACCACCACTTCGGCCGCGACACCCGCGCCCCAGAGCAAGCCGATGAAGCTCGAGGAGATGCCGCTCGCGCGCCAGTGCACCGAGCCAAAGGCGTAAAGCGCGGCGTGGCTCGATTGCACGCAGGCGGCGGCGAAAACCGCAAGCACCACCTTCGTGCCGATCCGGGGCGGGGCCGAAGCCGCTATTGCGGTCGGCTCCCGCAGCCGCGGCAGCCGCTGCACCGAGATCGCAAACAGCACCAGCGACCCCGCGATCAGCCACACCACGGACGCGGGCGGCAGCACTTCGAGCGCGGCGCCGAGCGCCACATTCGCGCCGATGAAGGCGACCGATCCCCAGAGCCGCGCGCGGCCGTAGTCGACCCCGCGCTCGCGCGCGAGACGCATGCCGAAGGCATCGGTCAGCGGGAACGCCGGGCCCCAGAACAGCGTGGCCACCCCGACCAGCAACAGCACCGAGGCCATGCCCGGCAGGATCGCCATCAGCACGAAGGCGGCGGCTGCACCCAATCCCAGCACCGCGAGAAAGCGCCGTGGCCTGCCCCAGCGGTCGGAGAAAATTCCGGCGACAGGATTTGCGAGCAGGCGAACCCCCATCGGGATACCGACGGCAATGCCGATCGCCTCCGGCGAGAAGCCGAGCGAAACGAGAAAAACCGGGAAGAACGGCAGGTAGAAGCCCGGCGCCACGAACAGCGCCGCATAGACCGCCGAAAGCATCCCCGAGCCGGTGGAACCCGCGGCGCGCGTGCGGCTGGGCGTGGAATCAGACAAAGGTTATCTTTCGTAAGTGATTCATCGTTCATGCTCGCCGCGACAGCGCCTTCTAGCCGATCCGGAACCCAAATGCCGCTTCCGCCTGCAAGCCAGCCCATCGCCGAGTCGGATTACGAAGCCATCGAAGCGGCGGTGAAGGAGACTGCGCGCGGGCGCTGGTTTCTCGACGAATTCGCGCAACGCAATCGCCACGCCGACACCAGGCTCGTACTCGATGCGATCCAGCGGCTGCAACGCTCCGTGCTCGGCGCGGAGCCGCTCCCGGTGCCGGCACCGGCCCCACAGATTCCGGTCATCCGAGACGATCTGCGCGACGGCCTGCACGAGATCGAGCGCACCGCGGAAAAAACCCGCGCGGTGCTCGCACAGATCGATGCCGAGCATCGGCGCGACGGCGATCTCGGCGGCGAGCTCGACCTGATCGTCGCCGCGTCCGCGCAGGCAATCTCCGGCGTGCTTTCGGATGCCGACCGCATCGGTGAAATTTCCGCGACCATGCGCAGCCATGGCATCGCGGAACATATCTGCGATCAGCTCGACGGCCTTGCCGGACACATCAACACGGCCTGCGCGTTTCAGGACCTGACCGGCCAGCGCACCCGGAAGGTGGTGTCGGCGCTTCGCCAGCTCGAAGTGCGGATCGGAGAGCTTGTTAAGCTCTGGCAGGCGGAAAGCCCGGCGCAGATGCCTGCGCGAAGCGAACTGCTCGGCGGAACCCCGCCGGAAGGCGAAGGCCTGATCCAGAACCAGATCGACGAACTGCTTTCGATCGACCGGAACCACGACATCTTCTGGGAAGAGAACGCCGCCGCCGCCGCAAGCGCGCCCGTGAAAATGGAAACGGCGCCGCGGGCTGCGGCGCCGTCAAAGAATGCTTCGGGCTCGACGCTCGAACGGCTCACGCCGGAAGAGCGGCTCGCGCTTTTCTCGTGACGGGCTAACGACCCTTGCCGGTACAGAACTCCGCGCGCACCTGACAATTCTGGCCGCCGTCGTTGCGGCATGCGCGCAGCACGCGCCGCGGCCGCTCGTCGGTGTCGAAACCGCTTACCCAGTTGGCGACAAGGTTGTTTCCGTCCTTGCTGCTCGCGAAGGCGACACAGGTATTCTCAAAGACGCGGACGACATTGCAGCCCTTGCCGTGCTTGTTGCATTCGGTGATCGCGGTGTCCTGCGCCAGGTCGATGGTCGCATAATTATAGGCGTAGCCGTAGGCTCCGTCCGGCGCGAGCGCGAGCGCGCCGTACTGGCCCTGCGCCTGCGCGCCGGAAGCCGCGCCGGCGGCGAAAAGAAATCCGGCGGCAAAGAGAAACTGCTTCAATCCGAAACGGCTCATGACCTTCCCCATATTCTGAATCCGGCGCGAGCCTAATTGCGGAGCCGGAAACCCGCAATATGACCCACGATCAATAGCCGGTGATCGCGCGGGCGAAGATCTCCGCGTCGGCATTGCCGCCGGAAAGAACCGCGACCGCGACCTTGCCCTTTACGTCGAGTTTGCCCGCAAGAATGGCGGCCAGCGCCACCGCGCCGCCCGGCTCCACCACGAGCTTCAGTTCGCGGAAGGCGAAAGCCATGGCGCGCAGCACTTCCTCGTCGCTCGCGGAAACGCCCTCGCCGGAAAGATTCCCGGTGATCTCGAAGGTCAGCTCGCCCGGATCGGCCGAGAGCAGCGCATCGCAGATCGAGCCGGTCACGCGGTCGTTCTTCTGCCGCCTGCCAGCGCGGAACGAGCGGGCATGGTCGTCGAAAAGCTCGGGCTCCGCAGTCACGATCCGCGCCGCCGGGTGCAGCGCCTTTACGGCGAGCGCGATCCCCGCGGTCAGCCCGCCGCCGGAAGCGGGCATGGTCACGATCTCGGGCGCGAGCGAGAGATTGGCGAGGTCTTCGGAAATCTCGAAGCCGATCGTGCCCTGCCCCGCGATCACGTGGAGGTCGTCGAACGGGGGAACGATCGCAGCGCCCCGCTCGGTCGCGAGCTTGCGCGCGATCGCGTCGCGATCTTCGGTCGCGCGGTCGTAGAGGACGACCTCGGCGCCGTGACCCTTGGTGCGCTCCTGTTTCACCTTCGGCGCGTCGCTCGGCATCACGATAACCGCACGAACGCCTGCAAGTTTCGCAGCGAGCGCCACGCCCTGCGCGTGATTGCCCGAGGAGAACGCGACGACCCCGCCCTTGCGCTCCTCCGCGGTAAGCCGCGAGATGCGGTTATAGGCGCCGCGGAATTTGAACGAGCCGGTGCGTTGCAGGACTTCCGGCTTCAGGAATACCCGCCCGCCGGTCAGTTCATCGAGCGGATCGCAGCGCAACAGCGGCGTGCGCACGGCGACACCGTCGAGCGCGAGCACGGCGTCCTCGATGTCGGCGGCGGTGGGGAGTTTCAGTCCGGAAGGCGAATGCATGGCGCGGAACCTATGCGTCCGCGCCGCTCCTGTCACGCGGCGGCCCGCCGCTCCTTGCGCAACGCGCCCATGTCATTGGCGAGGAGCAGGTTGCCGAAGAATTGCCGCGCGCTTTCCCGCCACGAAAACCGCAGCGCGTAGTTGCGGCAATGCTCGCGCGGAACCGAGAGCGCCGAGAGCGCCGCCTGCCCGAGATCCCGGCCGAGCACACCGGCCCCCGAATCGCCGATGACGTCGCGCGGCCCCGCGACCGGAAACGCCGCGACCGGCACGCCAGAGGCCAGCGCCTCCAGAAGCACGACGCCGAACGTATCGGTCAGGCTCGGGAACACGAAGGCATCGGCGGAGGCATAGATTTCCGCAAGCGCCTCGCCCTCCTGCGCCCCGAGGAAATGCACGCCGGGAAATCGCGCGGCGAGTTCCGTGCGCGCCGGTCCGTCACCGGCGACGAGCTTGGAACCCGGAAGGTCAAGCGACAGGAACGCCTCGAGATTTTTCTCGACCGCGACCCTTCCCGCATAAAGAAAAATCGGCCGCGCAAAAGGCAGGCGCCGTGCCTTGCCGGGATGAAACAGCGCGGCATCGACCCCGCGCGACCAGCGCATGAGGTTTCGATAGCCCTGCGCCGCGAGATCGTCTTCGAGCGTCTTCGTGGAAATCATGGTGCCCGCGGACGCCGCGTGAAAGCGGCGCAGGAGTGTCGCGAGCGGCCAGGCCGGCAGCGGCAGGCGCGCGGAAAGATATTCCGGAAAGCGGGTGTGATAGCTGGTCGTGAACCTGCGCCGCCGCTTCATGCAATAGCGGCGGGCGAGAATCCCGAGCGGGCCTTCCGTCGCGATGTGAATGCAATCCGGCGCGCGCGCATCGATGCATTGCGCGATCCGCGAAGGTGCCGCGAGCGCCAGCCGGATTTCGGCGTAGCCCGGCATCGCCACGGAGCGAAAGCCCTCGGGCGTCAGGTAGTCGGCTTCGAAGCCGAAGGCCTCCGCCTGCTTGCCGATTTCGGTCAGCGACCGCACCACGCCGTTGATCTGGGGATGCCAGGCGTCGGTGACGATCAGGACTTTCATCACGCGGCGACCGGAACGCCCTTGCTGGCGGCCCGAACCGGCAGCGCGGTCCTGTCGGCGGCAGTCCAGGTGAGCAGCTCGAAGCGCCCGTCCGGATACTCGGCCAGCGCCGTGCAGCTCTCCACCCAGTCGCCGCAGTTCATGTAGCGCGTGCCGTAGAGGTCATGGATCGCGGCGTGGTGAATGTGTCCGCAGATCACGCCCTCGACGTTCTGCTTGCGCGCTTCCAGCGCCACCGCCTGCTCGAACTCGCCGATGAAGTTCACCGCGTTCTTCACCTTGTGCTTCGCCCATTTCGAAAGCGACCAGTACGGAAAGCCGAGCTTGCGGCGGGCGAAATTGAAATAGCTGTTCGCGAAGATCGCGAAGTCGTAGGCCCAGTCGCCGAAATAGGCGAGCCAGCGCGCGTTCCTGACGATCACGTCGAACACGTCGCCGTGCAGGACCAGAAAATTCCTGCCGTCGGCGGCTTCGTGGATCGCGGTTTCGACGACTTCGATGCCGCCGAAATGGGTGCCGTAATAGTCGCGCAGGAATTCGTCGTGATTGCCGGGAATGTAAACGATGCGCGTGCCCTTGCGCGCCTTGCGCAAGAGCTTCTGCACCACGTCGTTATGCGATTGCGGCCAGTACCAGGACGAGCTCATGCGCCAGCCGTCGACGACGTCGCCGACGAGATAGATCACGTCGGCGTCGTGGACGCGCAGGAAGTCGAGGAAGAGATCGGCCTGGCATCCCCGCGTGCCGAGATGGACGTCGGAGATGAAGAGCGTGCGAAAATTCCGGGTGGCCGGAGAGTCGGTATCGTCGGAGTGGTCTTTGAATGCTACCGGGATCTGCAACATGGCGCCCGGGTAAATGATTTCTACAACGGTTATATGACGCGCGCGCCGCGCAAGATCAGATAAACAGAACCGCGATCGAGAGCACCAGAATTACCGCCAGCGTGTAATTGAAGACACGACGTTTCCTGTCGTCCTTGAGCATCGCCGAAATCGCGACGCCGAACAGGCACCACAGCACCAGCGACGGAAACGTGATGATCGCGGAAACGAGCGTGAAGATCGCGACTTCGCCCAGGAAGGTGCGGGTGTCGAGCCCCGGCGTCGTGAAGGCCGCGAGCGCGCCGAGCGCGATCGACCATGCCTTCGGGTTCAGCCACTGGAAGAAGAAGGCCTCGAAAAATCCGATCGGCCGCGCGGTCCCCGCCGTCTGCGGCGCGTTCGCGCGCACGAGTTTCCAGGCGAGATAGAGCAGGAACGCGGCGCCGACATAGCGCATCGCCCCATGCAGCCACGGCGCATGCTTGAAGACCTCGCCGAGCCCGAGGCCCAGCGCCGCCAGCATCAGGGGATAGCCGATGGAGACGCCGAGCATCTGCGGCAGCGTCCGGCGAAAGCCGAAGGTCGCCCCCGAGAGCGTGGAGATGGTGTTGTTCGGCCCCGGCGTGACCGCGCCCGCGAGGGTGAAGAGGGAGAATGCGAGGAGCTGTTCTGGCAAAGCGGCGGATAACTGCCACATCGCAGACGCGGACGCCACAGATGACTGGCAATTCCGTTGACAGCAAAGACCGCCCGCTTCAAGCTTCCTATCGGTTGATACGACCTGCCGCTTGCGCCCTTTGGGTGCGGTGAACGTATCGCACAGACATTGACCCTTTGCCCTGAGCGGACGGGTCAGCAACGCAAGCACCTGATCATCTCGTCCGCCTATGCAAAGGTGATCTATGCGCGATTTTCGCGATGCCAAGGCTATGGCGCACACCCTGCGCGCAGAACTTGCGCCAAAGAATGTAGCGCTCAGCCATTCCGAATGCCTCGAGATCATATCCAGGGTCTTCGGCGCGAAGGGCTGGAACGTCCTTGCGGCCGCGATCGAAGCCGCGTCCAATTCGTCCGCGACGGCCGCCGACCGATGGACCGGCCCGCTCCTCTTCAGCCGCGACTTCGTTCTATTCCCGAAGCAGATAGCGCCGCTGTTCATCGCTCGCGAGATATCGAAGAACGCGATGGCCGAGGCCAGCCGTGGCGGGCTCGAGGTTCTGCTCGTGGCGCAGAAAAAACCGCAAGAGGAGGATCCGCGCCGGGACGGGATCTACGACGTCGGAGTTGTCGCGGATGTCCTTGAGGTGATGGACGCGAAAACCGACGAGGCCGGAATATCCATGCCTACGATGTCGCCACGCGAAGCTGCGATGAAGTTGACTCTCCGCGGCAGGCAACGTGCGAAAATCGTTGCTGTTGTCGATGATGGCGGATGCCGTTACGCGGAGGCGCAGTTGCTTCGAAGTGAGTCCGTTGGCGAGGCTGCTGCTTCGGCGCCGGTAAAGGCGGCCATAGAAGCCTTCAAAACCTCCGCTGCGGGTGAACACTTTCGCGGTCTAAGCGCCGATCAGCGGTCACGTATCATGGCTCGTGCAGAGAACACGACGCAGCCGGGCGCACTCGCCGACCTGATCGCCCAATTCGCCCCGGGCTCGGTGCCACAGAAGCAGTCGGTGCTTGAAACCCGAAACGAGCTATCGCGACTTGAGGCTGCGGTTGCCTTGTTCAGGGCATAGAAGTCCTCGCTCGTCTCCGCGTTTGCCGCCGCATCCATGGAGCTAGGCGGCGTCCGGCCCGATACCGGCCGGGCGCCGCGCGGCTATCGCCTGCGTCCGCCACCCCGCCATGCGGCACGGCGCATTGCAGCCCATCGCGAATTGTCCTTAGCTGGCCCCGCAGAAATACGAGGATGCTCATGCAGGCCAACGCGCATTATCTCGAAATCCTGACGCATCTCGGCGCGGCCTGGATCGCGGGCAGCCTGATCGGGCTCGAGCGCAGCTTCCGCGGCAGGCCCGCGGGCTTCCGCACCCATGCGCTGGTTTCCCTCGCCTCCGCGCTGCTGATGCTGATCACCGCCTATCCGCAGGACTGGCTGCCGACGGGCGCGAGCGCCGCGGGCGTGAACACCATTCTGGACCCGCAGCGCATGGCGCAGGGCATCATGACCGGGATCGGCTTCCTCGGCGCGGGTGTGATCTTCAAGGAAGGCCTTACCGTCCGCGGCCTGACCACCGCCGCCTCGATCTGGATCACGGCCGCGCTCGGCATTCTCTATGGCGTGGGCTTCTTCCTGCCCGCGATTCTCGGCACCGTCGCCGCGCTCGGCACCTTGCAGGTCTTCCGCTGGATCGAGCGCTGGATGCCGAGCCAGGCTTACGCGCACTTCATCCTGCGGTTTCCGCGCGAGCGCACCATGACCGAGGATAAGGTGCGCAAGATGATGCGCGACCACGGCTTCTCGGTTGCCAACGTCAATTACCGTATGGAAGATGGCGGCAAGACCTTCGAATACCGCATGACCATCCAGACCACCCAGAAGGACGCACTCGAGCATCTCGCCACCGCGCTTCGCGACAAGAAGGAAGTGCTCGAATTCCGCATATCGCCGGCGGGCGATTGATCGCATTGGCCTCGGCAGGTTTCGTGCGTTAGGCTTGCGCCGGCAGGAAACCGGGAAGAAACGGGTGGAAATGTCGTTCAACAGCGTTCCCAGCCTCGACTGGCTTCAGGATTTTCTCGCCGTCGAGAACACGGGAAGTTTCACGAAAGCGGCGAACCTGCGGAACTCGTCGCAGCCTTCGTTGAGCCGCCGCATCCAGATGCTCGAACGCTGGGCCGGCCATGAACTCTTCGACCGGAACGCGGTGCCCATCAGCCTCACCGACGCAGGCCGCGTCGCGAAAGTGAAATTCGAAGCGATCCTCGCGCTGAGCGACCAGGCGCGTCTCGAAATCCGCGATGCTGCAAGCCAGCCGCTCGAAGGCGTTTTCGTCGGCGTCGCCCCCGGCCTCGAATGGATCGTCAACGACGTGATCGCCATGATGAACGCGGGAAATCCGGACATCAGTTATCGCGCCAGCACGGTCGAGCCCGGCAATGTCGCCAATGCCTTCAAGAACGGCGAACTGCACTTCTATCTTGCGCCGACCGTGTCGCAGGACGGTGAAGAGATCGCGGAGTCCGATCACTGCATTGCCATAGGCACTGACAAGCTCGTTCCGGTAAGCGTCAAGAACAAAAGCGGCAAGGCGCTGCATCGTCTCAGCAACAGAAGCGACAGCCGGGTGCCCTATTACGGCTTCGCGCAGGCGACCTATTTCGGGCGCGAGATGGCAGCGTTTATCAAGAAGCGGCCCGAACTCGGCCATCTCAACAAACTGATCTGCACCCACAATCCGGGCGTGATCGGCGAAAGCATCGTCAAGGAAAACGGAATGGGCTGGCTGCCGGAAACCTTCGCCAAGCGAAGCATGCTTGGCCGGCGCATGGCGCGCGCAGGCGCCCGCGAATACGAACTGCCGGTCCGCTATCTGCTCTCGCGCACGCCGGGCCGCCTGCCCGACACGGCGGAAAAATCCTGGAACAGCCTCGTCTCTAGGATGCCCGCCACGCGCTGACGATCGGGCGCCACGCTTCGATCAACGGCTGCTGATGGAAGCCGTTCGGCACGAAATCGTTCTGCGTCACCGCCCAGCCGCCGCCAAGCATGAACAGCGCGATGCGTGCCGCAACCGTGTCGCGTCCCATCGGCATCAGGATGAACGGGACCTCGAATTCCCTGCGCATGACGAGCGACGCCCGGATCAGCTCGTCCTGATCGTCCTGATTGCCGACGCTGACCACGATCTTCACGTAATCGGCGCCGCGGTCGATCGCGCTTCGCGCAATCAGACACGCTTCGTCCGCATTGATAGGACGCCGCGTATGCGACGACATCAGCACGAAACCGCCGCGCGCCTTGGTTTCACGCACCGCATCCCGCTGCGCCTCAACCGCCTTCTCATCGAAGGAAATATCGCCGATCGGCCCGAGCGCGCGGCCGCGGGCCGGATCGACACCGGCGGCGGTTTCAAGCTCGACCGAGCCGCCGCTTTCGTCGAATGAATCGAGCTCGAGATCGATCCCCGCACCACCCAGTTCGACGCAGCGCAGTTGCACATTGATCCGCTCCGCCTCGGAGCGATAGAGCCGTGACGGCGCGCCGCCGCCGTAAAGTGCAAGAAAACTCGCGCGGCGCACCGCCGTCAGCACCGGAAGTCGAATCTGCGCGAACACCGGCGCAATCTCATCGACATGCGCGCAATCGAGACGCGATACGTTGAGATTGAAAACGTCGGCACCCTTGAAGGCCGCCTGCCGCATCGTTGCTATGGCGGACGGCACCGAAGTATCGGTGACGTCGCACATCAATTTCGCCGCGAGCGGATTCTTCGGATCGAATACCGGCTTCGTGAAGTGCTTTCTTCGCTCGACGGCCAGCGCCGTATCCGCCTCACTGCTGCTTGCTGTAGGCAAAAAATTCATAGCTTGCCTCTGAGACGCGGAACCACTGTTGCAGACGATTGCGATATTCGAGCCACGGCTTGTAGATCGCCGCGAAATCCTCGTTCGCCTTGACCTCTTCGTCGTACATTTTGAAGGTCTCGGTGTAAGCCGCTTCCATGAAGTCCTTCGGGAACTGCCGGAGCTGCACGCCCTTCGCGAGCAGGCGGCGGATCGCCTGCATGTTATTGACGTCATAGGCCGCGAGCATGGTCGTATAGGATTCGTGGCTCGCAAGCTCGACCGCGCTCTTGTAGCGCTGCGGCAGTGCTTCCCACTTGTCCTTGTTCACATAGAGCGAATTCTGCGCGGCACAGTCCCAGAAGCCGGGGAAGTAATAGAACTTCGCAACCTTGTCGAAGCCGAGCACCTCGTCGTCGTAAGGACCGACCCACTCAACCGAATCGATCGAACCGCGCTCGAGCGCCGTGTAAATATCGCCCGCCGGAATATTCTGCGGCACCACACCGAGCCGGCTCAGGACGAAAGAGCCGAGACCCGGAATGCGCATCCGCATTCCCTTGAAGTCTTGCAGCGACTTGATTTCGTTCCGGAACCAGCCGCCCATCTGCGCGCCGGTATTGCCGAACGGGAAATTGACGATGTTGAACCTGCCGAGCAGCTTGCGCGTCAGATCGAGGCCGTCACCCGACCACATCCAGGCGCTGTGCTGTCGCGCGGTCATGCCGAACGGCACGCCGGATTCGAAAGCAAGCGCCTTGTTCTTGCCGGTGTAGTAGAGCGAGAGCGTGTGACCGCATTCGACCGTACTGTTTGAAACCGCATCGAACACGCCGAGCGCCGGCACGATTTCGCCGGCCGCGAACGGCTGCACAACCATCTCGCCGTCGGTCAGTTCGCTGATCCGACGCGAAAAAAGCTCGCAGGAATTGAACAGAAGTTTGAGCGATTTCGGAAAGCTCGAAGCGAGCCGCCAGCGAACTTTCGGCGTTTGTGCGCGCGCGATGTTCGGCATTGCCAAACCGGCGGCGGCACCTCCAACAAGCAGGTCTCTACGGCGCATGTTTCTCTCCCAAAGTCAGATCGCGGGCGTTTTTTTGTTGCGCCAAGAGAGGCTTTCCATGCCGTTCAAGTCAAATGCTGGAATTGCATGACTCTATTTGCCGTGAGCATGAGGGGGCGAGCGCGTGACGCGCTCCGGCTCTTGTCATTCATGCGCGCGGTCAGCATAGTCCGCCGCGAATAAGCACTGGAGGCACTAGGGAGGCACCATGAAACTCGTCCGCTTCGGCCCGGCCGGCAAGGAAAAGCCCGGCATCGTCGACAAGAACGGCAAGATCCGGAATCTTTCGAAAATCGTTTCCGACATCACGCCGGAAACGCTCGCCGCGGGCGCGATCGCGAAAATCAGGAAGGCGAAGATCGAGAAGCTCCCGGTCGTTCCGGGCAAGCCGCGTCTCGGCTCGCCGGTCGGCAAGGTCCGCAACTTTCCGGCCATCGGCCTGAACTATGCCGATCACGCCGCCGAAGCCGGCATGCCGATCCCGAAAGAGCCGATCATCTTCTCCAAGGCGCCGAACTGCATCGTCGGGCCGAACGACAACGTGATGGTCCCGAAGGACTCCACCAAGCTCGACTGGGAAGTCGAAATCGCCATCGTGATCGGCAAGCGCGCGCGCTACATCGAAGAGAAGGATGCGGTGAAGCACATCGCCGGTTACGCGGTCTGCAACGACGTCTCCGAGCGCGCCTTCCAGCTCGAGGGCACCGGCCAGTGGCTCAAGGGCAAATGCGCGGAAACCTTCGGCCCGCTCGGCCCCTGGCTCGTCACCACCGACGAGATCAAGGACCCGCAGAAGCTCGCGATGTATCTCGACGTCAACGGCAAGCGGATGCAGACCGGCAGCACGAAGACCATGATCTTCTCCTGCGCCTTCATCGTTGCCTATGTCTCGAAATTCATGGTGCTGGAGCCGGGCGACGTCATCACCACCGGCACGCCTCCGGGGGTCGGCATGGGCATGAAGCCGCCGGTCTTCCTCAAGGCCGGCGACGTGATGACCCTCGGCATCGAAGGCCTCGGCGACCAGAAGCAGAAGGTCGTCGCGTTCAAGAAGTAAGCAATCGGGCGGCTGTCCAGGCGAAAACTTGGGCAGCCGCTTTCTTGAGCGGAGCCTGCGGGCGGAATAGGCTCTTTCCGAATCCAGGAAGGCCCCTCCCCATGAAGACCGCGCTTCGCACTCTCCTTGTTTCCCTGCCGATGTTGCCCGGCGCGGCCTTCGCCCATACCGGCGACGGCGCCCATCACGGCTTCGTCCACGGCTTCCTGCATCCGCTCGGCGGGGTCGATCATCTGCTGGCGATGATCGCGGTGGGCCTGCTCGCCGCACATCTCGGCGGCCGCGCGTTGTGGCTCGTGCCGCTTTCCTTCGTCGCGTTGATGGCGGCCGGCGGCGCGGTCGGCTTTGCCGGAATTCCCGTGCCCTATGTCGAACTCGGCATCGCGCTTTCGGTCGTGGTGCTCGGCCTGCTCGTCGCGCTCCGGCCCGGCCTGCCGCTTGCGGCCGCGATGCTGATTGCCGGGTCGTTCGCGATCTTCCACGGCTACGCCCATGGCGCGGAATTGCCGGCGGGGGATTCGCCCGTGCTGTACGCAGCGGGATTCCTGGTCGCAACCGCGCTTCTGCATCTCGCGGGCATCATGGTGGGGCTTGGCCTTGCGAAACTCGGCGCGAGCGGCGCAGGCCGGCGCATCGTGCAGGCCGGCGGCAGCGCCATGGCGCTCGCGGGCCTCGTGCTGATGGTCCGCGCGTTCTAGATCACCCGAGCTTTCGCCACAGGTGATGGAAGTGGTGCACCGGCCCGTGGCCGTTGCCGATGCCCAGACCGATCCCCGCCTTCAGTGCTTCGGTGATGTAGTTCTTCGCGGCCGCCAGCGCGTCGTGCAGCGTCAGGCCCTTGGCAAGTCCGGCGGTGATCGCCGACGACAGCGTGCAGCCGGTGCCATGCGTATGCTGCGTTTCGATCCGCTCGGCCGTGAAGCGGCGAATGCCCGAGGGCTCGATCAGAACATCCACCGCGAATTTCGTCGCGGCGTGACCGCCCTTCACGAGCACCGCCTTCGCGCCGAGCGCGAGCAATGCCTCGCCCTGTGAGGCCATTTCGTTTTCGTGCTTCGCCGTCGGCTGGCCGGTGAGCGCCGCGGCTTCGGCGAGGTTCGGCGTAATCAGGTCGGCGAGCGGAAACAGCTCGCGCTTGATCGTCTCGATCGCCTCGGGCACCAGCAGCCGGTCGCCGGACGCCGCCACCATCACCGGGTCGAGCACGACATTCTTCGCGCGGTATCTCCTGAGGCCCGCGGCAACCGCCTCGATGGTCGCGGGGCGGGATAGCATGCCGATCTTGGTCGCGCGCACCTTTAGGTCGGAATAGACCGCGTCGAGCTGCGCGGTCACGAATTCGGCCGGCACGTCGTGAATGCCGCTGACGCCCTTCGTATTCTGCGCGGTCAGCGCCGCGATCACCGACGCGCCATAGACGCCGAGCGCCGAAAACGTCTTCAGATCGGCCTGAATGCCCGCGCCGCCGCCCGAATCCGAACCGGCAATCGTCACTGCAATGGGAATCATCGTCTTTCCTGCCGCCCCTTTTGTCCAAGCTAGGAGACGGAACCACGGGCTTCAAGCGCTTCCGGCTTGCAACTCCACGCGCTTTTTGCTCCCCTCACCCCGGCAATACCGCCGGAGGCGCCGCATGATTCCGTTCTTTGTCCAGATCAAGTGCCAGCTTGGCAAGTCCTACGATGTCGCCAACGCGCTTGCCGACGCGGAAATCGCTTCCGAGGTCTATTCGACCGCGGGCGAATTCGACCTGCTCGCCAAGTTCTACGTCGACGACGGTATCGACATCGGCCACTTCGTGAACGAAAAAGTGCAGTGCATCCCCGGCATCCAGGATACGCGCACGATCATCACCTTCAAGGCTTTCGGCTGATCACTCGACCGGAGGCCCGGCCGGCGGCGACTGCGCCTCTTTTTCCTTCTGCCGGTTGATGCCGAGCGCACGCTCGCGGAAGATCACGAACATTCCCGCGGCGACGACGATGGCCGCGCCGACGAGCACGATCGCGCTCGGCAGCTCGCCGAACATGAAATAGCCGAGCACCACCGCCCAGATCATCGCCGTGTAGGAAAATGGCGCGACCACCGACGCCGGCGCATGGCGGTAGGATTCGGTGAGCAAAATCTGCGCGACGCCGCCGAACACGCCGACGCCGAGCAGCGCCAGCGCATCGCCTTGCGAAGGCACGATCCAGGTCCAGGGGAACATCAGCAAGCCGCAGATGGCCGCGAACATCTGAAACGAGAAGACGAGCGAAGCCGTAGTTTCGGTGCTGGTCATGGCGCGCACCTGCGTCATCGCCGCGGCGGCGAAGAATGCGCCGAACAGCGTCAGCAGCGCGCCGATCGCGGACGACGAAGTCATTGCCGCCTCGCCGAGATGCGGCGACAGCATCACCAGCACCCCGATAAAGCCGACGACGACGGCGCTCCAGCGCCTGAGGCGGACGACTTCGCCGAGAAAGATCGCGGCCAGCGCGACCGCGAACAACGGCGTGACGAAACTGATCGCGGTCGAATCCGCGAGCGGCAGCCGCGCAAGACCGAGAAACAGCAGCACCATCGCGACGATGCCGGTCAGCGAGCGCGTCAAATGCCGCGCCGGGCTGTTCATCCGGAGCGCGGATTTCAGTTCCCGCCGCCAGACAAGCATGATGAGCAGCGGGATCAGCGCGAGAAAGCTGCGCGCGAAAACCTGCTCGCCGATCGGAATGCGGTCGCCGACATAGCGGATCAGCGCGCCCATCAACGTAAACAGGAAAGTCGCACCGAGCTGGAGCCCGATGCCTACGAACAGGTTCATGGAGCTTCTTAGCCGCCCTGCGCCGATTGGATCGTCCGCCACACTTTCTGCGGTGTCGCCGGCATGTCGATATGCCGGATGCCGTAGCCGCGATGCAGCGCGTCGACGATGGCGTTCATCACCGCCGGGCAGGAGCCGATCGCGCCCGCCTCGCCCGCGCCCTTCACCCCGAGCGGATTGGTCGTGCACCGCACGTTCCGGGTCTCGAACGAGTAGTTCGGCACGTCGACCGCGCGCGGCAGCGCATAATCCATCAGCGACGCGGAGAGCAGTTGCCCGCTCGCGTCATAGACCGTGTCTTCCATGATCGCCTGGCCGATGCCCTGCCCGATGCCGCCATGCACCTGCCCTTCGAGCAGCAGCGGGTTGAGCGTGACGCCGAAGTCGTCGACCACCACGTAATTCTGGAATTCGACAAGGCCGGTCTCGGGGTCGATCTCGACTTCGCAGATATGGGTGCCGTTCGGATAGGTCGGCGCCGGCGGAATGAAATTCTTCTCGATCCCGGTAAGCTGCTCGGCGGTGACGCCGGGCTTCGCCGCAAGCTCGGCGAAGGAAAGCGCGCGATTGGTGCCGCGCACGCGCGTCAGGCCATCGGCAATTTCCACGTCGTCGGGCTTCGCATCGAGATGCGCGGCGGCGAGCGCCTTGAGCTGGTCCGCGAGCGTCATCGTCGCCCTCTGCACGGCGGAGCCGCCGGTCGGCATCGACCGCGAGCCGACGGTACCGCCGCCGGTGGGAATGAGGTCGGTGTCGCCGGTAAGGACCTCGATCTTTTCCAGCGGCAGGCCGAGCTGGTCGTGCACGAGTTGCCGGAACGTGGTGGCGTGTCCCTGCCCGTTGGTCTGCGTGCCGATCAGCACGGTGGCGGAGCCGTCCTGTTCGATGCGCACGGTGGACGTTTCCGGCGCGGTCTGGCCGCAGGCCTCGATATAGCTCGCAATGCCGATGCCGCGCAGCCTGCCGCGCTTCTTCGAGTCGGCATGGCGCGCGTCGAAGCCCTTGCGGTCCGCGGCTTCCAGCGCCCGCGTCAAATGCTGGTTGAAGTCGCCGCTGTCGTAGATGCGCCCGGTGGAGGTCTTGTAGGGCATCGCCGCTTTCGGAATGAAATTCCGCCGCCGGATTTCCTCCGGCGCAATTCCCGTCTCCAGCGCCACCGCATCGACGAGGCGCTCGATCAGGTAGGCCGCTTCCGGGCGCCCCGCACCGCGATAGGCGTCGACCGGCACCGTATGCGTCCACACCGCGCGCACGCGCCCGTAAATGACCGGAATGTCATAGACGCCGGTCATCATGGTCGCGCCGAGATAGGGAATGTAGGGCGCCACTTCGGAGTAATAGGCGCCCATGTTCGCGATGCAATTGAGCCGCATCGCCAGAAACCGGCCGTCCTTATCGACCGCCATCTCCGCGACGGTGACGTGATCGCGGCCCTGATTGTCGCCGATGAAATGCTCGCTGCGATCGCCGATCCAGGCGACGGTCGCCTTGAGCTTTTCGGCGGCGAGCGCCGTCAGCACATATTCGCGATAGGCCGGCGCCTTGGTGCCGAAGCCGCCGCCGACATCGTGGGTGAGCACGCGAAGCTGCTGCCGGTCGAGCTTCATGATCCCGCAGACGCTGGTATGGATCATGTTCGCGCCCTGGCTGGACACCGTCATGGTGTAGCGCCGGTCCTCGCCATAGGAGACGACGACGCCGCGCGTCTCCATGAAATTCGTGACCAATCGCTGATTGACGATCTCGATCTTCACCGCTTTCGCGGCCGCATCGAACGCCTTCTGCGCGGCTTCGGCATCGCCGATGTCGGCGATGTAGGCCTTGTTGCCGTCGCGGCCGGGCCATACCTGCGGCGCGTCCGGCTTTACCGCGGCGGCGGTGCCGGAAATCGCGGGCAGCGGCTCCCATTCGACCTCGATGGCTTCGAGCGCATTGCGCGCGGCAAGCAGCGTGTCCGCGACCACAAAGGCGATCGCGTCGCCGACATGACGCACTTCTTCCGTGCAGAGCACTTCATAGGGCGGAACGAAGCAGGCCTTCTCGTCCACCGGCTTGATGAAGCCGGCGGCGCGGCAGCCGAGATTGGCGAAGTGCGTCACGTCGCCTGCGGTGAGAATGAGCCTTACGCCGGGGATCGCCTTCGCGGCATCGAGACTCGCGATCCTGAATTTCGCATGCGCGTGCGGCGAGCGCAGCACGGCCGCGCGCAGGGCGTCTTCCGGCACGCAATCGGCGACGAACTTGCCCTGCCCTGTAACCAGCGGTGGATCTTCGAGACGGGTATGCGGTTGTCCGGCACCGAACTTCAGCGGACGCATGCCTTTACTCCATTCAGGAATTTGCGCCCGCGGAGGAAGAAGGCTTCGCGGCGGGCAGCGCAGCGCGGCGGACGCCGATCCTGCGCGAAACCACATAGAACACCGGCGTGAAGATCAGGCCGAAGATCGTGACGCCGAGCATGCCGAACACCACCGGCGTGCCGAGCGCCTGGCGCAGTTCCGCGCCGGCGCCGGTCGCGAGCATCATCGGCAGCACGCCGAGAATGAAGGCCAGCGACGTCATGATGATCGGACGCAGCCGCAGCCGCGCCGCCTCGACCGCGGCATGGAGCGCATCCTCGCCGCGATCCTCGATCTGCTTTGCGAACTCAACGATCAGGATCGCGTTCTTAGAGGCCATCGCGATCAGCACGATGAACCCGACCTGCGTGAGGATATTATTGTCCTGCCGCCAGATGAAAACGCCGAGGATCGCCGCGATCAGGCACATCGGCACGATCAGGATGACCGCGAGCGGCAGGCGCAGGCTTTCGAACTGCGCCGCCAGCACGAGGAACACGAAGACCGTCGCGAGAATGAACACGAAGATCGCGGTATTGCCCGCCCGCAACTGCTGGAACGCGAGCGTGGTCCATTCGTAGCTGTAGCCGGCCGGCAGCGTCTCCGCCGCCAGCCGCTGCATGATCTCGATCGCCTGCCCCTGGCTGTAGCCCGGCGCGGCGGCGCCATCGAGTTCGGCGGCCGGATAGAGATTGTAGCGCGGGATACGATACGGGCCGGACTGGTCGCGCACGGTCGTGAACGAGCCGAGCGGCACGGTCTGTCCCGCGGCGTTCCGCACCCTGATCTTGAGGACGTCGGACGGATCGAGCCGATCCCCCGCCTCCGACTGCGCGATCACGCGAAAGGTGCGGCCGAACAGATTGAAGTCGTTGACGTAGGACGAGCCGATATAGGTTTGCAGCGAGGAGAAGATGTCGGTGACGTTGACGCCGAGCAACTGCGCCTTCTGCCGGTCGATGTCGAGATAGAGCTGCGGCGTCTGCGTCTCGAACAGCGAGAACACCTGCGCGACGCCCTGCGTCTGCGCGGCGCGTCCCATCATCTGATAGATCACGCCCTGCAACGCCGCCGAGCCCTGCCCCGAGCGGTCCTGAATCATCATGCGGAAGCCGCCGGCATTGCCGATGCCCTGCACCGGCGGCGGCTGCACCACGATGGTGAGCGCCTCCTGGATCGGCGCGAGCTTGGCAAACAGCGCCTGCTGGATTCCGGCCGCCGTCAGGCTCGCATTGCCGGAGCGGTCGTGGAACGGCGACAGCACGACGAAGATCGCGCCCGCGTTCGGCGCCACCGAGAAGGTCGCGCCGGAGAAGCCGACGATATTGATCGCGTGCTGCACGCCCGGCACTTCCAGCGCCGCCTTGGTCGCGCGCTTCATCACCTCGTCAGTGCGGCCGAGCGCGGCGCCCGGCGGCAGTTGCACGGCGATGATGAGATAGCCGCGATCCTGCTGCGGAATGAAGCCCTGTGGCGTGCGCGTGAACTGGAACAGGCCGAAGACAACGGTCGCCGCATAGATGACGAGCATAATGCCGACGATGCGCACGGTGCGCGCGGCCATCCTGTTGTAGCGCGTCGCGAACCAGTCGAAGCCCTTGTTGAAGTAGCCGAAGAACTTCCGGATCGGAATGGCGAGCCCCTTCGGCTCCGCGTGGCTGTGCGGCCTGAGCAGGAGCGCGCACATCGCCGGCGACAGCGTCAGCGAAACCAGCAGCGAAATCGCGGTCGCGCTGATGATCGTGAGCGCGAACTGGCGATAGAACTGGCCGGAAATGCCGGTGACGAAAGCGGCCGGCACGAAGACCGCCGCAAGCACCAGCGCGATCGCGACCAGCGCGCCGCCGACTTCGTCCATCGATTTATGCGCGGCTTCCTTCGGTGCCATGCCGGCTTCGATGTTCCGCTCCACGTTCTCGACGACGACGATGGCGTCGTCGACCACGATGCCGATTGCGAGCACGAGCCCGAACAGCGTCAGGTTGTTGATGGTGAAGCCGAACACCGTCATCAGGAAGAAGGTGCCGATCAGCGAAATCGGGATCGCCAGAATCGGGATCACCGCCGCGCGCCAGGTTTGCAGGAACAGCACCACGACGAGGATCACGAGCAGGATCGCCTCGAACATCGTCTCGACGACCGCGTTCACCGACTCCGAGATGAACTGCGTGGGGTCGTAGATGATGTCGTATTTGACGCCCGGCGGCAGGCGCTCGCCGAGCTGCCGCATGGCATCGCGAATGGCGGTCGCGGTCGAAAGCGCGTTCGAGCCGGGGCGCTGGAAAATCGCGAGCGCCACCGCCTCGTTCTCGTTGAGATAGGAATTCGAGCCGTAATCCTGCGCCGCAAGCTCGATGCGCGCCACGTCCTTGAGCAGCACCACCGCGTTCGGCGCGGTCTTCACCACGATGTTCGCGAACTCGTCCGGATTGGCGAGGCGCCCCTGGGTCGTCACCGCGATCTGGAATTCGCGGTCGGACTGCACGGGCGGCGCGTTGAGCACGCCGCTCGCCACCTGCACGTTCTGTCGCTGCATGGCGGCCACGACGTCGTTCGCCGTAAGCCCGAGCGTCTGCAAGCGGCCCGGATCGAGCCATACGCGCATCGCGTAGTCGCGGCTGCCGAACACCGTGATCGAGCCCACGCCGTCGACGCGCGTCAGCACGTCCTTGATCTCGAGGTTGGCGTAGTTCGAAATGAACAGCGCGTCGCGCGATTTATCCGGCGAGTAGAGATGCACGATCAGCATCAGGTCCGGCGACGACTTCGTCACCGTGACGCCGATGTTACGCACTTCCTGCGGCATGCGCGGGCTGGCGATGGCGACGCGGTTCTGCACCTGCACCTGCGCCTGGTCGAGATTGGTGCCAATGTCGAAAGTGACCTGAATCGTGAAGCGGCCGTCGGCGGTCGAGTTCGAAGACATATAAAGCATGCCCTCGACGCCGTTGATCTGCTCCTCGATCGGCGCCACCACCGTGGTCGCGACCGTCTCCGCGTTCGCGCCGGGATACTGGCCGGAGACGTTGATCACCGGCGGCGCGATTTCGGGATATTGCGCAACCGGCAGCCGCAGAAAGCTCACCGCACCGAGGATCACGATGATGATCGAGACGACGGACGCGAAAATCGGCCGGTTGATGAAGAAATGCGAAATACCCACGAGCCTGCGTCCCGCCTACTTCTTCTGTTGCTGCTGTTGTTGCTGTTCGGCGGCCTTCTGCTGCTCTTCCGTCAGCGGCGTCACCTTCGTGCCCGTGCGCGCCCGCATCAGCCCGTTGACGATCACGCGATCGCTCGCTTCGAGGCCGCTCTTCACCACGCGCATGCGTCCCTGCAGCGTGCCGATCTCGATGTATTTCTGCTGCACGGTGTCTTGCGCGTCGACGACATAGACGAATTTCCGCACTTGCTCGGTGCCGATCGCGGCGTCGGGAACCAGCAGGGCTTCGTACTCGGGCGATCCCGGCACCAGAATCCGGCCGAACATGCCCGGCGTGAACAGCGCGTTCGCATTCGAAAACTGCGCGCGGCCGCGGATCGTGCCGGAGCCGGTGTCGATCACGTTGTCGACGAAGTCGATGCTGCCCTTGTGCTGGAAATCCTTTTCATCCAGTAGCCGCAGCTCGACCGGCAGCTTCTTGCCGCGCTCGTCGGCGCGGCCCGCGCTTTGCGCGATGCGCTGATAGCGCAGGTAGGAAGCCTCGTCGAAGGTGAATTCGAAACGGATCGGATCGAGCGAAACCACGTTGGCAAGCAGCGTGGTGTTGCCGGGAACCAGGTTGCCCGGCGAAACGCGCCGGTCGCCGATGCGGCCGCCGACCGGCGAACGCAGCTCCGTGAATTCGAGATTGAGTTCCGCGGTCTTGACCGCGGCCTCGGCGGCCTGCAACGCGGCGTCGGCCGCGCGCTTCGCCTGGACGCGCTGGTCGTATAGTGCCTCGGCAATGGTCTTCTGCTGCAACAGCGTTTCGGCGCGCGAAAGATCGGCGCCGGTCAGGTCGGCCTGCGATTTGGCGCGGGCGAGATCGGCGCGCGCCTGATCGAGCGAAGCCTGAAACGGGCGCTGGTCGATGGTGAAGAGCAGGTCCCCCACCTTCACGATCTGGCCGTCGGTGAAGTGGATCTTGTCGAGATAGCCGGAAACCCGCGCGCGGATTTCAACGGTATCGACCGCCACGAAGCGGCCGACATATTCGTCGCGATCGACGAGCTTATGGCGAATCGGATTGGCGATCGTCACCTGGGGCGGTGGCGGCGCAGGCGGCGTGCTCTGGCCGCAGGCAGCGAGCAGAACGGCCAAAGAAATTGCGGCGCCGAGGGCCGCGGTCGGGCGGTACATGGATTGTCTCTGGCAATGGCAAGGTCGGCGGAGTTCATACACCGCAGGGACCGGTTAGTCACATGCATTAGTCTCATGCATGTGGCGCATGCCGACAGCTAGGCCCGCGCCGCGGGCTCCGCGCCCCTGAGCAAGCCCCGGAGCCATTTACCGCCGAGAAAAGCCCCGATCAGCGCGAGATAGGCCACCCCGCCGAGGACGGCGAGCGCGAGCAGCAACCCCTCGTCGCGCAGGGCGGTCATCTGCGCAAAATATGGCGCCAGCAATCGCGCGGCGAAGAACAGAACAGCCGCCAGAACAATTCCGGCGGCGATGAGTCGCACGGAATTTCCACGGGTGTTCTCGCCCGGCGTCGCGAATCCTCGCCGCCTCGCAAACCAGATCAGCAGCGCAAGATTGAGCCACGCGCCCGCCGCGGTCGCGAGCGCAAGTCCCACCTGCGCGAGCGGCCCCATCAGCGCGAGCTTGAGCGCGATGTTGAGCGCGACACCCGTGAGCGCCGCGATCACCGGCGTCGCGGTATCGCCGCGCGCATGAAACGGCGCCACGAAGCTGCGCATCAGCACGAACGGAATGAGGCCGGTTGCATAGGCCGCGAGCGTCTGGCCCGCCGCCGCGGCGTCGGCGGCCGTGAATGCGCCGCGCGCGAACAAGGCGCGCATGATGAGTTCGGGAATCACCAGCGAGGCGGCGGCGCAAGGCACCGCGAGCAGCAGCGCGAATTCGATCGCCTTGCCTTGCGAGCTTGCCGCCCCCTTCTCGTCTCCCGCCGCGAGACGCCGCGCCATCTCGGGAAGCAGCACGGTGCCGACCGCGATGCCGACCACGCCGATCGGAAGCTGGTGGATGCGGTCGGCATAATAGAGTGCCGACAATGCGCCCGTGGGAAGGAAGGTCGCGATGATGGTGTCCGCGAAAAGCGCGAGCTGCACGCCGCCCGCGCCGATGATCGCCGGCCCGAGCGCTTTCAGGAATTTCTTCGTCGGCTCGTCGAGCCGCGGCATTTTCAGGCGCAGGCCGAAGCCGTGCTTCTCCGCGTCGCCCGCGACCAGCGCGAGTTGCAGGACACCCGCGATCAGGACGCCCCATGCCGCCGCGTGCCCGGCAGTCGGGAACAGCGCGGCATAGGTCAGCGCGCCGATCATCGCGAGATTGAGCAGCACCGGCGCGCCGGCCGCGGACGCGAAGCGGTTGTTCGCGTTCAGCGTGCCCGCGATCAGGCTCTCGATCGAGATCAGCGCGAGATAGGGAAATGTGATCCGCGTCAGCGCCACCGCGAGTTCGAACCGCGACGGGTCGAGCCCCGGCGCGAGCAGCCGCACGACCGCGGGCGTATAGACCAGCGCCACGACCAGAAGCACCGCCTGCAGGACGATCATCGCGAGGGCGAGGCGGTCGGCAAAACTGCGCGCGGCGAGCTTGCCGTCCTGCTCCAGCGTCCGCGCATAGGCCGGAACGAAGGCCGCGGCGAAAGCGCCTTCCGCGAAGATCGCGCGGAAATGGTTGGGCAGCCGGAAGGCGACAAAGAAGGCGTCGGCGATCGGCCCCGCGCCCAGCACGGCCGCCATCACCACGTCGCGCACAAATCCGGTGATGCGGGAAAGCAGCGTGAAGCCGCCGACCGTGAAGAAGCGCCGGATCATGCCGCGCGCCTCTGGATTGTCAGGCGAGCGCCTCGCGCACCGCCGCGATCACGCGATCCTGCGTCGCCTCGTCGAGATAGGGATGCATCGGCAGCGAAATCACTTCGGCCGCGAGCTTCTCGGTGACCGGAAGGCCGTTTCCGGCGACCGGATAGCGCTTGTAGGGCTCCTGCCGGTGCAGGGGCTTGGGGTAATAGATCGCGGTCGGCACGCCGCGCGTCTGCAAGACGGCGGCGAGCGCATCGCGCTTCGCGACTCGGATCGTGTATTGCGCCCATACCGAACCATAGCCTGACGCGACTTCCGGCACGATGGCAACGTCCCCGAGCGCCGCGGAATAGCGGGCCGCCACGCCGTTGCGGGCCTCGATCTCGTCCGGGAAAATCTTGAGCTTTTCGATCAGCACCGCGGCCTGGATGGTGTCGAGACGCCCGGTCATGCCGATGCGGACGTTGTCGTATTTGTCGGCGCCCTGCCCATGCACCCGGATCGAGCGCAGCGCTTCGGCGACCTTGTCGTCGTCGGTGAAGACCGCGCCGCCGTCGCCGTAGCAGCCGAGCGGCTTCGCCGGGAAGAAGCTCGTGGTGGTGACGAGCGCCTGCGTGCCCACGCGCTTGCCCTTGTAGGTCGCGCCGAAGGACTGCGCGGCGTCGGAAATCACGAACAGCCCCTCGCGTTTCGCAATCTCCGCGATCGCGTCGAGATCGGCCGCCTGGCCGAACAGGTCGACCGGGAGGATCGCCTTCGGCTTGAGGCCCGCGCGCCTGGCTTCGGCAATCGCGCGCTCGAGGCTCGCAAGATCCATATTGAAAGTCTTTTCGTCGACATCGACGAACACCGGCGACGCGCCGGCGCAGACCACGGACTCGGCCGTCGCGCAGAAGGTGAAGGACGGGCAGAACACCGCGTCGCCCGGCCCCACGCCGGTCGCCATCAGCGCCATGATCAGCGCGTCGGTGCCGTTCGAGCAGGAAACCGTATGCCGCGCGCCGCAGAAGGCCGAGAGCTCGGCCTCGAGCTGGCGCACTTCGGGGCCCATGATGAACTGGCAATGCGCGAGAACCTTCGCGACCGCTTCGTCGATCGACTTGCCGAGCCGCTGGCGCTGCGCGGCGATGTCGATGAAGGGAATGGGAGCGGCGTCGGCGCGCATGTGCTGGTTCACGGATTGGCCTCGGAAAACTTAGCCGGCGACCTTGCGTGGGCCGCGGCGAAACGCCGGATGCGGATCGGCAAGACAACGGATCGCGATTTCGAGGCTCGCGACACCTTCCTCGCCGGTGACCGCCGGCGTCTTGATGCCGCGCACCGCGTCGCAGAAGGCCATGAGCTCGGCGCGCAGCGGCTCGGTGTGGCCGACCGAAAGATGGCGCATGCCGTAGCTGCCGTCCTTCTGGAAGCCGAAGCACTCGGTGACCGTGCGCGTGAGCAGGTCGGCCAT
>CAZNPX010000008.1:0-17927 GCA_964575175.1 uncultured Hyphomicrobiales bacterium | reverse complement strand
CCTTGAACGGCGTCAGCCAGTTGGTGTTGATGTGCGCGAGCACGCCGTTGGCGGTACGGAACTGCAACAGCGCGATGTCCTCGCGCTCGGCGATCACCGACGAAATCTGCGGCTGTACTTCCGCGATCTCCGAGCCGGTGAACCAGCGGATCAGGTCGATGTCGTGAACCGCGAGATCGATGACCACGCCGACATCCGACATGCGCGGCGGAAACGGGCCGACGCGGGTAATTCCGATCGAAAGGATTTCTTCGCCCGCAAGCGCCTGCTTCACCGCCTGCACCGCGGGGTTGAAGCGCTCGACATGGCCGACCACGAGGGTCACGCCGTTGCGCGCGGCGGCGGTGACGATCTCGCGGCCCTGCTCGACCGTGGTGGCGATCGGCTTTTCCACGAGCAGCGCGACGCCCGCCTCGATCAACTCGAGCGAAATCTGGTGATGCAGCGGCGTGGGCGCCGCGACGACGACGGCATCGACCTTGCGCGCGAGCAGCTCCCGGTGATCCGCGAAAGTCTCCGCGCCTTCCGATTGTCCCGCGGCCTGCGCGGCGCGGCTGGCATCGGGATCGGCGACGCCCGCGAGTTCGACCCCCGGCAGCTCGGACAGCACGCGCGCATGATTGCGGCCCATGATGCCGGCGCCGATTACGCCGACCCGCAGGTTCCGCTCTGCCGCGCTCGAAATCTTGCTGGATGCCACGACGAACCCCTCCGGTCCCCTTGACCGTGGCGCTGGCTTACCCCGCGCCGGTCAGGGCCGGGAACCCCCGGAGGCTCACAAATCATGTCCTAGGGTTACAGGGCCTCATTCCGCTGCGGTCTGGCGGATTTTTGCTGTGGGCAGGTCGAGCCCGGCCGCGAGCGTGTCGTCCCGGAACGCCTTGACGCCGTCGAGCGAGAGATCGGCCGCGGACTTGCTGCCGAGCGCCGTCAGCTTTTTGAGAATGTCGGCGGGCGCGGTGATGATGTGCGCGCCCATGTCGTTCGCCTCGATCACGTTCCAGACTTCGCGGGTCGAGGCCCAGATCACTTCCACGTTCTTCGCCTCGTTCGCGAGCCTGACCGCAAGCGACACCGCGGGCTTGTAGTCGATGCCGAGATCCGCGAGACGGCCGGCGAACACCGAGGTGCAGCCGGCGGCATTGCCGGCGAGCGCTGCGGTGGCGCGCTCGACCTGCTCTTCGGTGCAGAGCACGGTCACGTTGATCTTCACGCCGTCCTTCGAAAGATCGCGGATCGCATCGTAGAGCGTCTCGCCGCGCGTATTGATGACGGGGAGCTTCACATAGACGTTCTTGCCCCAGGTCGTGATCAGCCGCGCCTGCGCGATCATTTCGGGAATGTCGTCGGAGAGCACCTCGAAGGAGATGTGCCGGTCGGGAACCGCGGCGACCAGTTCGCGCGCATAGGCTTCGTAATCCGTTACCCCGGCCTTTTTCAGCAACGACGGGTTGGTGGTGAAGCCCGCGATATGCTTCTGCTTCGCCATCTCCACGATCTGCGCCTTTTCCGCGCCATCCGTGAACAGCTTGATTTTCAGCGAGTCGAGCCTGCGGGTCATGCTAGCGTCCTGTATCCTTGCGCTTCGTCCGAAATCAGGGCAATCCGTCCCGTCGTTCCAGCGCAGTCATAGCAAATCCCGGCATGCTT
The DNA here is from genome assembly GCA_964575175.1 of uncultured Hyphomicrobiales bacterium. Taxonomy (GTDB): domain Bacteria; phylum Pseudomonadota; class Alphaproteobacteria; order Rhizobiales; family Xanthobacteraceae. The sequence goes on along the minus strand of CAZNPX010000008.1, from coordinate 16,277 downwards.
TCCACCGACGATCTGAAGGCCCTCGAAGTCCTGCACCCGTGCCTGCACAAGCGCTATTCGGGCGTGACGACGACGATTCTGGCGGTCGCCCCGCAGATGGCGAAGCTTGCGAAGACCGCGCTCGTCGGCCTGCGCTGGACCGCGCCCGGCCTGCCCACGATCTCGGTGTCCGATGTCCGCCGCCTCGGCGGCTCGGTGCCGGCGACCCGGCCCTTCCGCATCTGGCACGCACGCCGCAACGACGAGATGATCGCCGGGCTGCTGTTGAAAAAAATCTTCGGCCTGAAGCTCGGCATGGTCTTCACCTCCGCCGCGCAACGCAAGCACAAGAAATTGTCGCGCTGGCTGATGAGTAAAATGGACGCGATCATCTGCCCGTCGCCGGATGCCGCGAGCTACCTGACCTTTCCCGCCACCGTGGTGTTTCACGGCGTCGATGCGGAGCGCTATCGCCCTTCCGAGAACCGCGACAACGAATGGACCGCGACCGGCCTGCCCGGCAAATACGGCATCGGCGTTTTCGGCCGCATCCGCGCGCAGAAGGGCACCGATCTCTTTATTGAATCCATGTGCCGCCTGCTGCCGCGCTATCCGGATTTCACCGCGGTCGTGATCGGCCTCGCCACGCCGCAGGAAAAAGAGTGGGAAGCGGCGCTCAAGAAGAAAGTGGAAGACGCCGGCCTCGCAAACCGCGTCGTGTTTCTGGGCGAACTGCCCGAGAACGACGTGCCCGGCTGGTTCCGGAAGCTCACCGTGTTCGTCGGGCCCCAGCGCAACGAGGGCTTCGGCCTCACCACGTTGGAGGCCATGGCGAGCGAGCTTGCGGTGGTCGCGACCAAGGCAGGTGCCGCGCGCCATCTCGTCGAGGAAGACGTCACCGGCCACCTCGTCGAGATCGAGGATGTGGACGCATTGACGGCGCGGATCGAGAACCTGATGAAAGACCCGAGACGCGCGATTGCGTTCGGCAAGGCCGGGCGCGCGCGCGTGCTCGAGAAATTCGCGATCCAGCGCGAGGCCGAAGGCATCTACGACGTGTATGAGCGCGTCTGGAATACGAAGCGGATTTAAATGACCGAGATTCTGTTCATCAAGACTTCTTCGCTCGGCGACGTGATCCATCACATGCCGGCGGTGACCGACGCGCGCAAGCGCTTCCCGGACGCGAAGATTTCCTGGATGGTCGAGGAAGCCTATGTGCCGCTCGCGAAACTGCATCCGGGCGTCGATGACGTGATCCCGGTCGCGGTGCGGCGCTGGCGCAAGGCGATCCTGAAGCCCGCGACCTTCTCGAAAACCTGGGGCGAGATCGGCGGCCTTCGCGCAAAGCTCAAGCCCGTCCGCTTCGACAAGATCATCGACACGCAGGGCCTCGTGAAGACCGTGATCCTGTCGCGCTGGGCGCGCGGCGAGCGGCACGGCTACGACGCCAAGTCGATCCGCGAGCCGCTGGCGTCGCGCTTCTATCACGTGAAGCACGCGGTGAGCCGCGAACTGCATGCGGTCGACCGCAACCGCGCGCTGACCGCAGCCGCGCTTGGATATCCGGTCGAGGGCGGCCCGGATTACGGCATCGACCGCAGGCGCATCGCGCCGGTATCCGACGCGCCCTACGCCCTCCTCTTCCACGCCACCGCGCAGGAAAGAAAAGAGTGGCCGGAAGCAAGCTGGATCGAAGTCGGCAAGGCGCTGGAAGCGCGGGGCATCACGCCGGTACTGCCCTGGGGCAACGACCGCGAGCATGCGCGCAGCCAGCGCATCAAAAGCGCCCTGAAGAACGCGCGCGTGCCGGACAAGGCGCCGCTCGGCGATGTTGCCGGACTGATCGCGGGCGCCACCCTCGTCGCCGGTGTCGATACCGGCCTGCTGCATCTTGCCGCCGCGCTCGAAGTACCGCTGGTTGCGATCTTTATTGCGACCAAGCCCGGCCTCTCCGGCCCGGTCAGCCGCGGCCCGATGACGACGCTCGGCACCGCCGGCGAAATCCCCGCCGCCGCGGACGTGATTGCCGCGATCGAAGCGCTGCCGCGTTGATCTCTCTTTGTCATTCCGGGGCGCGCGAGCGCGAACCCGGAATCCAGAACCACTCGCTGATGTCTTACCGTATCGCCCCTGGATTCCCGATCGCGCACTAAAGCGCGCGTCCGGAATGACAGCGAAAATCAGACTCGCATAAAATTCGGCATTTGCAGCGCCCGCTGCACCGACTCCACGATCCGCGACGCCGGAATCTCCCGCATGCAGTTATGATGCTGGAGCGGGCAGACGTACTGCATGCAGAACTGGCAATCGAGCAGCGGCTCGTGGGTGATGATGTCGGCGACCGGATTGATCGGCGCCCATTTCGCCGGATCGGTCGGGCCGAAGATTCCGATCGCAGGCACCCCGAGCGCCGCCGCGACATGCAGAAGCCCCGAGTCGTTGGCGACCACGGCGCCCGCGAGCGACAGCGCGATCACGCCATCGCTCAGCTTGCCGCCGGTGAAATCGCGCACGCCCGCTCCCGCATGATCGATAATTTCTTTCGCGAACGGCTTCTCGTCGGGGCCGCCGATCACCCACACCTCGACGCCGCTTTGCGCGAGCGCTTGCGCGGTCTGCGCGTAATAGGCGACCGGCCAGCGCTTCGCCTCGCCGACCGAACCGGGCGCCAGCGCCACCGCCCGCGTGCCGCGCGCGACATGCATCCGGCCGCGCCACTCGTCGGCCTGCGCTTCGTTGACCACGAGTTGCGGCAACGGCCACGACGCCGGCAGCGGCGCATTCTTCGGCAGCGCGAGCGCGCAGGACTGGTCGATCATGCGCTTGTGCCGCTTCTCGTCCCAGCGAATGTCGTTCAAGAGCGGAAAGCGCAATTCGCCGAGCACGCCCGTGCGCTCCGGGATGCCCGCGAGCCACGGCGCGAAGGCCGCCTTCCATTTGCGCGACATGACGAGCGCAGAGCCGTAATTCTCCGCCCGCAGGATTTTCGCGAGCGCGAAGTTTTCGGAGAACGCGGCTTTCTTTCGGGGAATGTCGAAGGCAATGGATTTTCGCACGCCCGGCATGAAAGCCGTGAGCGGCGCCGTCAGCTTCGAGGCCAGCATGTCCACGGGCCGGTCCGGAAAGCGCTCTCGCAGCACGCGCACCACCGAGTGGCAGCGGACGAAATCGCCGATCCAGATATAGGGCACGATCAGGATCGGCCGCCGGTCGCTCTCTTTATTCATGGCTCTTCTTGGAAAAAGCCCGCTTCCCGCGCAAGCTTTATGGTGAACCAATCCTGACCACGCCGGAATGGCCGGAAAAACGGCCGCCGGGCTTCAATGGACCTTAACCCGCGGCTGTTATTCGCTCGTCGCGGGGAAAGGGCAAGACGGACGGGAAATGGCGATTCTGGTGACCGGCGGGGCCGGCTATATCGGCAGCCACATGGTGCTCGCGCTTTGCGACGCGGGCGAAGCGGTCGTCGTGCTCGACGACCTCTCGACCGGCATCCGCGCGAACGTGGACCCGCGGGCGCGCTTCGTCTCCGGCGACGTCGCCGACCAGCCGCTGGTTTTCGCGCTGATCGCGGAACACGGCGTCAACGCCGTCGTGCATTTCGCGGCCAGGATCGTGGTGCCGGATTCGGTCGCCGATCCACTCGGCTATTATCTCGCGAACACCGTGAAGACGCGCGCGCTGCTCGCGGCGGTGACCGAAGCCAAGGTCCCGCATTTCGTGTTCTCCTCGACCGCCGCCGTTTACGGCAACGTCTCGCAGGAGCCGGTGAGCGAGGAAACGCCCGCGGCACCCGTGTCGCCCTACGGCGCGTCGAAGCTGATGTCCGAGATCATGCTGCGCGACAGCGCGGCGGCCTACGGCCTGAATTATGTGGCGCTTCGCTATTTCAACGTGGCGGGCGCCGATCCGAAAGGCCGCGCCGGCCAGTCCACGCCGCGCGCGACCCATCTCATCAAGGTCGCCTGCGAAGCCGCCACCGGCAAGCGCAACAGTATGGAAATCTTCGGCACGGATTATCCGACCAAGGACGGCACCTGCATCCGCGACTACATTCATGTCAGCGATCTGGTCGCCGCCCATCTCGATGCGCTGAATTATCTGAAGTCCGGCGGCGGCAACGAAGTATTGAACTGCGGCTACGGCGCCGGTTATTCGGTGCGCGAAGTCATCGACACGGTGAAGCGCGTGTCCGGCGTCGACTTTCCGGTTTCGATCGGGCCCGCGCGCGCGGGCGATCCGGCGGCCATCGTCGCCGGCGCCGGCCGGATCCGGCAGGTGCTCGGCTGGCAGCCGAAGCTCGACGATCTCGAAACCATCGTGCGTCATGCGCTGGCCTGGGAGCGCAAGCTTCGCGGTGATTCCGCGGCCGCTTAACCAGATTTGCGCCTCGCTTGCCGCGGGCAAGCCCGCCGTGGCAAAAGCCTCCCGCGTAAGCGGGGAAGTTCTCGATGCACATCACGATGATCGGCGCAGGCTATGTGGGGCTCGTCTCTGGCGCCTGCTTCGCCGATTTCGGACATAACGTCGTCTGCGTCGATACCGACGCGGCGAAGGTCGAGGCGCTGCGCGACGGCAGGATTCCGATCTTCGAGCCCGGCCTCGACGAGATCGTCGCGCGCAACGTGAAAGCCGGCCGCCTCTCCTTCACCACCAAAATCGCCGAAGGGCTCGACAAGGCCGAAGTCGTTTTCATCGCCGTCGGCACGCCGTCCCGCCGCGGCGACGGCCACGCCGACATTACCTATGTGCTCGCCGCGGCGCGCGAGATCGGCACGACCGCGACCAGGCCGCTGGTCGTGGTGACGAAGTCCACGGTGCCGGTCGGCACCGGCGACGAAATCGAGAAGGTGCTCGGCGAGGTAAAGCCGAAAGCGAAGATCGCGGTCGTCTCCAATCCGGAATTCCTGCGCGAGGGCGCCGCGATCGAAGACTTCAAGCGCCCCGACCGCATCGTGATCGGCACCGAGGACATGGATGCGCGCGAGGTGATGGCCGCGGTCTATCGCCCGCTCAATCTCAACCAGGCGCCGATCCTCTTCACCGGCCGCCGCACGGCTGAACTCACGAAATACGCCGCCAACGCTTTTCTCGCGACCAAGATCACCTTCATCAACGAGATCGCGGACCTCGCGGAAAAAGTCGGCGCGAACGTGCAGGAAATCGCGCGCGGCATCGGCCTCGACAACCGGATCGGCGCGAAATTTCTCCACGCCGGCCCCGGCTATGGCGGCTCTTGCTTTCCGAAGGACACGCTTGCGCTGATCCGCACCGCGCGCGAGTTCGGCGCGCCCTCGAAGATCGTCGAAACCGTTGTTGCCGTGAACGACGCGCGCAAGGCTTCCATGGCCGAGCGCGTGATCGCGGCCGCCGGCGGCTCGCTCAAGGGCAAGACCGTCGCCGTGCTCGGGCTTACCTTCAAGCCCAACACCGACGACATGCGCGATGCGCCAAGCCTCGAGATCGTGCCCGCGCTACAGGCAGCGGGCGCGACGATTCAGGCCCATGACCCCGAAGGCATGGAAGCGGCGGCGAAGCTCCTGCCCGGCGTCACCTTCTGCGACGGCCCCTATGACGCCGCGAGCGGCGCGTCCGCGCTCGTCATCGTCACCGAATGGGACGTCTATCGCGCGCTCGACCTCGCGCGGCTGAAGGCGGCGCTCGCCGAGCCGGTGATCGTGGACCTGCGCAACATCTATGTTTCCGCGGAACTCGCGGCCGAAGGCTTCCGCTACGTGAGCATCGGCCGCCCGCCGGTTTAACGCTTCCGCGAGCCGGGATTTGCCAATCCCGCCCGGACGCGGCAAAAGGCAGGGCATCCCGTTTATTCAATGGTTTAGCCCCCGAAATGCCGCGCATTCGTAAGGCCGTATTTCCCGTTGCCGGACTTGGCACCCGCTTCCTGCCCGCGACCAAGGCCATGCCGAAGGAAATGCTCACCGTGGTCGACCGCCCGGTGATCCAGCATGTCGTCGACGAAGCCCGCGCCGCCGGTATCGAGCACCTGATCTTCGTCACCGGCCGCGGCAAGAGCGTGATCGAAGACCATTTCGACCGCGCCTATGAACTCGAAGCGACGCTGGAAGCGCGCGGCAAGAAGGCCGAGCTTGCAATCCTCTCGGAAGCGCAGCCGGGCGCGGGCGAAACCAGCTTCACCCGCCAGCAGTCGCCGCTCGGCCTCGGCCATGCCGTGTGGTGCGCGCGCGATCTCGTCGGCAACGAGCCCTTCGCGGTCCTGCTCCCCGACGTGCTCGTGCTCGCGAAGAAAAGCTGTCTCGCGCAGATGCTGGATGCGCATGCCCAGACCGGCGAGAAGACCAACCTGATCGCGGTCGAGGAAGTGGCGCCCGACCAGACGCATCAATATGGCGTGGTCGGCATGGGCGCGAAGAAGGGCCCCGCCTTCGAAATCACGCAGATGGTCGAAAAGCCCGCGAAGGGCACCGCCCCCTCGAACAACATCGTGACCGGCCGCTATATCCTGCAACCGGAAATCTTCGACGTCCTCGAGAAGCAGGAGCGCGGCGCGGGCGGAGAAATCCAGCTTACCGACGCCATGATCGCGCTCTCGAAATCGCAGAAGTTCTACGGCTTCAATTTCGACGGCACCACCTATGACTGCGGCTCCAAGCTCGGCTTCCTTTCGGCGAACGTCGCGTTCGGGCTCGCCCGCGCCGACATCGCGGAAGATTTCCGCGCCGAGCTCGCGCGCATCACGGCAGCCGCATCGTGATGGCCGGGCCTGAAGGCAAGGTAACTCCTGCCGGCGCGAAGGAGCCGCAGGGCAGCCTGCTCGCGCGGCTGAAATTCCGCCTCTCCGGAATTTTCGGCGAGGACGCGCGCGCGATCATCCCGCGGCTGGTCAAGACCGACGGGCGCCGCCACGCGAAGAAATACGCGCTCGCGTTCTTCATGATGTTCCTGGTCGCCGCCGCCACCGGCCTCACCGCCTACCTGATGCGGGACGTCATCAACAAGATTTTTGTCGACCGCAACCACATGGCGGTCTGGCTGCTCGGCGGCACCTTGATCGGCCTGTATCTCATCAAGGGCTTCGCCGGATATTTTCAGGCCGTCATTCTCGCGAAGATCGGCAACCGGATCATCGCCGACTATCAGAAGCGCCTGTTCGACAGCACGCTCGCGCAGAACATCGCCTTCTTCGGCCGCCAGCATTCCACCGATTTCCTGAACCGCATGAGCAACGGCGCGGGCGCCGCGCGCGTCGTGCTCGACCTCGTCGTCACCAGCATCGGCCGCGACGTCCTGACCCTGATATTCCTCGTCACCGTCATGGTCGTGCAGGAGCCGGCGATGGCGTTCTTCTGCCTCGTCGTCATGCCGGTGGTCGTGATCGGGGTGCGCAGGCTGATCCGCCGCGCGCGCCAGATCGTGCAGCGCAATTATCTCGGCTCCGGCCGCGTGATGCAGACCTTGCAGGAAACCGTGCAGGGCATCCGCGCGGTAAAGGCCTACAATCTCGAAGACCGCATGCGCGCGCGCATGAGCGAGAACGTCGCCGATCTCGAAGAGAGCATGAACAAGCGCGCGCGCGTCGCCTCGCGCACCGGCCCGCTGATGGAAACGCTCGGCGGCATGGCGGTCGGCCTGTTCGTGATCTATGCCGGCTACAACGTGCTGAACGGCGCGAAAATGCCGGGCGAATTCTTCTCGGCCATCACCGCGCTGTTGCTTGCCTATGAGCCGGCGAAGCGGCTCGCGCGGCTCAATCTCGACCTTGCCGCCAATCTCACGATGTCGCGCTACCTGTTCGACATTCTCGACTCCGCCCCCGCGGAAGCCGAGGAAACCGCCCTGCCCGCGCTCGAGGTCACGCGCGGCGAGATCGAATTCCGGAACGTCGGCTTCGAGTATCGCCCCGGCGAGCCGGTGCTGCGAAACGTTTCCTTCCTCGCCGAAGCCCAGCGCACCACCGCGCTGGTCGGCACTTCCGGCGGCGGCAAGTCGACGATCATGAGCCTGATCGAGCGCTTCTACGAACCCACCGCGGGCACCATCACCATCGACGGCCAGAACATCGCGCTGCACTCGCGCCGCTCGCTGCGCGACCAGATTGCCTATGTCAGCCAGGACCTGTTCCTGTTCTCCGGCACCATTCGCGACAATATCCGTCTCGGCCGGCCGGACGCGAGCGAAGCGGAGTTTCTGGCGGCCGCCAGGGCCGCGCACGCCCATGACTTCATCGCGGGCTTCGAGAAGGGCTACGACACCGAGGTCGGCGAGCACGGCACGCAGCTTTCCGGCGGCCAGCGGGCGCGCATTTCGATTGCCCGCGCCTTCCTGAAGAATGCGCCGATCCTGCTGCTCGACGAGCCGACCGCCGCGCTCGACGCCGAGTCGGAAATGGAAGTGCAGCGCGCGCTCGACGAACTGCGCAAGTCGAGGACCACGCTCCTGATCGCCCACCGGCTGCATACGGTCATGACCGCGGACAAGATCTGCGTCGTCGACGACGGCAACATCGTCGAAACCGGCACGCATCACGAACTGCTCGCACGCCGCGGCCGCTATCACGCCTTCTATCGTCTGCAATTCGACGACCGCAATGTCGCAAACGGCTGAGCTGCAATGGCACTGATCCGACCCGTCATCCTGAGCGGAGGCGCCGGCACGCGGCTCTGGCCCGCATCGCGCGAAAGCCTGCCGAAGCAATTCCTGAAACTGCTCGGCGACCGCTCCACCTTGCAGGAAACGCTCCTGCGCGTGAGCGACGGCAAGACGTTCGGCAAGCCGGTGATCGTGGCGAACCACGCCTATCGCTTCCTCGTGCGCGAGCAGATCGAGGAAATCGGCATCGACGCCGACATCATTCTCGAGCCCGCGCGCCGGGACTCCGGCCCCGCCATCGCCGCGGCCGCGCAATGGGCCGCGCAGGAAAATCCGGAGAGCCTCGTCCTCGTGCTCGCCGCCGATCACGTGGTGACGAAGCCCAAGCAGTTCGTCGCCGCCTGCAAAAAGGCGCGCGCCGCGGCAAAGAAAGGCAACATCGTCACCTTCGGCATCCGGCCCGATCATCCCGCGACCGGCTATGGCTATATCCGTCCGGGCAAGGCGATCGCTGGCGCCGCACCCGCGCAGGCCGTTGATGCCTTCGTCGAGAAGCCCGACGCCAAAACCGCGGCGAAGTACCTGAAGAAGAAGTACCTCTGGAATTCCGGAAACTTCATGTTCCGCGCCGACGTGCTGCTCGAGGAATATGCGAAGCACGACCGCGCGACCGTCGATGCCGCGAAAGACGCAATCGAGCAGGCCGGAACCGATCTCGGCTTCGTGCTGCTGGACGAAGCGGCGTTCAGGCGCACCACCAAGAAATCCATCGACTACGCCGTGATGGAAAAGACCCGGCGCGCGGCCGTGATCCCCGCCGAATATGGCTGGTCCGATTTCGGGGGCTGGAGCGCGGCGTGGTCCCTCTCCCGGCGCGACAAGCGCGGCAACGCCACCCGCGGCCCGGTCGCCGTCATCGACGCCGGGAACAATTACATTTCCTCCGACGGAAAACTCACGGCGCTGGTCGGGGTCGAGAACCTCGTCGTCGTCGTCACCGACGATGCCGTGCTGGTCGCCGACCGCAAGCGCGCGGAGGACCTGAAAAAGCTGGTCGAGAAACTGCGGGCCGAGCGGCGCCCGGAAGCCGATGCGCACGCCAAGGTGCATCGCCCCTGGGGCAACTATCAGTCGCTCGATCGCGGCGAGCGCTATCAGGTGAAGCGCATCGTCGTGAATCCGGGCGGCCGCCTGTCGCTACAGAAGCACGCCCATCGCGCCGAGCATTGGGTCGTCGTGCGCGGCACGGCGCTGGTCACCATCGGCGACGAGAAGAAGACGCTGAAGGAAAACGAGTCGGTCTATGTGCCGCTCGGCGCGGTGCACCGGCTCGAAAATCCCGGCACCACGCCAGTCGAGCTGATCGAGGTGCAGTCCGGAAATTATCTGGGCGAAGACGACATCGTTCGTCTGGAAGACGTCTATCAGCGGACCACGAAGGACTAACCCGCCTCATCCTGAGGAGCGCTGCGAAGTAGCGCGTCTCGAAGGATGCCGCGGCAACTGCCGCGGCCTTCAGTTCCCTTCCCGCCAGATCCCGAGCGCTTCCTGCGCCGGGCGGTCGGAAATCCCGAACAGCACCGATTCCGTCTTCGGCTCGTGCACGTAGGATTTCCACGACGGCACCACGAAGACATCGCCGGCCTTCCAGCCGAACGGCTTGCCGTCGATGGTGGTGGTGCCTTCGCCTTCGACGCAGGCGAAGATGGTGCCGTCGGTCGAGCGGTAGGGCTTGCCGTTGAAGCCTTTCGGCAGCAACGACAGATGCGGCCCCATGATCGGCGTCGCCCAGCCGCCGGTGAGCGGATTGGCGTAGCGGATGCGCGCGCCGTGGCGCGGGTCGATCTCGTCGGAATCGCGCATGCGCTCGAGGATCGGCTTCATTTTCGCATAGGGATAATTGACGATGGGGCTGCGGTCCTTGCGCACCTGCGCGCCGTCCGGCAGCACGCCCGACGCAAAGCGCGCCCATGAATCGCCGTCCTGCTTCGTGTTCGACTGCGCATCGCGCTCGAGATGCTCGGAGAAGGCGGCATCGAAGAAATTCACGGTCGGCAGGTCGAGCACGTCGAGCCAGATCATCGGCCCATCGCCGTCGTGCCCGTGATCGTGCGCGGCCCAGTTCGCGGTGATGATGAAGTCGCCCCGGCGCATCATCGCGCGCTCGCCTTCCACCGCCGTATAGGCGCCCTCGCCGTCGAGCACGAAACGGATCGCCGATGCGGTGTGGCGATGCGCCGGCGCCACTTCGCCGGGAAGAATGAGTTGCAGCCCCGCATACAGCGACTGCGTGATGCGCGAGCGGCCGCGCAGCGCCGGATTCTCGAGCACGAGCACGCGGCGCTCGGCTTCCTTCGCGCTGATGATGTCGCCCGCTTCCATCACGAGCTTCTTGGCATCGTCGAAATGCCAGATCGCGGGAACGCAGGGCGTGTTCGGCTCCTTGGGAACGAGGCCTTTCAACACCTCCCACAGCGGCGCCATGTCGTGCTTGGAGATGCGATCGTAATAGGCCTGACGGACGGCATCGATCGCGGCGTTCTGCGTGCTCGCAGCCGGCATGGGACCGGTCATTGGCGTCTCTCCCGTTAACGCTGTTCTTGCGAAATCCCACCATCCGTTGACCGGGCTGTCAACGAAACCCTATCTTCAAAGCGCGGCATCGCGCCGGTTTCAGACAGAAACGGCGGCAAAACGGTCGGGAAGCGGCCAGAAGATTTCGCGCGCATTGCACAGCGCGCATGGCAAGGGTGGGTTCATGCGTTTGTGCCGCTACGACGACAATCGCCTCGGCCTGGTCGAAGGCTATACGCTGCGCGACGCGACGCGCGCGATTGAGAAACTGCCGCAGTTGCGCTGGCCCTTCCCGCACGGCGATCAGCTCATCGCTTCGCTCGACACGATCAGGCCCGCGATCGAGGCCGCGGCCGCGTCTTCTCCACGCCGCCTCGTGAGCGACGTCAAGCTCCTGAGCCCGGTTGCGAACCCGCCGCGCATCATCGGCGCGCCGCTGAACTACAAGCTCCATGTCGAGGAAGCCGCCGACCCCGCGATCAATCACGGCGTGCATCTCGCGAATTACGACGGCTTTGAAACGCCGATCGACAAACACGGCCTGTTTCTGAAATCGCAGACCGGCGCCGTCGGACCCGGCGAAGGCATCGAGATCAGGTTTCCCGGCCGCCGCAACGATCACGAAGTCGAGCTCGCGGTGATTATCGGGCGCGGCGGCAAGAACATCCCGCGCGACTACGCGATGGACCACATCGCCGCCTACACCATCGGCCTCGACATGACCGTGCGCGGCACCGAGGATCGCAGCTTCAGAAAGTCGGCCGACAGCTATTCGGTGCTCGGCCCATGGCTCGTGACCAAGGACGAAATCCCCGAGCCGGAGCGGCTGAACCTGCACATCGCCGTGAACGGCGCGATCAGGCAAAGCGCGAACACGCGCGATCTCATCGTTCCGATCCCGGACCTGATCGCGCGCGTCTCCAGCATCTACGCGCTCCACCCCGGAGACGTCATCATGACCGGAACCCCCGAGGGCGTCGCCGAAGTGCAGCCCGGCGATACGCTGATCGCCTCCATCGACGGGATCGGCGTCATGGAAGTGAAGGTGCGGTAGCGCGCCGCGTACCGCAGTGCGGCAGCACCCGAACCGTTAAGAAGCGCTTAACGATACGTCTCTAATTTTGGCAATCGCGACGCCAGCGATTGTCCTCATGACCATTCCAGCTCCCTACCAGGTCGGCCTCGGCCTCTTCCAGATCGATCAGGAAACACTCGCGGCGCGGCGGGAAGTCTGGCGCATTCTCGGCCCCGAGCTGAGCGCGATCATCGACCGCCACTTCAAGCTCCTGTTCGAGCACGCGCCCTACTTCATCGAAATGATCACGAGAAACGGCGACGACTACAAGGCGCGCACGATCAAATACACCGAGCGCCTGTTCTGCAATCCGATCGACGAGCAATGGGTGCAGGATACGCAGGAGCGCGCCCAGATCGAGAAGGAAACCGGCCACGACGTTCGCAGCCGCACCGGGATGAACTCCTACATCCTCCAGGAATTTTCCGTGCTGCTGCGCAGGCAGCGGATGATGTCGCGCGCCCGCGCAGTCCGCCTGCTGGATGCCGCGACGCGCGTTCTCAATCTCGATGTCGCGACCGCGGTATCGATCCATTACAATTTCCAGGTCCGCGCCACCCGCTCCGAAGGCGACCGCATCGGCGAAGCGGTCGATAATTTCAGTTCCACCATCCAGACCGTGCGCAGATCGGTATCGAACGCGGTGGATCTCCTCAGCGAAACCTCGAGCCAGTTGACCGCGCTCGCCAACGCCGCGTCCGAGCAGTCGAACACCGCCGCGGAAGCGGCTTCCGGCACCGCCTCCAATGTCGGCACCATCGCCGCCGCCACCGAAGAACTGAACGCCTCCATCGCCAGTATTCACGATCAGGCGACGAACAGCGCCGATCTTGCGCGCGCCGCGGTCGCCCACGCCGAGCGCACGAACGTGACGATCCGCTCGCTCTCGGAAGCGGTGGACAAGATCGGCTCGGTCGCCAGCCTGATTTCGGAAATCGCAAGCCAGACGAATTTGCTGGCGCTCAACGCCACCATCGAGGCGGCCCGCGCGGGCGAGGCCGGACGCGGCTTCGCCGTCGTCGCCTCGGAAGTGAAGTCGCTCGCGACCCAGACCTCGAAGGCGACCACCGAGATCAGCCAGCAGATCGCGATGATCGAGGAAGCCACCCGCCGCTCCGTGGGCGAAATCGCGGACACCGGCGACACCATCTCGAACATCGCCCGCACCGCCGAGATGATCGCGAGCGCGCTTAATGAGCAGGCCTCGGCGACCGGCAACATCGCCGAAAGCGCAATCGCGGCCGCCGCCAACGCCGGCACCGTCGCCAATGCGATGAAGACGGTCGAGGCGACCATCGCACAGACCAAGTCCGCCGCCGTCACGGTGCTTTCTTCGTCGCGCGACCTGACGGGATCGACCGGCGAGGTCGCGACCGCGATGGACCGGCTCTTCGAGGCCGCCTCGAAATACGAAGGCACCCGGAAGGTCCACGACCTTTCGGTCGCCGCCAAGGCCTAACGCCCGCCAGCCTCCGTGCCGCCAGCGCGGCTTACGCCATCACCGACGCAAGACTGATCGATTCCATCCCGACCCAGGGCCGGTGATTGATCGACAGCACGCGCCACAGCGGCTCCGGCGAACCCGACAGCCGTTCCAGCCGCGTCACCGAGCAATTGTCGCAGGCGAAAGCGAGGCCCGCCTCGGCCGACAGGTTGAGCGCATGCGCGATCGCCGCCTTGATGGTGCCGCCATGCGCGACCGCGACCACGTCGCGCCCGGCAAACTCCGCGCTGAAGCGCTCGATGGCGGGCGAGACCCGCGCCATCAGGTCGTCGAAACTTTCCCCGCCCGGCGGCCGCTCGAAAGACGGGCCGAACCAGAACGGGTGATTGATGTGCGTGCGGGAAGCGAAAAAATCCGCGCGGTTCATGCCCTGCCACGCGCCGAGGTGCTGCTCGGCGAACTCCGGCACGCGCACCGGCTCGCCCTCGATGCGATCCTCGATGCGGATGGCGTCGAGAATGGCGGCAGCGGTCTGGTGCGTCCGCCTCAGGTTGCTCGTGAGCCAGATCGCGCCGCGCGGCAGTTCGTGCGCGAGCGCCGCGAAGACTTTCGCGTCGCTGGTGTCGCTGTCGACGTCCTTCTGGCCGTAGATGTTCACGGTGTCGGGCACCGGCGCGTGCCGGACCCACCACCAGCGGGTCGTATGCTGGGATTCGCTGCTCATGCCGGAATGATTAGCCTCAAAGCGAGCGCCCGATCAATTCCTTCATGATCTCATTGGTTCCGCCGTAAATCTTCTGCACCCTGGAATCCGTCCACATCCGCGAGATCGGATATTCCTTCATGTAGCCGTAGCCGCCGAAGAGTTGCAGGCACTCGTCCGCGATCTCGCACTGCTTCTGCGTGGTCCACCACTTCGCCATGGCCGCGGTCTGCACGTCGAGCTTGCCTTCGAGCAGCAGCGCCGTGCAGTGCTCGACGAAGCTGCGCGCGACTGTCGCTTCGGTCTTGCACTCCGCGAGCTTGAAGCGCGTGTTCTGGAAATCGAGCAGCCGCTTGCCGAAGGCCTTGCGGTCCTTGGTATAGGCCACCGTCATCTCCACCGCGCGCTCCATCGCCGCGACCGCCTGGATCGCGATCACGAGCCGCTCCTGCGGAAGCTGCTGCATCAACTGGATGAAGCCGAGGCCCTCGCGATCTCCGAGCAGGTTCGAAGTCGGGACGCGCACGTCGTCGAAGAACAGCTCGGACGTATCCTGCGAATGCTGCCCGATCTTCTCGAGATTGCGGCCGCGGCGGTAGCCCTCCGCCTCGTCCACCTCGACCATGATGAGCGAAACGCCCTTGGCGCCTTCCTTCGGGTCGGTCTTCGCGACCACGCAGACGAGGCCGGCGTGCTGGCCGTTGGTGATGAAGGTCTTCTGGCCGTTGATGACGTATTGATTGCCGTCGAGCTTCGCCGTGGTGCGCACGCTCTGCAAGTCCGAGCCGGTGCCGGGCTCGGTCATCGCGATGGCGGCGACGAATTCGCCCGAGGCCAGCTTCGGCAGCCATTTCTTTTTCTGCTCCTCGGAGCCGTAATGCAGCAGGTAGGGCGCGACGATGCCGCTGTGCACGGCGTTGCCCCAGCCCGTCACGCCGGCGCGGATCATTTCCTCGATCAGCACTTTCTCGTGCGCGAAGCTCCCGCCCGCGCCGCCATAGGCTTCCGGAATCATCGCGCAGAGCAGCCCGGCCGCGCCCGCCTTGTTCCAGATGTCGCGGTCGACGATGCCCTCGCGCTCCCAGCGCTCCACATGCGGCACGCATTCGCGCTCGAAGAAGCGCCGCGCGCTGTCGCGGAAAATTTTCAGGTCTTCGGATTCGGAAACCGCATTCATGGCGTCACTACTCCCTGACGCCGATCATGCCCGATCAGGCAGCACCTAGCCAATGCCGCGGGTCGTGCGCGCGGGAAGCCCGCGTTTCCGTAAGGGCATCGCACAGCGAAGCGAGGCTGGAGAGATCGTGGACCGGGCGCAGCTCGTCGACATGCGGCAGCATCGCGCGGATGCCCGCGGCCTTCGCCTCGAAGCCCTCGAAACGCAAAAGCGGATTGAGCCAGATCAGGCGGCGGCAGGAGCGGTGCAGCCGGTCGATTTCGCGCTTCAGCTCGCCGCCGCCTTCGCGCTCGAGCCCGTCGGTGACGAGCAGCACCGTCGCGCCCTGCCCGAGCACGCGGCGCGACCAGCGCTTGTTGAACTCCTCGAGCGCCTGCGCGATGCGCGTGCCGCCGGCCCAGTCGGCCACACCCTGCGAGCAGAGCGCGAGCGCGTCGTCCGGATCGCGCGTCTTCAACGCGCGCGTGACGTTGGTGAGCCGCGTCCCGAACAGAAAGGTCGAGACGTTGCGCCGCTTCATCGTCAGCATGTGGAAGAACTGCAAGAGCGGCCGCGAATAGTCGCTCATGGAGCCGGAAATATCGATCAGCGCCACCAGCGGCGGCTTCTTCGCTCTCGGCGCGCGGAAGCGAAGCTCGATCAGGTCGCCGCCCGAGCGCACGCTCGCGCGCAGCGTGCGCGCAAGATCGATGCGCCCCCGCGGCGACGGCGCGAAGCGCCGCGTCGTCACCCGGTCGTCCGGCAGCCGGAGCGC
>CAZNPX010000007.1:5583-88555 GCA_964575175.1 uncultured Hyphomicrobiales bacterium | reverse complement strand
GCGCTGAAGCTCAAGGAAATTTCCTATATCCACGCCGAAGGCTACGCCGCCGGCGAACTGAAGCATGGCCCGATCGCGCTCATCGACGAGCAGATGCCCGTGGTCGTGATCGCGCCGCATGATTTCGTTTTCGAAAAGACCGCCTCGAACATGCAGGAAGTGCTGGCGCGCGGCGGCCGTATCATCCTTGTTACCGACCGCAAGGGCGCGGCCGCGGCGGGGGTGAAGGCGGAAGCGGTGCTGACGCTGCCCGACATGCCGGCGACGGTCACGCCGCTGGTGTTCTCGATTCCGGTGCAGTTGCTCGCCTATCACGTTGCCGTCTTGCGCGGCACCGACGTCGATCAGCCGCGCAATCTCGCCAAATCCGTCACCGTCGAATAGCCGCCGTCAGCGCAGGATGCGGAAATAGCCGACGCCGCAGACGGCGCTGAAAAGCTGCGCCTTGGTGTAATGGCCGCGAATATGGAGCGGCGAGCTCGGGCGGGGCGTGATGCCGGCCGTTTCGATGCGGATCACGCCGGTCCTGCGGTCGATGGTGCCGAGCCATGAGGTGTCGCCGCTCGCAAACGAAATGCTCCCCGCCGTAATCGTCACCGCCTCGATTTCGGCCCGGCCGGGGCAGGCTTCGCTGGCCGCTCGATAGCCCCGCACCGCGCGATAGCTGCCGTCCGGAAGCGGGGTTTCGAGGCCGGCAAGCAGGGGCGTGAGCAGCGCGAGCGGTACAGCGAGCAGGACGCCGTGAATCCAGCGCCGCGGAAGCCTTTTCGAGTTCATGACGGACATGCTGGCACGCGGAGGAAGTGCTTGGGGAGTAACGGCGCGGCCGGTCTAGTCCGGATGCGGCGATGGATTCAAGGGCGCGTAAATGCCGGGGATTTGAATGGGAATGGCCCTGGCGTGCTTCCCTTTTTGCCAGCCCCCGCTAATCTTGCCGCGCTTCGGTGAAGGTAGGGCACATGATGAGCTTTGGCGATGCGATCGGCGAGTGCTTCTTCAACTACGCGAACTTCAAGGGCCGCGCCGCCCGCGCCGAATACTGGTGGTGGGCGCTGTTCGCCACCGTCGTGTTGATGATCGGCGCGGCGCTCGACTATCTCATCTTTCATGGTTGGGAGACGGGGCCCTTTTATCTGGTCCTGGCGCTCGCATCGTTCCTTCCCAGCCTTTCGGTCACCGTGCGCCGCCTGCATGACACGAACCGCTCCGGCTGGTGGATTTTGCTGCCGTTCGCCGGGGTAGCCCTGTTCATCGTCGGTTTCATAGCCGCGCTGACGGTCAATCCGTTCAATCCCTTCAGTGGCGCGGGCCTCGTTTATGTGGCCGTTCCCACGATCGTGTGGCTTGCGCTGACGATTCTTTTGATCGTCTGGATGGTGCTGCCGAGCAATCCCGGCAACAATCGCTACGGCCCGAACCGCTACGCCGGCGCCTAGCCGGCGTCGAGCAGGCGCACGGCTTCTTCCCGTTCGAACAAATGCAGGAGAATGCGTAGCGCTTCGCCGCGCGCGGACTTGAGCGCGGGATCGGTGGCGACGATCAGCGCCGCGTCCCGCCGCGCGGTTTCGAGCAGGTCGCGATGCATGCTGGCATCGGCAATTTTGAAGCCCGGCAGCCCGCTCTGGCGAGTGCCGAGAATTTCGCCTTCGCCGCGCAGTGCCAGATCTTCTTCCGAGATGCGGAAGCCGTCCTCGGTCTCGCGCATGATCGCGATGCGCCGCTTTGCGGTCGCGCCGAGCGGCGCGCGGTAGAGTAGAAGGCAGGTCGACTTGCCGCTGCCGCGGCCCACTCGTCCGCGTAGCTGGTGCAATTGCGCGAGCCCGAAGCGCTCCGCATGCTCGATCACGATGATCGTGGCCTCGGGAACGTCGACGCCGACTTCGACTACCGTGGTGGCGACGAGGACGGATGTGGCGCCGCTGGCAAAGCGCTCCATCGCGTCGTCCTTGTCGGCAGCCTTCATCTTGCCGTGAACGAGGCCGGCCCGCGTGCCGAAGATACCTTGCAGATGCGCGAAGCGTTCTTCCGCCGCCGCGAAATCGACTTCCTCGGATTCTTCCACCAGCGGGCAAATCCAGTAGGCGCGCGCGCCGCCTTCCACCGCGCGGCGCACGGCATCGACGACTTCGTCGATACGCTCGAGCGCGACGGCGACGGTATCGATCGGCATGCGCCCGGCGGGCTTTTCCCGCAGCTCCGAGACGTCCATGTCGCCGAAATATGTGAGCACGAGCGTGCGCGGGATCGGCGTCGCCGTCATGACCAGCACGTCCGTGGCGTCGCCCTTGTCCGCAAGCGCGAGGCGCTGGTGGACGCCGAAGCGGTGCTGTTCGTCGACCACGGCGAGCGCAAGATCGGAGAAGACGACGTCGTCCTGAAAAACCGCGTGGGTGCCGATCAGAAGCTGGATGGAGTTCGACGCGAGCTCCTGCAAAAGCGCATTGCGCGCCGTGCCGCGCTCGCGCCCCGTCAGAATCTCCGCGCGAATGCCTGCGGCTTCCGCGAGCGGCGCGATCCGGGCATGGTGCTGGCGGGCGAGAACCTCGGTCGGCGCCATGATGACCGCCTGCTTGCCGCTCTCGATCACGTGCGCCGCGGCAAGCAGCGCCACCAGCGTTTTGCCGGAACCGACATCGCCCTGAAGCAGGCGAAGCATGCGCTCGTCCGCGGAAAGGTCGCGCTTGATCTCGTCGATGGCCTGACGCTGCGACGGGGTCAGCGAGAAGGGGAGCGCCGCCTCGATCTTCTGCTGAAGCGCTCCGGCGGCGATATGCGAGCGGCCGGGGTCGCGTTTCATGTCGCTTCGCACGAGCGCCAGCGCAAGCTGATGCGCGAGCAATTCGTCATAGGCGAGCCGGGAGCGGAATGGCGCGGCAGGCTCTACGTCCTGCGGCTCTTCGGGCCTGTGCAGCCGCCGCAACGACGCGCGGAAGGTGTCGTATTGCTTCGCGCGGAGAAAGGCGCCGTCGATCCACTCCGGCAGCGCGGCGAGCCTGTCGCTCGCGGCCATGCAGATGCGCCGGACCATCGCGTTGGAGAGGCCCTGCGTCAGCGGATAGACCGGCTCCACCTCCGCGAGTTTGGCGAGCCCCGCTTCGTCGACCACCCGGTCGGGATGCGTCATCTGCAAGCGGCCGTCATAGAGCACGGCCTTGCCGGAAACGAAGCGCTTCTCGCCGACCGGCAGCATTTTCTCGATCCGATCACGCGGCATGCCGAAAAACACGAACTCGATGTCGTTGGTTTCGTCATGCGCCGACACGCGATGGGGCGCGCGGCCGCGCGGCGGCGCGGGCTTGTGCTTGTCGATATGGACTTCCACCGTGACGATGGAGTCCGGCACGACGTCGCGAAGTTTCGGCCGCGCCCGGCGATCGATCGCGCTGTTCGGCAGGTGAAACAGCGCATCGAGCAGCCGCGGTTCATCGCGCGCAAACAGCCGCGCGTACAATTGCAGAAACTTGGGTCCAATACCGGAAAGCGTATTGAGCCCCGCAAAAAGCGGATTGAGAACGGCCGGGCGCATGTTCGCGCCAAGGTGGCGGAACGTTTCGCGCGACGCAACCATGCGCGAATGACGCTTGAAATGGCGCTCTGCACATGGCTATAGAAGCCCGCCCGGCACGTCCGGGCTTTTGGCGTTGGAGCAGGCCGTGGAAAATGAGTCGAGTGGGCTGGACGACCGCAGGAAGCGGTTGCGGTTTCGGGCCTGGCATCGCGGCACGCGCGAAATGGACCTCGTGCTCGGCCGATTCGTGGATGCGAATCTCGTTGCGCTCGGCGACGACGAAATCGTGTTGCTGGAAGCGCTGATGGAAGTCCCGGATCCGGAACTCTATCTCTGGATCGCGGGAACCGCCGATGTGCCGGTGAACTACGACACGGCGCTGTTCCGGAAGATCGTTGCGTTTCACAAGGACGGGCCGAAGTGAGCATGCGTGCCGATACCTCGCGCGCGGCGCTGTTGCCGCAGCAGCCGCTGACCGTCGCGGCGGTGCCGGAAGGCGCGAGCGGCCTTGTGGTCGCGGATCTCGCGCGCGCGCATCTTGCGCGGCCGGGCGCCGCCCGGCGCCTTATCGTCGTTTGCCGGGATGCCGAGCGGATGAACGCGCTTGCGGCCGGCCTTCAATTCTTCGCGCCCGAGTTGCCGGTGCTTACGTTTCCCGCGTGGGACTGCCTTCCGTTCGATCGCGTCTCGCCGATTGCCGAGATTACCGCGCGCCGCATGACGACGCTGACGCGGCTTGTCGCTGAAGCCGAAAGCGAAGCGCTGGTGCTGACGACGGTGAACGCCGTGCTCCAGCGCACGCCGCCGCGCGCTTTCGTGCAGATGGCTTCGCTCCGGCTGAAGCCGAACCAGAATATCGCCTTCGACAGCGTCGTCGGCTGGCTCGAACAGAACGGCTACAGCCGCGCCTCCACCGTGCGCGACGCCGGCGACTACGCGGTGCGCGGCGGCATCATCGACCTGTTCGCGCCGGGCGGGATCGGCGCGGTGCGTCTCGATTTCTTTGGCGACAGCGTCGAAACCATCCGCTCCTTCGATCCGCAGACGCAGCGTTCGGCGGAGACGCTTGCTTCGCTCGAGCTGATCGCCAACAGCGAATTCAAGCTGGCGCCGGAACAGATTTCGAATTTCCGCAAGGAATATACTGCGATCTTCGGCGGCAATACCCGCGATGACGCGCTCTATGAAGCCGTGAGCGCGGGCCGCCGCTATCCCGGCATGGAGCATTGGCTTCCGCTGTTTCACGGTAAGCTGGAAACGCTGTTCGATTTCCTCCCGAAAGCGCCCGTCATTCTGGAGCCGCTGGTGGACGAAGCCACGCAGGAGCGGCACGCGCAGATCGCGGACTACTATGAAGCGCGCAAGGAAGCCTTCGAAGCCGGGCAGGCGCCGCTCTACAAGCCGCTGCCGCCGGAGCGGCTCTACCTGACCGAAAAGGAATGGAAGCGCGCGCTCGAGGAAATGGCGGTCGGCCGCCTAACACCTTTCGCGGTCCCCGAGTCCGGCCGGGTTTTCGATCCCGGCATCCGGTCGGGGCGCAGCTTCGCGCCGGAGCGTACCGGCCAGAACGAGAGCCTGTTCGGGGCGGTGGTCGCCCATCTCGACGCCAGGCGCCGCGAAGGAAAGCGCGTCGTCGTCGCGACCTGGAGCGAAGGCTCGCGCGAGCGCTTGCAGCAGGTGCTTGAGGATCACGGCATCGAAACCGGCGAGCGGCTCGCGACCTGGGCCGCGGTCGAGACACTCGGCGCGCAGTCGGTGGGTTTCGCGCTTCTCGGCCTCGAATCCGGTTTCGAGACCGCAGGCGTCGCCATCGTCAGCGAACAGGACATACTCGGGGATCGGCTGGCGCGGCCGCAGCGCAAGCAGCGCCGCGCGCAGGATTTCATCGCGGAGCTTACGAGCCTGTCCGCGGGCGACCTCGTGGTCCATGTCGATCACGGCATCGGCCGCTTTGTCGGCCTGAAGTCGATCGAGGCGCTGGGTACGCCCCACGACTGTCTCGAAATCCATTACGCCGACAACAACCGCCTGTTCCTGCCGGTCGAGAACCTCGATCTGCTGTCGCGATACGGCTCCGAGGAGACCGGCGCCGAACTGGATCGGCTCGGCGGCGCGGGCTGGCAGAACCGCAAGGCGCGGCTGAAGCAGCGCATCCGCGAAATGGCGGCGGCGTTGGTGAAGATCGCGGCCGCGCGCAGCCTGCACGACGCGCCGAAGTTCGCGATCCCCGAAGGCATGTACGACGAATTCTGCGCCCGCTTTCCCTATGACGAGACCGACGACCAGCGCGCGGCCATCGAAGCGGTGATCGACGATCTCGGCACCGGCCGCCCGATGGATCGGCTGGTGTGCGGCGATGTCGGCTTCGGCAAGACCGAAGTGGCGTTGCGGGCCGCCTTCCTCGCGGCGAGCAACGGCACGCAGGTCGCGGTCGTGGTGCCGACAACGTTGCTTGCGCGCCAGCATTTCAAGACCTTCACCGAGCGCTTCCGCGGATTCCCGATGCGGATCGGGCAGGCGAGCCGGCTGGTTTCGTCCGCGGACATCGCAAAGACCCGCGCGGGCCTCGCCGACGGCAGCATCGATATCGTGATCGGCACCCACGCGCTGCTCGCGAAGACTGTCGAGTTCAAGAATCTCGGCCTCGTCATCGTCGACGAGGAGCAGCATTTCGGCGTGGCGCACAAGGAGCGCCTGAAGGAGCTCCGCACCGAAGTTCATGTGCTGACGCTGACGGCAACGCCGATCCCGCGCACTTTGCAACTGGCGCTTACCGGCGTTCGCGAGCTGTCGCTGATCGCGTCGCCACCGGTGGACCGGCTCGCGGTGCGCACATTCATCTCGCCGTTCGATCCTCTCATTCTTCGCGAGGCGCTGCTGCGCGAGAAGTATCGCGGCGGGCAGGCGTTCTATGTCTGCCCTCGCATCGAGGACCTCGCCGGCCGCAAGCAGTTCCTTGACGAGCATGTTCCGGAAGTTCGCTGCGCGGTTGCGCACGGGCAGATGGCGCCGCGCGAGCTCGAAGGGATCATGACCGATTTCTACGAGGGCAGATTCGACGTGCTGCTGTCCACGACCATTGTGGAATCCGGCCTCGACATTCCGACCGCGAATACGCTCGTCGTGCATCGCGCCGACAGGTTCGGGCTCGCGCAACTCTATCAGTTGCGCGGCCGGGTCGGTCGCTCGAAGACGCGCGCCTATGCGCTGCTCACCATTCCAGCCGACAAGCCGGTGACCTTGCAGGCCGAACGGCGGCTCAAGGTGCTGCAATCGCTCGATCAGCTCGGCGCGGGCTTCGAGCTCGCGTCGCACGATCTCGATATTCGCGGCGCCGGAAACCTTCTGGGCGACGAGCAGTCGGGCCATATTCGTGAAGTCGGCTACGAGCTTTATCAGGAGATGCTTGAAGAGGCGGTGATGATGCTGAAGGCCGGCGTCACCGAACCCGCGAGCGAGAAGTGGTCGCCGCAGATCAATATCGGCGCGCCGGTCATGATCCCCGAGGAATATGTGCCCGATCTTGCGGTCAGGCTGGGGCTCTATCGCCGCCTGGCGGAGCTCGACGTCGCCAGCGAGATCGACCAGATGGCGGCCGAAATCGTCGACCGCTTCGGACCGATGCCGGATGAAGTGAAGCTGCTGCTCGAGATCGTCGCGATCAAGGCGCTCTGCCGCGCCGCCAATATCGCGAAGTTCGAGGCCGGCGCGAAGGGCGCGGTGCTCAGCTTCCGCGACAACCGCTTCGAGAACCCCGAGGGCCTGATGGGCTGGATTGCGAAGGAAGGCTCGACTGCCCGCGTGCGGCCCGACCAGTCGCTTGTCGTGCTGCGCGGCTGGGACCGCATGGAGCCCAGAATCAAGGGCGCGAAGCGGTTGCTCGAAGCCTTCGTGGCGCTGGTGCAGCTGAAGAAGGCGGCCTAGCCCGTCGCGGCAAGCGCCTGATCGATCGCGGAGGAAATCACCTCGGCTTCCTGCGCGCCGGCAAGGGCGACTTTCCCGCCGAAGACGAAGAACGGCACGCCGCCGATGCCGCTCGCGGACGCGGCCTGCGCCTGTTTCGTCACCAGATCTTCGTCGCGATCCGAGGCGAGGTCGGCGCTTATGCGCGCGGCATCCATGCCCGCGCGCGCCGCTGCTGCCGTAAGCACCGCCCGATCCGCGAGATTGGCGCCGTTCACGAAGAAGTCGGCGAATATGTTCTCGACGAGCGCGTCGGCCTTTCCTTCTGCGGAGGCCCAGCCGATGAGCCGATGCGCGTCGAGCGTATTGGGCTGCACTTCGATCTTGCCGAACTGGAAGCCGATGCCCGCTTCCTTGCCGAGGCCGGTCAGCCGTTCATGCGCGGGCTTGATGCGCTCGAGCGAGCCGAACTTGCCGGTGATGTAGTCGAGGCGAGGCTTGCCGTCGCGAGGCACGGTCGGATCGAGGAAGAAGGGCCGCCAGCGAATTTCTGCGGTGATGTCCTTCCGCGCCGCAAGCGCCGCGTCGAGGCGCCGCTTGCCGACATAGCACCACGGGCAAACCACGTCGGAAACGACGTCAATCGTAAGCGTTGCCGCCATGTGTGCTCCTAACCCATTTTCGCGTGGGCAGTCTCGGCTTTTTGGACCGCATTCGCAATCAGGCGCGGCAGTCCCGCGTCGGCGAGTGCGCGCTTGGTTTCCTCTGGGCTCTCGCTGGTCACGACGAGCCGGGTGCCGAGAATGGGATCGTTCACGGCATATACCGAGGCGGCCGGCGCCGCAGAGAGAATGCGCCGCTCGATGTCGGGAAAGTCGAACCGCAGCGCGCCGATCGCAAGCAGGTCTTTTGGCGGCGTTACATACGTCGCCGCGTCGTGTGCGACCGCGCCGAAGCCCGTATCGAGCCACTGCCGGTCGCCGATTGCGTCGCGCGGCACCATCGCGCCACGGACGCTGATCTGTCCCTTGTCGACGGATGTTTCGACGATGACCGGCGATCCCGCGCCGGCATTGCCGGCCTGCACCCGGCCAAGCGGGAGAGGCGAGATGATATTCGGCTCGCGGCGCGGGAGCGCAATCGCGGCGAACTCGCCGAGCGCGATGACATCCACCACCAGCCGCGCATTCGGCGCGGAAAAGGCGGGAAGTGCCTGCGTGCCCGCGAAGTGGACGACAGCGGCGGAAGCGAACGCGGCGGGGTCGATGGCGCAGAGCGATGCCAGCGCACCCGTCGTGCCGATCAGGTGGGTATGCTCGTCGAATGCGAGCGCGCCCCTGCCGGGAAGGTCGGGAAG
This sequence comes from uncultured Hyphomicrobiales bacterium, assembly GCA_964575175.1. Taxonomy (GTDB): domain Bacteria; phylum Pseudomonadota; class Alphaproteobacteria; order Rhizobiales; family Xanthobacteraceae. The sequence continues at coordinate 79,787 of CAZNPX010000007.1, read as the reverse complement.
CAGCGTGAGGGTTCCGCCGCTCAGCAGCCACGGCACGATGGCAGTGGCGAGGCCCGCAAGGCTGTTCGGGGCGACTGCGGAAACGATGCTGTCACCGCTCTGCACGTTACAGGCGAGCATTGCACCGAGACCGGCGGCGAGCAGTTCCTCGTCACGATGCACGACGAGCGAGACGCCGTCGCGCGCCGGTTGCAGGGTGCCGATACCGGGCGCGACCGCGGCCGGAAGCGGAGCATTCGCATGAGAATGCTCGCCACCCGCCGCGAACGGCAGCGAAACCAGACCTTCGGGCAAAGGCGTTCCGAACGCGCAGGGAAAACTCAGCTCGAAGACTTCGATGGCGACTTCGGCCGCGAGCTCGGGCAGGCGCTCGGCGCGGAAATTCGCGGTCGTGATCAGCGCCGCCGCTTCCGCTTCCCGGCAGGCGCGAACGAGATCGGGCTTTCGCCATGCCACGGACATCGGCACGGCAACATGGCCGCTCCGCATTGCCGCGAGCAGCGCGACCACGAGTTCGCGTCCGTTCGGCAGCACGAGCGCGATCATGCTGCGCGGCGGCAACCCCAGCAGGGCAATCTGTTCGGCGACGGTCGCGACCGCGTTTGCGGTTTCGGCATAGGTAAGCGCGGTGCCGTCGAGATCGAGCAGCGCGCGCGCGCTCCCACGTGCCGAGACGTTGCGCCGGAACAGTGCATCGAGCGCTACTTCGGGTGCGAAACCGCTCATTGGATTACCCGCTTGTGCCACCACGTCTCCGGCAATGCGCCTTGCAGCGGCAGCGTCGTGGGGCGTTCGATATGCGGCCAGCGCGCGAGCCACTGCTGCGGCAGGTGAAACAGCGGCACGACGTAGAGCCCCGACATCAGCACGCGATCGAGCGCGCGCGTCGCCGTCGTCAATTCGGCGAGCGTTCTCGCGCGAAGCAGCGCCTCGATCATGGCATCGGCTGCCGGACTCTTCATGCCCATGTAATTGCGCGTGGCGGTCTGGTCCGCGCTCGTCGAGCCGAAATAGAAATGCTGTTCGTTGCCCGGCGAAAGCGACTGCTGCCAGGTGGTCGGCACCATGTCGAAGTCGTATTGCTGCCGGCGCGCCTCGAACTGGCCGCCCTCGACCATGCGAACCGTGGCTGCGATGCCCGCACGGCGCAGCATGGTCGTGTAGATCGTGGCGATGCGTTCCTCTTCGCGCTTCGTGACGAGGATCTCGAACTGGAACGGCGCTGCGTCTTTCCGCGCGACCAGCGCGCCGTTGCGCAGAACCCAGCCTGCCTCCGCCAGCAGCGCCAGCGCGCGCCTGACGCGGTTGCGGTCGTTGCCGCTGCCGTCCGAGACCGGCGGCCGGTAGCTACCGGCCATGACGTCCGGCCGCAATTCATTCGCGAAAGGCGCGAGCAGCGCGCGCTCCGCGTCGTCTGCCGGCACGCCGCGCGCGGACAGTACGGAGCCTTCGAAGAAGCTCGCGGTGCGTGCATAGGCGGCGTGAAACAGCTTCGCGTTCATCCACTCGAAATCGAACAGCTCGATCAGCGCTTCGCGAACGCGGGCATCCGCGAAGATCGCGCGCCGCGTGTTGAAGACGAGCGCCGCCATCGGCTTCGGCGTTCTGGTTTCGAGCGACTCGCGGATCAGTCCCGCGCTGCGTGCCGCGGGAAAATCGTAGTCCACCGCCCAGCGGCCCGGATCGTCCTCGATGCGAAAGTCGTAGAGGCCGCGCTTGAACGCTTCGAGCCAGCTCGTGGTGTCGCGATAAAACTCGAAGCGCATTTCGTCGAAGTTGAACTGCCCGCGGTTCACCGCGAGGTCGCGGCCCCAATAGCCGTCGTTACGCTTGAGAACGACGTAGCTTCCGGGGCGGACCTCGGCGACGACATAAGGGCCGCTCCCCGGCGCGAGCGTGAGCGAAGGCTCGTCGAAATGCGCGGGGTCGATTGCGTGCTGCGGCAGCACGGGCAGCAGCGCCAGGATCAGCGGCAGCTCGCGGTCGTTGGAATTGCCGAAATCGAAACGCACCTTGCCGGGCCCGACCTTTTCGGCGCGCACGACCTTCGCGTAATAGAGCCGGTGATTGGGCCGGCCCTTCTCGCGCAGCAATTGCCAGGAGAACAGGACGTCGTCGGCGGTGACCGGTTTGCCGTCGGAGAAGCGCGCCCGCGGGTCGATCGTGAAGGCGACGAAGCTGCGCGCCTCGTCGGTCTCGACCGCGCTCGCGATGAGGCCATAGACCGTGAACGGCTCGTCCTGCGAGCGGACCATCAGGCTTTCGACGACATAGCCGCGGACCTGCTGAAACGGATTTCCGCGAATGACGAATGGATTGATGCTGTCGAAGGTCGCGGCGAAGCCCTGGGTCAGGCGGCCGCCTTTGGGGGCGGCGGGGTTCACGTAGTTGAAGTGGGCGAAGTCGGGCGGATAGGCGGGCTCGCCGTGCATGGCGAGCGCGTGGCGGGGCCCCGCGGCCGAGGCCGTGCCTGAAAGCAGGGCGATGCCCAGCGCCGCGACAGCCCCAGCAGAGTACCATCGCGCCGATTCGCCTATCAGGGCGTTGATCCGCAAGACGACGCGCGCTCCCTTTTTGTAACAGTTCGAATCGTCAGCCTGGCGTGGGACCTTATCACGCAGCCTCGCGGAAGCCCTTGCATAGCGCCACTGTCTCGCCTTATTTGCCGCAGACAGGGAGCAGAACAAATCAGCAAGGTGCGGGTCTAAACCCGATCTGGCGAGCCGCCAGGTACGTCGCGTAGCCGCCGGAAATCACAGGGGAATATTCATGAAGTTTCGTTTGTCCACGGCGCTGGTTTGCGCGCTCGTCATTGCCGGAATTGGTTCGGCGGGCGTAGTCGGCACCGCGACCACGGCGTTCGCGCAGGAAAAGAAGAAGCAGGACGCGAAGAAGAAGGAAGAGGCGCCGAAGAACAACGCGCAGCCCAAGCAGCAGCAGGTCGCCGCGACGCGCTGGACCAAGCTTTGCCAGCCGGCGGACGCGAATTCGAAGGAAACCTGCGGCATCACCCAGCAGCTCTTCGCCGAAACCGGCCAGGTGCTGTCGGTCGTGACCGTGATCGAGGAGAAGGGCGCGCAGCGCGTGTTCCGGATCGCCGTGCCGTTCGGCATGCTGCTGCAACCGGGCCTTCGCGTCGTGATCGACCAGAACAATCCGATCGAAGTGAAATACACCATCTGCGGTCAGGGCGGCTGCCTTGCCGACATGGAAGCCTCCGACGAGTTCATCGGCAATCTCAAGAAGGGCAAGACCCTGCTCGTGCAGATGATCAACCACATGGGCCGGACGGTGAACATCACCTTCCCGTTGACCGATTTCGCCAAGTCGTATGACGGCCCGCCGGTCGATCCGAAGGAAATTCAGGCGCAGAAGCAGAAGCTCGACGACGCCGTGAAGAACGAAGCCAAGGAAGCGCTGAAGCGGCTTGAAGAGTCGAAGAAGAAGTAAGCGCGAGCATCCGGAAACGAGAACGGCGCGTCTCACGACGCGCCGTTTTTCTTTGCCCGCGCCGGCTCAGTTCGCGCGGCCGCGCGTGCGATAATTGCCTTCGCCGTCGATCTCGAATTTATCCTCGAGCTCGGGATGTCGCAGAGGCTCTCCGGATTCGTCGGGAAGCAAATTCTGCTCCGATACGTAAGCGGAATATTCCGTCTCGGCGTTCTCCGCGAGCAGATGATAGAACGGCTGGTCTTTCGAGGGCCGCATCGCCTCCGGGATGGAGAGCCACCATTCCTCGGAATTGTTGAACGTCGGATCGACGTCATAGATCACGCCGCGAAACGGATAGATGCGGTGCCGGACGACCTGGCCGATCCGGTACTTCGCCTCGCGGGGTTTGCTCGTGTCTCGTCTCATGGCCAATTCATAGACCATGCGGACTTTCAGGCCAAACTCGGGCGGAAACGACGGATTGTTCCGCGCGGAGATCACGGCTTCGCGAGCGCTCAGCAGCGCAGGTTGAGCGCGCGGGGCACGACCTCGAATATGGCGGGGAGAGCGCCCGGCGCTTCGCCTTCGACGTCGAGATAGATCGGCGCGTTCGAGAGCGGTCTCGCCTCGATCCTGCGCGCGCGATAGACCGCCACATTGGGATGCTTCAAATGTGCGCCGGAATAGAGCAGGCGCATATCGAAAATCGTAAGCGGCGGATCCTGACGCACGACCACGACATCGAAGCTGCCGTCGTCGAGCCTGGCGTGCGGCGCCATCATCATGCCGCCGCCGAAGAACCGCCCGTTGCAGATCGCGGCGGTGCAGACGTTCTCCGTGATCGTGGTTTCGTCCATCGCCAGTTCGACCTTGCAGCCCTGATATTTCCGGAGCTCGAGAAAGCTGTTCCAGAAGAACGAGAACTTTCCGCCGAGGAGCTTGCTGAAGCGCGCCGCATTGACCGCGCGGACGACTTCGCCGGAAAAGCCGAAGCTCGCGATATTGTTGAACCACCGCTGCGCCGTCATTCCATTCGCGTCGGTGTAGCGCAGGCGGCCGAGATCGATGGTCTGGGTGCGGCCGCGCTTGAGGCGCTCGATGGCGGCGCTGACGCCTTTCGGCAGATCGAACGAGCGGCGGAAATCACCGCCGGTGCCGTACATCACGAAGCCGAAATCGACGGCGCCCGGAGGCGACCGGTCGCCATCGCAAAGCCCGTTGATCGCTTCGTTGATGGTGCCGTCGCCGCCGACCGCGATCACGGACCGCGCCCCCGCCGCAATCGCCGCGCGGACGAGAGCGGTCGCTTCGCCCGGCTTCGAGGTCAGCGTTGAATCGAAAGTGCCGATCGCGGCGGTGAGTTCACGCGCGATTTTCGGCCAGTGCCTGCCGACCCCACCGCCCGCGGCGGCGGGATTCACCACAACGAAGGTCTTCATGGCTGCTCCCCGCCGGAGCGTAGCAGGGCCGACTAGAGCTTGTAGAGATCGGCCCGCGAGGGGTCCTTCTCGGCCACTAGCTTGGCCAGATCCACCATGACCTTCGCCTGCTTCCAGGTGGCGTCGTCCAGCATCTTGCCGTCGACAAGCGCGACACCCATGCCGTCCGGCATGGCGTCGATCGCCTTCTTAGCGAATGCGACTTCCTGCGGATCAGGGCTGAAGACCCTCTTCGCAATTTCGATCTGGCTCGGATGCAGCGACCATGCGCCAAGGCAGCCTTGCAGGAAGGCGTTGCGGAACTGCGCCTCGCAGGCCTCGGGGTCGGCGAAGTCACCGAACGGGCCGTAGAACGGCTTGATGCCGTTCGCGGCGCAGGCATCGACCATCTTGCCGATGGAGTAGTGCCAGAGGTCCTGCTGGTAGCGGGCGCGCGCGGGCTGCCCGGCCTCGGCATCGGCCACCACCTGATAGCCGGGGTGCCCGCCGCCGACGCGGGTTGTCTTCATGCCGCGCGAGGCGGCGAGATCGGCCGGGCCGAAACTCATGCCATGCATGCGCGGCGAGGCGCGGGCGATGTCGTCGACGTTCATCACGCCTTCGGCAGTCTCAAGTATCGCATGAATGAGAATTGGCTTGCTCACGCCATTCTTTGCTTCAAGTTGAGCAAGAAGTTGATCGAGGTAGTGGATGTCCCACGGGCCGTCGACCTTGGGCAGCATCACCACGTCGAGCTTGTTGCCGACCGCTCCAACGATCTCCACGAGGTCGTCGAAGGCCCAGGGGCTCGCCAGCGAGTTGCAGCGGATCCAGAACCCGGTGGAGCCGAAGTCGACGCTCCTGCCGGCCGAGATCACCCCCTTGCGCGCCGCGTCCTTGGCGTCCGCAGGGATCGCGTCCTCGAGGTTCACGAGGACCACGTCGACCTGCTTCACGAGATCGGGGACCTTGGAGAGCACCTTCTCGTTATGCCCCGGGACGAACTGAATCACCCGCTCGAGCCGCACCGGCAACTCGCGCAGCGGCTCCGGCGCGCCGATGGCGAGCGGCTTGTAGAAGTTCTTCGGAAGTTTCATCGCGGGTCCCCTTGGCTTCCCGAACCCGGGTTTAGCCGAGGGCGGGGCGGGTTTCTAGTGCAGCGCAACAAGGCGATTGACCGCCGCGCCCGAACCGACGATAGAGCCGGGCCGCAATTTTCGGGCATTGCACATGGCGGACATTCTCGGCTTGGCGCTTCCGTTTTTCGGGTTGATCGCGCTCGGCTTCATCAGCGGAAAGCTCGCCGGAATCCCCGAAGACGGGATGGCCTGGCTGAATTTCCTCGTGCTCTACATGGCGCTGCCGGCGCTGTTCTTTCAGACCGTTTCGCACACCCCGGTCGAGGAACTGGCAAACTGGCGGTTCGTAGCGGCGACGGCGGCCTGCACGCTGCTCGCATTCGTGCTGGCGCTCGTGGTCGGCCTGTGGCTGCGCAAGGGCAACTTGCGCGAAGCGACGATTGCCGGTGTCGTCGGCGGTTACGCCAATGTCGGCTACATGGGCCCCGGCCTGACGCTCGCCGTGCTCGGGCCGCAGGCGACGGTGCCGACCGCGCTGATCTTCGTGTTCGACTCGACCCTGTTCTTCGCGCTGGTGCCGATCATGATGGCCGCGACCGGCACCGAGAAGAAGGGCGCGCTGCGGACCGCGGGATTCATCCTCTACCGGGTTTTCACCCATCCCTTCATCGTCGCCACGCTTCTTGGTGTCGTCGCCGCCGCGCTGCATTGGACGCCGCCCGCGGCAATCGACCGGACGCTGGAGTTCCTGAAGAATGCCGCCGCACCCTGCGCGCTGTTCGCGCTCGGCGTGACGGTCGCGCTGCGGCCCTTCACCGAAACCCCGCGCGAGGTGCCGGCGCTCATTTTCATCAAGCTCCTGCTGCACCCGTTGATGATCTGGGCCCTGCTTGCGTTCGTCGGCGGCTTCAGCCCGATCTGGGTCTATACGGCGGTACTGATGGCGAGCCTGCCGCCGGCGCTGAATGCCTTCGTCATGGCGCGGCAATACAACGTCTATGTCCAGCAGGCGTCGAACGGCGTGCTGATCGGAACCATCGCCTCGGTATTGACGGTCACCGCCTTGCTCTATCTCATTGAGCGCAAACTCCTGCCGGTGACGCTCTTTCAATGACCGCAAACGAGAACGATCCGCCGCTCAAGGGACTGCTGGTCGCGGACTTCACGACGCTGCTGCCGGGTCCGGTCGCGACGCTGATGCTCGCCGAGGCCGGCGCCGAGGTCATCAAGGTCGAGAAGCCCGGCGGCGAGGACATGCGCGCCTATCCTCCGCAATGGGACGGGGTCGCCGCGGCCTTTGCCATGCTCAATCGCGGCAAGAAAAGCCTGGTCGTCGATCTGCGAACCGACGCCGGCCGCAAGGCCGCGCTCGACCTTGCCGCGAAGGCCGATGTGCTGGTCGAGCAGTTCCGTCCCGGCGTGATGCAGAAGCACGGCCTCGGCTATGAAGAACTGAGCAGGATCAATCTGAAGCTGATCTATTGCTCGATCACCGGCTACGGCCAGTCCGGCCCCCGGCGCGACGAGGCCGGGCACGACCTGAATTACATTGGCGCGACCGGCCTCCTGTCGCTCGCGCCGGGACCTGCGGACAATCCGGTGGTGCCGCCCGCGCTGATCGCGGATATCGGCGGCGGCTCGTTTCCCGCGGTCACGAATATCCTGCTGGCGTTGCTCGCGCGCGCGCGGACCGGAAAGGGCGCTTACATCGACGTCGCCATGGCCGACGCGATGTTTACCTTCGCATGGATGGCGCTCGCGACCTTGCATGCGACCGGCAAGGCGCCGGGGCCGACCACACTGGTCACCGCGGGCGGCTCGCCGCGTTACCAGATTTATCCGACCCGGGACGGCAAGTTCCTCGCCTGCGGCGCGCTGGAACAGAAATTCTGGACCGCGTTCTGCGCGACCATCGGCCTGCCGCAGGAGTTCGTGAACGACTTCAAAAATCCGGACGCGACCAAGCGCGCGATCCGCGAAATCGTCGCGAAGGAAACCGCCGCGCACTGGCAGCCGAAGCTCGCGGCCGCCGACTGCTGCGCGACCATCGTGGCGACACTCGAGGAAGCGCTTGCCGACGAGCACTTCGTGAAGCGCGGACTTTTTGCGGAACAGGTATCGTCCGCCGCCGGCGACAAGGAAATTCCCGCGCTGCCGTTGCCGATTGCGCCGGCGTTCCGCGTGAAGGGCCCGCGCAGCTATCCGCGTCTGAAGTAGATCAACCGGCCGGGATGCTGCCCATTCCGCCGCGCATCAGCCCGCGGCGCAGGGCGGGAATGCGCGATGCGATCTCAAGACCGATGCCGCGCGCCAGATGCACCGGCAGGAATTCCGTGATCAGCGAGCGGCCGAGCATTTCAACCGCCGCGGCACGCGCGCGAATATCGGCGCGGCGTTCGAAGTCGTAGGCGGCGAGTGCCGTGGCCGAGCCGGGGTCTTCCGCGTCGCCAAGTGCCGCGGCCGCGATGCGCGCGATGGCTTCCGCATCTCGGATGCCGAGGTTCAATCCCTGCGCGCCGATCGGCGGGATAACGTGACCGGATTCGCCGACCAGCGCGATGCGCCTGTCGGCGAAGCGATCCGCGATTTCGACGCCGAGCGGAAATACGCCGCGCGGACCTTCGATGCGGATTTCGCCGAGCATGGAATGTGACTTCGCCTCGATCTCGCGGGCGAGCTCCTCGTCGGACGCGCGCCGCACGCGCTCCGCGTCGCTTCCCTTGCAGACCCAGACCAGGCTGGAATGCATTCCCTGAAGCGGGACCAGCGTGAACGGACCGCCGTCGGTATGAAACTCGGTCGAGGTGTCGTTGTGCGGCCGCGTGTGGGCGAAGCTGAGCGCGATCGCGGATTGCGGCAGCGGCCGCTTGCTGGTGCGGATTTCGGCGGCGGCACGGCAAAGCGAATTGCGCCCGTCGGCCGCGACGACGAGTTTCGCAGAAACGATGGAACCATCAGCGAGCGTCACGCGCGCTGCATTCTCATCGATCTCTACGCGCAGGGCAGGCTGTTCGACCAGACGGAGCCCGGGCCGCGCGAGCGCGCCCCGCAGAACGGTCAGCAGGTCTTCGTTCGCGATATTGTAGCCGAATGCATCGAGCCCGATCTCGCTCGACTCGAACAGGACCTCCGGCGTGCGGATCAGCCGGCGGGTTCCGTCGACCAGTCGCAGCTTGCGAAGCGGCGCGGCTCTGGCCGTGATCGCTTCCCAGAGGCCGCTCTCCTGCAAGATGTCCACCGAAGTGCCGAGCAGCGCGGTCGTGCGATGGTCGGGGTGGGGTGAACGCGGCGCGAGCAAGGTAACGGCGGCGCCTCTGCGCGCGAGCGCAATCGCCGCGATCAGCCCCGCGGGGCCGCCGCCGACGACGATTACATCCGTGGAAGCCGGCACGTTGCTCATGGCGTCAATCTAGCGAAATACGCGCGAAAATGCAGGCGTACCCGTAGCAGATGGGAATGGTCTAAAAAGGCGACATGGAGCCTCACGCCAGATACTCGGTTGCCGAACGCGCGCGGGCCTTTTCAATCCATGTCCTGACCGCCTCCGGCGTGGGCTTTGGGCTGGCGGCGTTGCTCGCGGCCCATGAGCGGCGTTTCACCGTCATGTTTCTATGGCTCGGGCTTGCGCTCCTGATCGACGGCATCGACGGGCCGCTCGCGCGGCGCTTTCGCGTAAAGGAAGTGCTGCCGCGCTGGTCCGGGGACGTGCTGGACCTTGTGGTGGACTATCTGAACTATGTCGTGGTGCCTGCTTACGCGCTGATGGTGAGCGGGATCGTGCCGCCGCCGTGGTCTTATGCGGCCGCCGGTGCGATCGCGATCACGAGCGCGCTTTACTTTGCGGATACGCACATGAAGACGGAGGACGCCTTCTTTCGCGGCTTCCCCGCCGTCTGGAACGTCGTCGTATTCTATCTGCTGATCGGGAAACCGTCGCCGGAGGTGGCGGTTGTCGTGGTCATGCTGCTTTGCGCCATGACCTTCATTCCGGTTCCATTTCTGCACCCGTTCCGGGTGAGGCGGTGGCGTCTTTTCACGCTCGCATTGCTCGCGGCATGGTGTGTCTGCGCCATCGCCGCGCTGGCATACGACCTATCCCCACCGCGCTATGTGTGGTTCGCGCTTCTGGTGTTAGGCTCGTATTTTCTAGGGGCAGGAATTCTCCGGGTCCGCACCACATGAGCCTTCCCGTATTCGATTGGATCGGCGATCCCGCCGCCTGGGTCGCGCTGGTTACGCTGACGATACTCGAGATCGTCCTCGGCATCGACAACGTGATCTTCATCTCCCTGCTGGTGCAGCGGCTCGGCAAGCAGGCCGCGAAGCGCGCGCGCCAGATCGGCCTCAGTCTCGCGCTGATCTTCCGGATCGCGCTCCTGTTCTTGCTGACGTGGATCATCGCGCTGAAGGAGCCGGTGTTCTCCATGTTCGGCCAAGGTTTCTCGTGGCGCGACATCGTGCTGTTCGCGGGCGGCGTTTTCCTCATCGTGAAGTCGGTGCAGGAACTGCATCGCGAAGTCGAGGGATCGCATGGTGCGGAAAGCCCAACGGCGGTACAGGCGGCGTTCTGGACCATCATCTTTCAGATCATCCTGATCGATCTCGTTTTCTCGGTCGACTCCATCATCACCGCCATCGGCCTTGCCGACGACATCGAGATCATGGTGATCGCGGTGCTGATCGCGATCGTCATCATGTATGCGGCATCGGGCTGGATCTCGGACTTCATTTCGCGGCATCCGACCACGAAGGTTCTCGCGCTCGCATTTCTGCTCCTGATCGGCGTGGCGCTCGTGGCCGACGGTCTCGGCTTTAAAATTCCGCGCGGCTACATCTACTTCTCGATGGCCTTCGCGGGGCTTGTCGAGGGCGTCAATATCGCGATGCGTCGCAACTCGCAGAAGGCGAAAGCCGCGCTCGCCGGCGGCGACACCGGCAAGAACAAGCGGAAGAAATCGAAGTAGGCGAAATGGAAAAGAAGATACTTTTGATTACCGGCGGCAGCCGGGGGATCGGCGCCGCGACGGCAAGGCTGGCTGCGCGGCAGGGCTACGACGTCGCCATCAATTACGTCGGCAACGAAACGGCGGCAAAGGAAGTCGTGGCCGAGATCGAAAAGAACAACGCGCGCGGCATCGCCATTCAGGGCGACATGGCCAAGGAAGCGGACATTCGAAAAATGTTCGAAGCCGTCGACCGCTTCGGCAAGCTTACGCATCTCGTGAACAACGCCGGCATCGTCGGCGACAGCGGGCGGTATGCGGATGCCGATCCGGCGATGATGCGCCGCGTGATCGATGTGAATGTCACCGGGGCGATGCTCGTGGCGCAGGAAGCCGTCCGCCGCATGTCGACCAGGCGCGGCGGCAAGGGCGGCGCGATCGTGAACCTCGGATCCATGGCCTCGACCCTCGGCGCTCCGGGCGAATATGTCTGGTACGCGGCCTCGAAGGGGGCCATCGATGCGCTGACGATCGGGTTGTCGCGCGAGGTCGCGGGCGAAGGCATCCGCGTGAACGCCGTCGCGCCCGGTCTTATCGATACGGATATTCACGCCGCAGGCGGGCAGCCGGACCGGATCGAACGGCTCCGCTCCATGATCCCGATGGGACGCGAGGGCTCGGCCCGGGAAGTCGCCGAAACCATCCTGTATCTGTTGTCCGAGCAGGCGTCCTACGTGGTCGGCACGAATGTCCGCATTTCAGGCGGGCGCTGACGGGAGCGCAATTCTGCGCTTCCGCTCTCGCATGTGACAGGCAGGCAAGCTAAAACAACCGCCGACAGCGGAAATCTCATGGAGGATGAAATGGCGTTCGTGGTTCGGGTTCATGCGCATGGCGGGCCGGAAGTTCTGAAATACGAGGAAGTCGCGCTGCCGGAGCCGGGAGCGGGCGAGGCGCGGATCAGGCAGACGGCGATCGGCCTGAACTTCATCGATACCTATTTCCGCACGGGACTTTACAAGCCCGCCGCCTATCCCTTCTCGCCGGGGAATGAAGGCGCCGGCGTGGTCGTGTCGGTCGGCAAAGGCGTCAAGGGCCTGAAGAAGGGCGACCGCGTGGCCTATGGCACGGTGCCCGGCGCTTACGCCTCCGAACGGAACGTGCCCGCGGAGCGGTTGATCAAGCTGCCGAAAAAGGTGAGCGACAAGACCGCCGCTGCGATGATGCTGAAGGGGCTGACCGCGCAATATCTGCTGCGCTCGCTGTTCCGGGTGAAGAAGGGCCACATCGTCCTCGTTCACGCCGCAGCCGGCGGAGTCGGCCAGATCCTGACCCAGTGGGCCAACCATCTCGGCGCAACCGTGATCGGCACCGTCGGCTCGAAGGACAAGGCGAAGATCGCGAAGAAAAACGGCTGCCATCACGTCATCCTGTATCGCGACGAGGATGTGGCGGCGCGCGTCGCGCAGATCACCAAGGGCAAGAAATGTCATGTTGTTTATGACGGCGTCGGCAAGACGACCTTCGCAAGCTCGCTCGACAGCCTGCGGCCGCGCGGCATGATGGTGTCCTACGGCAATGCGTCGGGCCCGGTCGAGGGCGTAAACCTCGGCATTCTCGCGACGAAGGGTTCGCTGTTCGTGACGCGGCCGACCATGATCCACTACTTCGCCACCCGCAAAGAGCTGGAAGCGGGCGCAAAGGACCTGCTGAAGGTGGTCGAGAAGGGCAAAGTGAAGATCCAGGTCAACCAGACCTATCCGCTGAAGGACGCCGAACGGGCGCATCGCGACCTCGAGGCCCGCAATACGACCGGCCAGACGGTATTATTGCCCTGACAGCGAGAGATAAATTCTCCCGTCTTAGCCAAAAGGCCGATGTGCGAATGAAGAATCAGCATATCGTCCGCGGCCGGGGACAGGGAACGGCCAGAACGTGGTTCAGGTCTTTCGGAAAGAAAGCGGAATAGAACCGGCCGGCAGCGGCGACGCGGCTGCCGGCGGTGCGCTTCCGTCTGCCGCGTCGGGCGACGAGAACACCCTGCATCGGGTTCGGGAGTCGCTCGATCTGCTGGAAGCCGATCTTGATGTGCTCATGCTCAAGGTCGGCGATTCCGCGAGGAGCGTTCACGACGGCATCGGCAGCGCGATCCGGTCGCTCGAAGCCATCAACGAATCCGCCGCCAACCTTTCCGAGCAGGTCGGCATTGCCGAAACCAACGTCAACTCATTCGCCACCGCGACCGAGCAGCTCGCGCAATCCTCGACACTCATCAGCACGCAGATCCATAAGGCGAACGACCTCGCCAGCGAAGCCAGCCACGCCGCGAGCCAGACCGGGAAGCAGGTCGAGCGCCTGCAGGCTTCGTCCGCGGATATCGGCAAGGTCGTCACCTTCATTTCGACGATTGCGAAGCAAACGCATCTGCTGGCGCTGAACGCATCGATCGAGGCGGCGCGCGCGGGCGATGCCGGCCGCGGCTTCGCGGTCGTGGCGAACGAAGTGAAGGCGCTTTCCGCCGAAACCCAGCAGGCGATTTCGGAGATAACTTCCAAGATCGACACGCTGCGCAAGGACGCCGACGAGTCGATGACGATGCTTGCGCGCATCGCGCGCGTCATCGAGGAAGTCCGCCCGCTGTTTGCGAGCGTATCGTCCTCGGTTGAGCAGCAGGTCGCGACCACCGCGGAACTGTCCGTCAACGCCTCCGACAACTCCGATTTCATCGGCAAGGTTGCCGAGAGCGTGCAGAACATACGCGACGCGGCTGCGAGCGCGAGCAGCAACAGCATGCAGATCGACGCTTCAGCGCATATCGCGTCGGATCTTGCGGCGACACTGCGCAAGCGCCTGAGCATTTTTCTCCGCGCGACCGAAATCGGGGACCGCCGCCAGTCCGACCGGCTGCCTTGCGACTGGAGCGTCACCGTTACCGCGGCCGGGGTGAAGACCGGCACCGCGACGGTCGATCTGGGCGAGGGCGGCGTGCTTCTGAAAGCGTCCGACGCCCTGAACCTGCGCATCGGCGAGAACATTCATGTCGACATCCCCGGCGTGGGAAATGTCGCGGCGCGCGTGGTGAACCGCACCGAACTCGGCATTCATTGCGCCTTCTTCGGCATGACACCGGATTGCACCGCCGCGCTGAAGGGCAGGCTCGACAAGATCCGGAGCGACAACAGGGAATTCATCGAGCTTGCCATCGAGACGGCCAACAAGATCGGCGCGGCAATCGAGCGCCTGATCTCGTCCGGCAAGGTCACGGCCGAGATGATGTTCGACAACCGCTACGAGCAAGTGCCGGGCACCAACCCGCCGCAATACGACAAGCCGTATCTTCCGGCGCTCGAGCAGGAGCTATGGCCCATTCAGGAGCCCTTGCTCGCGGCCGACGCGCGCATGGTGTTCTGCGGCGCCGTCGACCGCAACGCCTACCTGCCGGTCCACAACAAGAAATATTCGCATCCGCAGCGGCCGGGCGAGGTCGAGTGGAATACCGCGAACTCCCGCAACAAGCGCATCTTCGACGACCGCGCCGGCCTGTCGGCCGCGCGCAATACGCGGCCCTACATGATCCAGTATTACCCGCGCGACATGGGCGGCGGGAATATCTTCATGATGTGGGAAATCGTTGCGCCGATCCGCGTGCTCGGGCGGCACTGGGGCGCGTTTCGCGCCGGCTATCGCATCTGATCAGAAGCCGGCGACAGTGCCGCGCAGATCGTAGGCGTCGGCGCTTTCGATCCTGACCGTCGCGATCTCTCCGACCTTCAGCGGACGGCGGCTCGCCACGTGAACCACGCCGTCGATCTCCGGCGCGTCGCCGCGCGTGCGGCCGACGGCGCTGTTGCCGTTCACCTGATCGATGATGACGGGCTCGCGCCGGCCGATCTTTCCGCGAAGGCGCCGCGCGCTGATCTTCTGCTGCGTTTCCATGAAGCGCGCATAGCGCTGCTCCTTCACTTCCTCGGGCACCGGATTTTCCAGCTCGTTCGCCGGCGCGCCGCGCACCGGCTCGAACTTGAAGCAGCCGACGCGATCGAGCTGCGCCTCGTCGAGGAACGCCAGCAATTCGTCGAACTCTTCGTCCGTTTCGCCCGGAAAGCCGACGATGAAGGTGGAGCGCAGCGTGAGGTTCGGCACATGCTCGCGCCATTTGGAAATGCGCGCGAGCTGCTTCTCCTGCGAGGCCGGGCGGCGCATCCGCTTCAGGACGCTCGGGCTGCCATGCTGCATCGGGATGTCGAGGTAGGGCAGCACCAGACCATTCGCCATCAACGGCATCACGTCGTCGACATGGGGATAGGGATAGACGTAATGCAGCCGCACCCATGCGCCGAGCCCACCGAGCTCGCGGGCGAGATCGAAGAATTTCGCCCGTATCTGCCGCTCGCCGAATTTGCTTTCCGCATATTTGAGGTCGATGCCGTAAGCCGAGGTGTCCTGCGAGATCACCAGCAGTTCCTTCACGCCTGCCTTCACGAGCCGCTCGGCCTCGCGCAGCACGTCGGCTGCCGGACGGCTCACGAGATCGCCGCGCAGCCTCGGGATGATGCAGAAGGTGCAGCGGTTGTTGCAGCCTTCGGAAATCTTCAGATAGGCGTAATGGCGCGGCGTCAGCTTGATGCCTTGCTCCGGCACCAGATCGAGAAACGGATCGTGCTTCGGCGGCACCGCTTCGTGCACGGCCGAAACCACCGCCTCGTACTGCTGCGGGCCGGTGACCGCGAGCACCGACGGATGCACGGTGCGGATGCTCTCGGGTTCCGCGCCCATGCAGCCGGTGACGATCACCTTGCCGTTCTTCGCGAGCGCGTCGCCGATGGCGGCGAGGCTTTCGGCCTTGGCGCTGTCGAGAAAGCCGCAGGTGTTGACGAGCACGACATCGGCGCCGGCGTGATCGCGCGAAAGCTCGTAGCCCTCGGCGCGGAGCCGGGTCACGATACGCTCGGAATCGACCAGCGCCTTGGGGCAGCCAAGGGATACGAAACTCACGCGGGGAGAGGGGTTTTCGTTCATTGTCTTAGGGTTCGAAGCGCTGCTGGCGGTCTCGCCGCGCGCGGGGTTCACATGCGGGCGCTTTGTGGCCTATTCAGGCCGTGAAAAGCAAATGCCAGCGAATGCAAGGTTATCGGCCGGTCAATGGCGCGAGATTCAGCCTCCCTTTATGACGCGGTAATCGTCGGCGGCGGCCATAACGGGCTCGTCTGCGCGGCCTATCTCGCCAAAGCGGGCCTGAAGGTCGTGGTGCTGGAGCGCCGGGCCGTCGCGGGCGGGGCGGCCGTCACCGAGGAGTTTCACCCCGGGTTCCGCAATTCCGTCGCCTCCTACACCGTCTCCCTCCTCAATCCGAAGGTGATTGCCGACCTCGATCTGCCGGCCCACGGGCTCAGGATCGTCGAGCGGAAGCTATCGAACTTCCTGCCGCTGCCCGGCGGCGGCTACCTGAAAACGGGAGCAGGCAGGACCCGCGAGGAAGTCGCGCGGTTCTCGGCGCGGGATGCCGCCCGGCTCGACGACTATGCCGCGCAACTCGATCTCGTGGCGGACGTGCTGCGCGAACTCGTTTTGCAGACGCCGCCGAATATCGTCGAAGGCAATCCGATTTCCGCGCTTCCGGAATTGATCCGCGCCGGCGCGCTCGCGAACCGGCTGCGCAAGCTCGATCTGCCGGGCAAACGCTCGCTGCTCGACCTCTTCACCAATTCGGCCGGCGACTATCTCGACGGCTGGTTTGAGAGCGAGCCGATCAAGGCCGTCTATGGTTTCGACGGCATCGTCGGAAACTACGCCAGCCCGTACACGCCGGGCTCGGCTTATGTGCTTCTGCATCACTGCTTTGGCGAAGTGAACGGCAAGAAGGGCGTCTGGGGTCACGCGATCGGCGGCATGGGCGCGATCACCCAGGCGATGGCGAAGTCCGCCGTTGCAAGCGGGGCAGAAATTCGCCTTTCGTCTCCGGTCCGGGAAGTTCTGGTCGAGAAAGGAGCGGCGGTCGGTGCCGTTACCGAAGACGGAACCGTCTTTCGCGCCCGCGCCGTCGTCTCCAATCTCAATCCGAAACTGCTCTATCTGAAGCTGCTCGATGCCGGCACGTTGCCCGCCGATTTCCGGCACCGCATGGAAAACTGGCGCTGCGGCTCCGGCACCTTCCGGATGAACGTCGCGCTCTCGGAGCTGCCCGACTTCAAATGCCTATCCGGCAAGGACCTGGCCGAGCATCACACCGCGGGCATCATCATGGCGCCGAGCCTGCGTTACATGGAGCAGGCCTATTTCGATGCGCGCACCCATGGCTGGTCGAAGCAGCCGATTGTCGAGTTGGTGATTTCCTCGACGCTCGACGACACGCTCGCGCCGGAAGGCAGCCATGTGGCGAGCCTGTTCTGCCAGCACGTGGCGCCGGAACTGCCCGGCGGAAAATCGTGGGACGATTGCCGCGAGGAAGTCGCGGACCTGATGATCGAAACCGTGAACGGCTACGCGCCGAATTTCAAATCCTCGGTGATCGCACGCCAAAGCCTTTCGCCGCTCGATCTCGAGCGCAACTTCGGGCTCGTCGGCGGCGACATCTTTCACGGCGCGCTGGATCTCGGCCAGATATTTTCGGCGCGACCGGCGCTGGGCAACGCGGACTATCGCGGGCCTTTGCCGGGTCTGTATATGTGCGGCTCGGGCACGCATCCCGGCGGCGGTGTCACCGGCGCGCCGGGGCACAACGCGGCACGCGAAATTATCAGGGACCTGAGACGCAGGCGGCGCAGGTGAAATGACGGACCTCATCGAAATCGGCGGCGCGAAACTCGAATGCGCGTGGTTCGGCGACGCGCCGGAAGACGCGCCCATGCTCGTGCTGCTGCATGAGGGTCTCGGGTCGGTTTCGATCTGGCGCGATTATCCGGCCGCACTCGCCAAGGCGACCGGCACTCGCGTCTTCGCGTATTCGCGCGCGGGCTACGGCAAGTCCGATCCGGCGACGCTGCCGCGTCCGCTGGATTTCATGCAGCGCGAGGCGCGGGAGGTTCTGCCGAAATTGCTGGACCGGATTGGCTTCCGGCGCGGCATTCTCGTGGGTCACAGCGACGGCGGCACCATTGCTGCGGCTTACGCGGGAAGCATGCAGGACCATCGCGTGCGTGGCGTGGTCCTGATCGAGCCGCACTTCTTCGTCGAGGAGTTCAACCTCCGGTCGATCCGGAAAATCACCGCCGAATATGAAACCAGCGGCCTGCGCGAGAAGCTCGCGCGCCATCATGCCGACCCGGACAACGCCTTCAAGGGCTGGAGCGGCGCGTGGCTCGATCCCGGCTTCGGGCGCGTGCTCGATCTGCGCGAGGAACTCATTCACATCCGGGTTCCCATCCTGATCGTGAAGGGCGAGAATGATCCTTACGCAACCATGGAGCAGGTGCGATTCGCGGAGCGCGAATGCTACTGCCCGGTCGAGCATGTGGTGATCGCGGACGCAGCCCATGCGCCGCACCGGGAGAAACCGGCCGAAACGCTTGTGGCCACGGCGGACTTCATCAACCGCATTCTCCGGACCCATAACGAAGCAACGGCGGCATCCGGCGCCGGGTAATCGGCGGTCGTCATGGCCTAGGCGGGGCATCGTCGGCAGCCCCTGATTCGGCTGGCCGAAAGACCTTCATCCACCATTTCGGCCTGCCGCCATCCATGCTGCAATGCGATGAAGGGTTCTCCCGGCCAATTCGCTATGCCCTATGCGGCTATAGGACACTGCGGCACCGGCAATGAGATCGGCTGCACCGGCAATCCGTCCTTGCGGTCGGCTACGCCTTTCGTCGAAAATGCACAATAGATTCCGGTGACAGAGGGGGTGCGATGCGGGTCTTTCCTGGACGGCTTTGGCTGCGCATCGCCCTGATTCCGGTCCTCCTGACAGCTACCTCATCGTCGCTCCTGGCGGCCGAGGTCGCCGGAAGCATCGACCTGACGCGCCATCCGATCGGGTTCCTGATGCTCGCGATTTTTTTCATCGCCTACGGGTTCGTGGCGATCGAGGAATCCATCCAGCTCCGCAAGTCGAAGCCGGTCATGATGGCCGCAGGCCTCATCTGGGCGCTGCTGGGCGTTGTCTATACGATGAACGGCCAGAGCGCCGTGCTCGAAGCCGTCGCGAAACATACGATCCTCGACTACGGCGAGCTGATGCTCTTTCTCATCGTGGCGATCACTTATGTGAACACGATGCAGGAGCGCCGCGTCTTCGATGCGTTGCGCTCCAAGCTCGTCAATTTGAATCTCTCGTACCGGCAGCTCTTCTGGCTCATCGGCGGTTTCGCCTTCCTGTTCTGTCCGATGATCGACAACCTCACCACTGCGCTGGTGATGGGCGCCGTCGTCGTCGCGATAGGCGTCGGTAATTACCGTTTCATCGTGCTCGGCTGCATCATCATCGTGGTCGCCGCCAATGCGGGCGGCGTGTTCTCGCCCTTCGGCGACATCACGTCCTTGATGGTCTGGCAGAAGGGCAAGCTGAAGTTCTTCGAATTCTTCAACCTGTTCCTGCCCGCGCTCGTGAACTTCCTCGTGCCTGCGATCTTCATGCACTTCGCCGTGCCGGAAGGCAGGCCGAAGCCCTGGGGCGACGTCAAGAAACTCAAGCCGGGCGCCTTCGTCGTGATGGGACTGTTCCTCGCAACGATCGCGACGGCAATTTCGTTCAAGACCTTCCTCAATCTGCCGCCCGCGCTCGGCATGATGCTGGGGCTCGGCTATTTGCAGCTATACAGCTATCGCTTGCAGCGCTCGGCGCACCGCCGCGAGAACCAGGACTTTTACTTCGATTCCTTCAAGGAGATCGGCCGCATGGAATGGGACACGCTCCTGTTCTTCTTCGGCATCATCTTCGCGATTTCGGGACTCGGCGTCGCCGGCTATCTCGCGCTGCTGTCGAACTGGCTCTACATCGATCTGGGTCCGACCACCGCGAATATCGCTATCGGCATTCTGGGCGCGGCCTTCGACAACATCCCGCTGATGTTCGCGGTACTCACGATGAATCCCGAAATGTCGAGCGGGCAGTGGATGCTGGTAACGCTATCGACCGGTGTCGGCGGCAGCCTGATCTCGATCGGCACGGCCGCCGGCGTCGCGCTGATGGGGCTCGTGCGCAACCACTACACCTTCATGAACCATCTGCGATGGGCCTGGGCCATCGGGCTCGGCTACATCGCAAGCATTGCGACCCATCTGTGGATCAACGCGGCGCTGATGTAGGCGAGGCGCCGCGTCTGCATGGAGCGAACGCAATCCGGGTGCACATCTGACATCCGGAAGCGCCTTGCCGCATCGCTCCGATGGCTGCGGAAACTTGCGTCAGGGGCGGATTGTGTTTTCGGCTACGCCGATCCGGCGCGAAAAGCGGCCTTATGAATTGCGCCACGCATTCCAATACGCCGACGCCGCCTGAAGCAGATCATCGTAACTGAAGGTCAGTCCTGCCGGGGTGACGCATAAACCATCGGCCCCCAGCGCATGATTGGGGCCGCGCGTCCACCTGGCCATCCTTGTCAGGGACAGATTGCTTTCAACTTTAGGATCTACGGAAAGCACCATGACGCGCTGGCCGGATTCTTCCCAGGTCGAGATATCAGCAATGCTTCTCCATGGGATGAACTCGTCGGCAATGCGTGTATCGCGGATCCCTTGTGGCGCGAGAGTCACAACCGAGCCGCGAACCGTCACGAGCCGCCAAATGATATAGATGCTGCAGAGTCCGAAAAAGATCAAACCGATGTAAAGCTCGAACAATGAATGTCGGGCTTGCGTAAGGAGAGTGGTTGAAGAAGCAGCCAGAATTATCGCCAGGCAGGCTGCGGCCATGAATAAACCGCCGAGGAGAAGGAGTCGCATTCGCTTCGGGGATTGCATGATCTCAATAGTCCGCGACGTATCAATCATTGCGCCTCGCAATCCGGCTTCCGCGTATAATCGTCATTGCCGACGCCCCCGATGCATCGGCATCGATGAGAAACTTGTGACGATACCCATTAGAACATCGTCCCGGTGGCTTGGGAAGAAATCCGGCGGGAGGGTTCGCAACGAAGTTCGAACCCGGAGCCACGCGCGCTGGGTCGATGTGGTGTGGCGGCAGCGCGCAAATGAAAATGGCGGAGAGGGTGGGATTCGAACCCACGGTGCCCTTTCAGGCACGGCGGTTTTCAAGACCGCTGCCTTAAACCACTCGGCCACCTCTCCGTCACGGCACAAATGAGCGATTAGGGAAGCTTCCGCAAGCCGGAGCCGGCGAGGATCGTAAAGTCTTAACCAAACTTTATGAATAGGGGCGCGCTGCCCAGATTTGGTAGTCTTCTCAGGTAATAACCGCCGAAGCGGGGGTGGCAAGGCCCCGATCAGGTTGCGTAGCGGCGGGCAAATGGGGCGCGATTTTTCCTATATTGTGAGGACGGCTGGCCGCGTGGCGCTCATTGTCGCCGCGGGCCTGACGCTTGCGAACTGCAAGACGACAAAGGGCTTCGATTCGAAGTACGGCGTGACCGCGAGCCCGCGCCTTTACGCCGACGGCGACCGCATTCCCAAGGGCAACGGCCGCTATCATGTGGGCAAGCCCTATGTGATTGCCGGCGTTACCTACGTCCCCGAGGAAAATCCGAATTACCGCGCCGTGGGCACCGCCTCCTGGTATGGCGACGCCTTCCACGGCCGCCTGACCTCCAACGGCGAAGTCTTCGATATGCGCTCGATCACCGCGGCGCATCCGACATTGCCGCTGCCGAGCTACGTCCGTGTCACCAACCTGTCGAACCGGAAATCCCTGATCGTGCGCGTGAACGATCGCGGGCCGTTTCACGCCAATCGCGTGATCGACGTGTCCTCGCGCGCTGCCGATCTGCTCGGATTCCGCCATCGCGGCACCGCGCGGGTGAGCGTCGAATATGTCGGCCGGGCGAAAATCGAAGGGTCAGACGACCAGCAGCTCGCTGCAACGTTGCGCGAGAACGGTCCCGCGCCGACGCCCTCGCAGGTGCGGATCGCCCGCGACCGGCCGTTCGTCCCGCAGCAGCCCGATACGCCGCAGGTGCTGCGTCGCCAGCCGACCCAGGTCGCGAACACGCAATCCCCGCGCGCACCCGCGGCAGCTCCAGCGGCCTATTCGCCCGCTTCCCTCAGCGGCCGCGGCCTTTACTGAGGCCGATTGATCGGCGGCAACTTGCCTAGTAAGGCTGGCCGCTACTCATGATCGAACCCGGACGGCCGCGCGGCGCGGCAATCATGCGCGATTTCACGATGGGAACGAGGGCAATCCTTGCGCTCGCGCCGCTTGTGCTCGCCTGTCTTTTCGTAACGGCTCCCGCACAAGCCCAGCCGGTTTCCGTCTCGGCGCCGCATATCGTGCTGATGGATTTCGACACCGGCAGCATTCTCTATTCGCGCGGCGCGGAAGAGCCGGTTCATCCCGCCAACATGGCCAAGCTGCTCACGCTCGCGGTCGTTTTCGGCGAGCTGAAACAGGGCAAGATCAAGCTCGATACCGAATATCCCGTCAGCAACCACGCCTGGCGAACCGGCGGCGCGCCGTCGGGCGCGGCGACGATGTTTGCCGCGGTGCGCAGCCACATCCGCGTCGAAGATCTCATCATCGGCGCGGCCGCCGTGTCGGGAAACGATGCCGCGATCATTCTCGCCGAGGGCATCGCGGGCAGCGAGGATGCCTTCACGGCGCGCATGAACGATTACGCCGCGCGCCTCGGTCTTGCGACCGCGCGTTTCCACAATCCGACCGGATTTCATCACGAGGAGCAGCGCATTTCGGCGCGCGACCTCGCGCATCTCGCGGCACACATCATTCGCGAGTATCCGGACTATTATAAGTATTTCAGGGTGCCGGAAATCACCTGGAGCAAGATCAAGCAGTCGAACCGCAATCCCTTGCTCGGCTCGGCGCTCGGCATCGACGGTTTCATGACCGGCTTCACGAAGGATAGCGGCTACGGTTTCGTTGCCTCCGCGGAGCAGAACGGGCAAAGGCTGATCGCGGTCGTGCACGGCGCGAAGTCCGAGAAGGACCGCAGCGACGACACGCGGCGTCTGCTCGACTGGGGCTTTCGTGCCTTCGGCCCGCGGCTCCTGTTCTCCGGCGCGAGCCCGATCGCGCACGCAAGCGTTTTCGGCGGCGCGCGGGGCACGGTAGCCCTGACCGGTGGCGCGGATATTCGCGTGCTTGCCCTGCAAAGCGGCAGCGAACGCTTTACCGCCCGGGTCGTTTACGAAGGCCCGCTGCGCGCGCCCATCGCGAAAGGAGCGGAGGTCGCGAAGCTTCGCGTATTTCGTGGCGACCAGATCGCCTATGAAGCGCCGCTCTATGCCGCCGAAGATGTTGCGGCGGGCGGGCTTCTTGGCCGCGCCTTCGACTCGGCCTACGAGTTCGTTGCGGGCATCCTCCGCGCGGGTTTCCGCAAGCTCCTGACCAGGAACGCATGATGCGCGGCAGCTTCATCACCTTCGAGGGCGGCGAGGGCTCCGGCAAGTCCACGCAGGTGGCCCTGCTTGCCGAGCGCCTGCGGCAGCGCGGCATCGAGGTCGTGACGACGCGCGAGCCCGGCGGCTCGCCGGGTGCGGAAGCGATGCGGCTGCTGCTTTTGAATGGCGTCGTGAAGCCGCTTGGTCCTACCGCGGAGACGATGATCTTCGCGGCCGCCCGCGACGATCACGTGCAGGCGACGATCGCGCCGGCGTTGTCGCGCGGCGCCTGGGTCATCTGCGACCGCTTCATCGATTCGACGCGGGTCTATCAGGGCACGCTCGGCAACGTGGACCGCAGGATCATCCGGGCGCTCGAGCGCGTGACCGTCGGCGAGACGATGCCGGACCTGACCTTCATGCTGGACGTGCCGGTCGAGATCGGCTTTGCGCGCGTGGCGGGCCGCGGGCAGCAGAAAGACCGCTTCGAGTCGGAGGAGATCGAGTTTCACGTTCATCTCCGCGAGGCGTTTCTCGAACTCGCGGCGAACGAACCCGAACGCTGCGTGGTGATCGACGCCTCGCAGGAGCCCGACGTCGTCGCTTCCCATATCTGGCGCGCGGTCACGGACCGGCTGCTCACGACGCATGTCGCGCCATCCGCACCGAGGGCCGCAGGTTGATCTCCGACGCGATCGAAGGCGACCGGCTCGCGGGCGCGCCGCATCCGCGCGAGCGCTTCGATCTGGTCGGCCATGCCGCCGCGGAGCAGGAGTTGCTCGCGGCCTGGCAAGCCAATCGGCTGCCTCACGCAATTCTTCTCGGCGGCCCGCAGGGGATCGGCAAGGCGACCCTCGCATACAGGCTCGCGCGCTTCGTGCTGGCAGGCGGCGACAGCGATGCAAAGGATCTTTTTGTGCCGGGCGATCAGCCGGTTTCGCGGCAGGTCGCTTCGCTGTCGCATCCGGACTTGCTCGTGCTTCGCCGCGTGAAGGGCGAAGACCAGAAGAACATCTCTCAGGTTATCCGCGTGGTCGATACGCGGAGGATCGCCTCCTTCTTCGGTTCCACCTCCGCCTATGGCGGCTGGCGGATCTGCATCGTCGATGCGGTCGAGGAAATGAATTCCGAGAGCGCGAATGCAATTCTGAAGTTGCTGGAGGAGCCGCCCGCGCGCTCGCTATTCCTGCTCGTGTCGCACATGCCGGGCCGCCTGCTGCCGACCATCCGTTCGCGCTGCCGCCGGCTTGCGCTGAAGGCGCTTTCGGGCGGCGAGGTGGCGCAGGCGCTCTCGTCGCTTGCGCGCGACATGCCCGATCTCGATCAGGGCGGCATCGGGAGCGCGGCGGGTGCGAGCCAGGGCAGCGTCGGCCGCGCGCTTTCGCTGCTGCTCGGCGGCGAGGACGGACTGGAGATTCTGCAAATGACACGGCAGCTCCTCGGCCGCTTGCCCGGCGTCGAATCCGGCGCGGTCGCCGCGCTCGGTGATAAGCTGCGCGGCGACAATCTCGCGGTATTCGCCGAAGCGGTGGAGGACTGGCTTGCCGAGGCCGCCACGGCCGACGGCGAGCCCGCGCGCCTTGCACAGTTCGCGGAGGCATGGGACAAGGTCCGCCGCGCCACGGCCGCCGCCGAGATCTACAATCTCGACCGCAAACCCTTGGTGTTTCAGGTCTTTTCGATGCTCTCCGAGGCGGCCCGCGGCTGAAGTCGCCAGTGGTCCGATCCAACATTCGCATACCGCCGCAGCGGCAACCCTTCTTGCGAAGGTCAGGATTTAAAGGACCACCGGCAAATATTGATTTCTAGTGGAGTTTTGGATTTGACATTCGCGGGGAGAACCCGCTGCAAAAGGATCGCCAACGTCCAATCCAATCCACTCCACCAGGGAGCGAAGGAAATTCCTGCATGGCGCACAAGCAGCGCTTTTACATAACGACCGCGATTTCATACCCCAACGGCGCGCCGCATATCGGCCACGCCTATGAGGCGATCGCGACCGATGCCATTGCGCGCTTCAAGCGCCTCGACGGCTATGATGTGTTCTTCCTGACCGGCGTCGACGAGCACGGCCTGAAGATGACGCAGACCGCGGCCGCGCAGGGTATCAAGCCCAACGAGCTCGCCGACCGGAACGCGCCGCTTTTTCAGGCCATGTGCGACCGGCTGAATATTTCCTACAGCCGCTTCATCCGCACCAGCGAGCCCGCGCATTACGAGGCC
Organism: uncultured Hyphomicrobiales bacterium; assembly: GCA_964575175.1. Taxonomy (GTDB): domain Bacteria; phylum Pseudomonadota; class Alphaproteobacteria; order Rhizobiales; family Xanthobacteraceae. The sequence continues at coordinate 54,245 of CAZNPX010000007.1, read as the reverse complement.
AGCAAGGCCATCTGGAAAAAGATGGAGGCGGCGGGCGACATCTATCTCGGCACCTATGCCGGCTGGTATTCCGTCCGCGACGAGGCGTTCTATGCCGAGTCCGAAACTGTGCTCGGCGAGGACAAAGTTCGTCGCGGCCCGCAGGGCACACCGGTCGAATGGACCGAAGAGAAGACCTATTTCTTCCGGCTCTCCGCGTACGGCGACCGTCTGCTCGCGCATTACCGGGATAACCCCGGCTTCATCCTGCCCGAAACGCGCCGGAACGAGGTCGAAAGCTTCGTGAAGGCGGGCTTGCAGGATCTCTCCATCTCCCGGACCACGCTCACCTGGGGCGTGCCCGTGCCGGGCGCGGACGGCCATGTGATGTATGTCTGGGTGGACGCGCTCACGAACTACATCACGGGCGTCGGCTATCCGGACACGGACGCGGAGAACTTCAGGAAATACTGGCCGGCCGACATTCACATCATCGGCAAGGACATCGTGCGCTTCCACGCGGTCTATTGGCCGGCATTCCTGATGTCCGCCGGAATCGAGTTGCCGAAAAGCATCCACGGCCACGGATTTCTGCTGAACCGCGGCGAGAAGATGTCGAAAACGCTCGGCAACGTCGTCGACCCGATGACGATGGCCGATCACTACGGCGTCGATCAGATCCGCTATTTCTTTCTGCGCGAGGTGCCGTTCGGGCAGGACGGCAGCTACAGCCACGAAGCGATCGTCAATCGCACCAACGCGGACCTTGCGAACAACCTCGGCAATCTCGCGCAGCGCTCGCTTTCGATGATCGCGAAAAACTGCGGCGCCAAGGTTCCGGAGCCGGGCGCATTATCGGATGCCGACAAGGCGATTCTCGCGGCGACCGATGCGCTGCTCGGAACGGCGCGCGAGGCGATGGAGACGCAACAGCTTCACCTCGTGTTGCAGGCGATCTGGTCGGTGGTTGCCGACGCCAACCAGTATTTCGCCGCGAGCGCGCCGTGGGAGTTGCGCAAATCCGATCCCGCGCGGATGGCGACCGTGCTCTGGGCCACGGCGGAAGTCGTCCGGCAGGTTGCGATCCTCGCGCTACCCTTCGTGCCAGCGGGAAGCGCCAAGCTGCTCGACCTTCTGGCGGTGCCGGAAAATGCGCGCGACTTCAGCGCGCTTGGCGAAACGGGCCGCCTGCAAGCGGGCACGCCGCTGCCCGCACCCGCGGGAATATTCCCGCGCTACGTGGAGACCGAAGAGGGCGCGGCCTGACCATGCTGGTGGACAGCCATTGCCACTTGGATTTCCCGGATTTCGCCGCCGAGCGCGACGCCATCGTCGCGCGGGCGCGCGAGCAGGGCATCGGCCGCATGGTGACGATCAGCACCAAGGTCCACAAATTCGCGGAAATTCGCGCCATCGCGGACGCCTATAACGATGTGTTCTGCTCGGTCGGCACGCATCCGCATTACGCCGACAAGGAGCCGGATGTTACGACCGCCGATCTGGTAAAGCTGGCGAACGATCCCAAGGTGGTCGCCATCGGCGAGGCGGGCCTCGATTATTTTCGCAACAACAGTTCCGCCGAAGGACAGGAGCGCGGCTTCCGGCGGCACATTGCGGCGGCGCGCGAAACCGGATTGCCGCTCGTGATCCATGCCCGCGAGGCCGATGAGGACGTCGCAAGAATTCTGGAGGAGGAATCCGCGAGCGGCGCGTTTCCTTTCGTCCTGCATTGCTTCACCGGCGGAGCCGATCTCGCAAGACGCGGCGTGGCGCTCGGCGGCTACGTATCCTTCTCCGGCGTGATTACGTTCAAGAAGAACGAGGCGCTGCGCGCCATCGCGGCGGATGTTCCGGCGGACCGGATTCTCGTCGAAACCGATGCGCCGTTTCTCGCGCCCGAGCCCTACCGCGGCAAGCGCAACGAGCCCGCCTTCGTCACCCATACCGCCCGCGCGCTTGCGGCCGCCCGCGGAGCGGATTTCGACGCCATCGCGAAGCAGACTACGGAGAATTTCTTCCGCCTCTTCTCCCGTGTTCCGCGCCCGGCGTAAGCTGCCTGAATGACCTACACCTTCACAATTCTTGGCTGCGGCTCCTCCGGCGGAGTGCCGCGCGTGGGACAGGGCTGGGGCGCCTGCGACCCGGATAACCCCAAGAACCGCCGCCGCCGCTGCTCGCTTCTGGTCGAACGCGAAGAGAACGGCGGCCGCACGACGGTGCTGATCGACACCTCGCCCGATCTGCGCGAGCAGTTGCTCGGCGCGAACGTCGAAGCGCTGGACGCGGTGCTCTACTCGCACGATCACGCGGACCATACCCACGGCATCGACGATCTGCGGCCGCTCGCACTCGTTCAGCGCAAGCGGATCGACGTCTATGCGGACGAGCAGACTTCGCAGCTTCTGCACGAGCGCTTCGGCTATTGCTTCGAAACGCCCTCCGGCAGCGACTATCCGCCGATTCTCCACGAGCATCGGCTGCGCGAAGGGCGCGAGGTCACGATTCAGGGGAAGGGCGGCGAGATCGCGGCGCTCCCCTTTCCCATGCAGCACGGCTCGACGCAGGCACTGGGCTTCCGCATCGGCAATGTCGCCTATTCCTGCGACGTGAACGACCTCCCGCCGGAGAGCCTGAAGGCGCTCGAAGAGCTCGATCTGTGGATCGTGGATGCGCTCCGTTATCGCCCGCATCCGAGCCATTTCTCGGTGGACGAAACGCTCGCGTGGATCGCGCGCATGAAGCCGAAGCGCGCGGTGCTGACCAACCTGCACACGGATCTGGATTACGAGGAGCTGCGGAGCAAGCTGCCCGATTCAGTGGTTCCGGCTTATGATGGAATGAAATTCGCTATATAATTCAATATTATGCGGATGGATTATCGAGCGCCAATGTACTCCGATAACCTCATGATTCCGCGACTCTGAAAGAGCCTACAAGGCATTGAAATAGCTCAAGAGCTACGCGCGTAGCCGACCAGGTCCAGCTCCGTCCAGTGACCCTCCAGCAGGCCGTCATGGTCGTTATCGCCTTCCGAAACCAGCGAGGGCGCCTGGTCGATGACGCGATCGCGCCCGAGGCGCTTGGCCTCGTAGAGGGCCGCATCCGCGATCACCAATCCGCCGGCGAGCGTTTCCGCGTCTTCCGGCACCACGGCCACGCCGATGCTGGCGCCGACCGGGAACTTGTTGCCGTCGATTTCGACCGGATCGTGAAGCGCGCGGCGGATTTCGTCGCCGAAAGCACGCGCCGATGCGCGCGGATCGACCGCGCCGGGAAGGGCAATGAGCGCCACGAATTCGTCGCCGCCCAGCCGCGCAACCGTGGCCCGGTCGCTCGCCACGGCGGCGATGCGGCGCGCGACGGCGGTAAGCACCTTGTCGCCCATGGCATGACCGAAAATGTCGTTGACGGGCTTGAAGCCGTCGAGGTCGATCGCGAGCACGGCCTCGGGAATGAGGTTGCCGCGCTTGTCCCGCTCGGTGCCGCGCACCAGCATCTGACGCTCGAGGAAGCGCCGGTTCGGCAGGCCGGTCAGGCGGTCGAGATAGGCAAGGCGCTCGAACTCCGCGATCATCGAATTGAAGCTGGCGGCGAGATCGTGCAGTTCGGTCGCGACGCGCGGCGAAAGTTGGACGCGTGTGCCCATGCGGCCGGCTTTGAGCCGCAGCGCGGTGTTGTTGAGGGTCCGCACTCCGCGCAGCACGCTGAATTCCGCGACCGTCAGCGCGAGGCCCGCCGAACCCGCCGCGACCAGCAGCAGCCACAAAAGATCGATCAGGAATCGGTGCCGGATCGGCTCGAGCACGGCCGCGCGGTCGAAGGTGACCGCGACCGTGAGCTGCATGTCGTTGACATGCGCGACCCCGTAGATGCGTGCGGTGCCGCTTTCGTCCATTTCCAGAACCGGCGTTTTTGCCTGGGTCAGCTTTTGCAGGGTGGCGTCGCTGGTTCCGGTCTCGGAAACGCTGACCAGACGGGAATTGCGCTGGTTGCGCGTGACCAGGCCGCCGTCGCGATTGATCACGAATACGGCGCCGCGATAGCGCTCGAACGCGATATCGGCAAGGCCATGGACCCAGTTCAGATCGACGCCGATCACGAGCACGCCGTTGATCTGGTTATTTGCATTCTTGATCGGCAGCCCCGCGCCGACGACCGGATGCTTGCTGATGCGGCCGATGATGGCTTCGCTCACGGAGAATTCGCCCGTCAGCATGGCGCCTTTGAAATAGGGGCGGTCGGAGAAATTCAGCTCTCGGCTGGTCGGGCGGCTCGAGCAGACCGGCACGCCCTTGGTATCGACGAGAAACACGGTCGCGACCCAGGAGGCCTTTGCGTTCACCTCGGCCAGCAGCGCCGAGCAGTCGGGGCGCTGCAACTGGACCGCCGGCACGTTCTTCAGCGCTTCGGCAAGCCCGCGCGCATTCACGACCAGCTTCTGCTGTTCCGATGCGCCGCTCTGCGCCAGCGAAACCGCGAGCGCGCGCGCTTCCTCGAGCGCAGTTTCGCTGTTGGCGTTGAGGCGCGAAAGATAGAGCGCGAACACGGGCAAAACCGCGAGTGCGACGATTGCAATCAACAGCCAGCGAAGCCGCGCCGGCCCACGCTGAAAATCCGCCATAGTCATAAAAGCAAACCAGCCCCAGAACTTCCCGTGCCGGTAAGGTGCCCGATCGGCGTTAAGATCAGCCGCTGTAGATGATTCAAATTTGATGGAAACTTGCGCCGCGTCCACGTAACCCCTGAACAACCCCTAGAATAAATATTCCATAATATGTCTTCTGCGAATCAAAGCAGGAAGGCGCAGCCGGTCCAGGAGCCTCAAAATGCAGCCGTCCCGCGATATTGCCTGCCTGCTTGAAATCATGGCGCGGCTCCGGACGCCTGAAACCGGCTGTCCCTGGGACCTGAAGCAGAATTTCGCGACCATCGCGCCATTCACCATCGAGGAAGCCTACGAGGTCGCCGATGCGATCGCGCGCGGCGACATGGACGGCCTGAAGGACGAGCTCGGCGACCTGCTTTTGCAGGTCGTGTTTCACGCGCGCATGGCCGAGGAAGCGAGCCACTTCGCCTTCGAAGACGTGGTCGAGGCCATTACGGCGAAACTGATCCGCCGGCATCCGCATGTGTTCGGCGCGGCGCGCGGCCTGTCGCCGGACGACGTCAAGGCGCTGTGGGAAAAGATCAAGGCCGAGGAGCGCCGGGAAAACTCATCGCGGAAAAATGCCGAGGCCGACGCAAGCCTGCTCGCCGGCGTGCCGTCCGCGATGCCGGCGCTGACGCGGGCCGAAAAAATCCAGAAGCGCGCGGCGCAGGCAGGCTTCGACTGGCCGGATGTCGGCGGCGTCCTCGACAAGATCGTCGAAGAGATCGACGAGCTCAAAGCGGCCGACACGCCCGAACATCAGCGGGAGGAATTCGGCGACCTGCTCTTCGCGCTCGTCAACTACGCGCGGCGCGCGCAGATCGATCCCGAAGCCGCGCTGCGCGACGCGACCGCGAAATTCGAGCGCCGCTTTCGCGGCGTCGAAACGCGCGTGAGCCGTACCGGCAAGGCAGTGGCCGAAACGCCGCTCGACGAACTCGAGCATTTCTGGAGGCTGGAAAAGGCTTCAGGCGGCTGAGGAACTCATCCGGGCCCGGCGGCGGAATTCCTCGGCCTTCTCGGGCGCCATGCGCACTTCGACATGCAGCCGCTCGTCGCTTTCGAGGTTCTGCGACAGCACCTCGCCGTGCCGGTGCAGCCAGCTCAGATTGGCGCCGTCCGCGGGATTCAGATCGAGCGAAACGACCGGCCAGCCCGCCGCGATCCGGTCGGCGATTGCCCGCAACAGGGTATCGATGCCCTCGCCCTTGAGCGCCGAAATCAGGATCGGACGCCGCGCCGACGGCAGCCGCTTCACGGCATTGCGCGCGTTCTCGCGCGCGGCGTCATCGAGACGATCGCCCTTGTTCCAGACTTCGATGATCCTGCGGTGATCGTTGGTATCGATGCCGAGATCGTTGAGCACGCCCAGCACGTCCGAGGCCTGCGCCGCGGTGTCGGGATGCGAGATGTCCCGCACGTGCAGGATCAGGTCCGCCTCGATCACTTCTTCCAGCGTCGCGCGGAACGCCGCCACCAGCAGCGTCGGCAGTTCCGAGAGAAAGCCCACGGTATCGGACAGAATGGCTCTGGTGCCGCCCGGCAATTCGATTCCGCGCAAGGTCGGATCGAGCGTCGCGAACAGCAGGTCTTCGGCGCGGACATCGGCCGCCGTCAGCCGGTTGAACAGCGTGGATTTTCCCGCGTTCGTATAGCCGACCAGCGCGACCACCGGATAAGGCACGCGCTTGCGGTTCTGCCGATGCAGCGCGCGCGTGCGCTTTACGGAATCGAGTTCGCGCTCAATGCGGATGATGCGCTCGTCGATCTGGCGACGATCCGCTTCGATCTGGGTTTCGCCCGGACCGCCGAGAAAGCCGAAGCCGCCGCGCTGCCGCTCGAGATGCGTCCACGAGCGCACGAGCCGGCTGCGCTGGTAGTTCAGATGCGCGAGTTCGACCTGGAGGGTGCCTTCCTTGGTTCGCGCGCGTGCGCCGAATATTTCGAGAATGAGCCCGGTCCGGTCGATGACCTTCGCGTCCCACGCCTTTTCCAGATTGCGCTGCTGCACCGGCGAAAGCGCGCAATCGACGAAGACCACGCCCGCTTCTTCCGCGCGCACGATGCCCGCGATTTCCTCGGCCTTGCCCGAGCCAATATAGGTCGCGGGCCGGATCGTGCCGAGCGACACGATCCCCGCATTCACGACATGCAGTTCGATCGCGGCCGCAAGTCCCACGGCCTCCTCGAGCCGCGCCTGCGGATCGCGGGCATTGCCGCTCGTATCCTTGCCGCGCGCAAGCGCGGGCACCACGACAACGACCTTCGTCGCGTCGCGCGCACGTTCGTTCCCGGCAGCGCTCGCATCAGGCTGCCGCGATTTTCTGCGCTTCGATTTACCTGGCTCCAATTAGCCTTTGTCTCCGGTCGGAATGCTGTCGTCGGTTCCCTCGAACAGCGAAATGGGCGCGCCCGGCATGATGGTCGAGATCGCATGCTTGTAGACAAGCTGCCCGTGGCCATCCCTGCGCAGCAGGACGCAGAAATTATCGAACCACGTTACCACACCCTGGAGCTTCACGCCGTTCACGAGAAAGATCGTGAGCGGGGTTTTGTTCTTCCGGACGTAATTGAGAAAAGTATCCTGGAGATTTTGTGTTCTATCCGCCGCCATGGGGATTTTCCTTCTTGGTTCGGGCGAGCGATTGCTTGGACGACCCCTTCCGGTCATCCCTGCCCGGACATTCGCTGTCCGTGACGCTGGCTATTAGAGGCATGTTCCATGCCGCGCGCAAGATTGTTCCCAGCAGAATTACGGTATGATTTAATTGAGACTTTTCAAGGTATTATAGGATCGCGCGGCCTTTTTCTGCCGCCCGGTGGAACTCCTCGCGAAGCCTGCGGCTGACGGGTCCGGGCCTGCCCTCGCCGATTTTGTGCCCGTCTATGGCGGTCACCGGCATCACGATCTGCGTCGCGGAGGTAAGGAAGGCTTCGCTGGCGGCAAGCGCTTCCGCCACGCTGAAGCTGCGCTCCACGAGCCGGATCTGGAGCCGTGCCGCGATCTCCTTCACGACGGTCATCGTAATTCCGGTCAGGATGTGGCTGGAACCCGGCCGCGTGATCAGCACGCCGTCCTGCGTGACGATCCATGCATTCGACGATGCGCCTTCGGTGACAAAGCCTTCGGCGTCGACGAACCACGCATCCTTTGCGCCGGCATCCTTCGCCTGCTGGCGCGCGAGCACGTTCGGCAGAAGGCCGATGGTCTTGATGTCGACGCGGGCCCAGCGCTGGTCCGGCACGGTCACGACCGCGATTCCGGTTGCGGCACTTGCCTCGATCTTCTTCCGGTCGAGCGCGCGCACCGTGACGACGAGCGCCGGCCTGACCGCGGGTTCCGGAAAGCCGTGATCGCGTCGCGCGACCCCGCGCGTGACTTGCAGATAGACGAGCCCGTCGCGCACCCGGTTGCGGCGCACGGTTTCTTCCAGCACGAAACGCAACGCGGGCTCCGCCAGCGGCGGCGCGATCCGCAAGGCCGCGAGCGAGCGCGAGAGTCGCTCCAGATGACGCCGCACGTCGATCAAGACGCCGTCGCGGATTTCGCAGACCTCGTAAACGCCGTCGCCGAGTTGATAGCCGCGATCCTCGACGTGAACGCAGGCGTCGCGGAACGGAACATATTGCCCGTTCACATAGGCGATGCGGGACATGGCCGAACGATCCCGTTAGCGCGCGCGTTCGTCGATACCGAGCGCCTTGAGCTTGCGGTGCAGCGCCGAGCGCTCCATGCCGACGAATTCCGCGGTGCGCGAAATGTTGCCGCTGAAGCGATTGATCTGCGCCACGAGATACTCGCGCTCGAACACCTCCCGCGCATCGCGCAGCGGCAGGCTCATGAGTTGCTCGCCGCCGTTGCCGTTCGGCATGCTCGGCACCAGCGAACCGACGTCCGGCGGCAAAAGCTGCGCCGTGATCGTGCTGTGCGCGTCGCCTCCGGCGAGGATGAGCAGACGCTCCACGTTGTTGCGCAACTGGCGGACATTCCCCGGCCAGTCGTGGGACTGCAACACGGCGAGCGCGTCGTCCCCGATCGTGCGTTTCGCAAGGCCGGTGGTCAGCGAAATCTGGTCGAGGAAGTGCTGCACGAGTTCGGGCACGTCCTCGCGACGCTCCGCGAGCGGCGGCACCCGGATCGGCACCACGCTCAGACGATGAAACAGGTCCTCGCGGAACCGCCCTTCGGCGATTTCATGCTCGATGTCGCGCGCGCTCGACGAAATGATGCGCACGTCCACCTGCACCTTCACGCTTCCATTGACGCGCTGGAAGGTCTGGTCCGTAAGCACCCGCAGAATCCGGTTCTGCGTCTCGCGCGGCATGTCGGCGATCTCGTCGATGAACAGGGTGCCGCCGTCCGCTTCCTCGAGCGCACCGACCTTGCGCGGCTGCGTGCCGTCGCCTTCAGTGCCGAAGAGCTCCATCTCCATGCGCTCGGGCGTGATGGCGGCGGCGTTGATCACCACGAACGGCCCGTTGGCGCGGGAAGACTGGTTATGGATGATGCGGGCGGTCAGTTCCTTGCCGCAGCCCGAAGGGCCGACGATCAGGATGCGGCTGTTGGTGGGCGCAATTCGCTCGATGGTCTGCCGCAGGCCGTTCATCGCGGCCGACTGGCCCACGAGACTATAGGCATGCGGGTTGAGCTGCTTCAGCGCGTTCACCTCGCGGCGCAGCCGCAGCGTTTCGATGGCACGGCTCGCCACCACCACGAGCCGGTCCGCGTTGAACGGCTTCTCGATGAAATCATAGGCGCCCTGCTTGATCGCAGCGACCGCGGTTTCGATGTTGCCGTGACCCGAGATCATCACGACCGGCAGATCGGGGTGGTTGGCCTTGATGACGTCGAGCAGCGCGAGGCCGTCGAGACGGCTTCCCTCCAGCCAGATGTCGAGCAGCACGAGTTGCGGGCGGCGCGACTCGATTGCGGTCAGCGCATCGTCGGCATTGCCGGCGGTGCGGACCATGTAGCCCTCATCCTCCAATATGCCGGCTACTAGGTCGCGGATGTCGGCTTCGTCGTCGACGACTAGAATATCATTCGCCATCTTCAGCTCGCTGCGTCCTGTTTGTTGTTTTCATCTGCTTTCGCGGCGGTATCCGTTCCGTTGGCCGCGAGGATCAGCCTGATCCAGGCGCCGCGGCCGTTCGCGAAGCCCACTGGCGCGTCGTTCAACTCGATGCGTCCGCCATGCTCCTCGAAAATCTTTCCGACGATCGCGAGGCCGAGGCCGGTGCCTTTCTCGCGGGTCGTCACATAAGGCTCCAGCAATCGCTCGCGGTTTTCCTTCGGCAGTCCCGGCCCATTGTCGATCACGTCGATCGCGATCATCCCGCCTTCGCGGCTTGCCTTGACGACGATCCTGCCGCCGTCGCGCTGTTCCGGCGGCAGGCCGTCGATCGCCTCCGCGGCATTCTTCAGGATGTTCGTCAGCGCCTGCGAAATCAGACGGCGGTCGTAACGCGCCGTCATGGCTTCCTTCGGAAGTTCGATTTCGAATTTGATGTTCTGATGGCCGACCCGTTGCAGAAATACGGCTTGGCGAATGGTTTCCGCGAGATCCTGCGTTTCCACCACCGGCTTCGGCATGCGCGCGAACGACGAGAACTCGTCCACCATGCGGCCGATGTCGCCGACCTGACGGATAATCGTCTCGGTGCATTGCTCGAAAATTTCGCGATCCTGGATCAGCGTCTTGCCGTATTTACGCTTGAGCCGCTCGGCGGAAAGCTGGATCGGCGTGAGCGGATTCTTGATCTCATGGGCGATGCGCCGCGCGATATCCGCCCAAGCCGAGGTGCGCTGCGCCGTCACCAGCTCGGTGATGTCGTCGAGCGTGATGACATAGCCGTGCTCGGATTCGTCCGCCTGCTCCGTGGTCACGCGGACGTTGAAGATGCGCTCGCGGCCGCCGCGCGAGATCGTCACCGTGCCGTTGACGCGATGATTGTCGGCGAAGGCGTCGTGGATCAGGTTGCCGATTTCCGGGATCGCGTCGATCGCGGCCTTGCCGATCATTTCGCCTTCGGTCACGCCGAGCAGCCGCTCGGCCGAGCGATTGAGGATCGTGATGTTGCCGGCGGCGTTCAGGCCGACGACGCCCGCGCCGACGCCGGCAAGCACGGCTTCGGAAAAGCGCCGGCGCTCGTCGAACTGGTCGCGCGCGCGGATAAGATCGGAATTCTGCGTGCGCAGCTCCGAGGTCATTTTGTTGAAGCTGTCGCCGAGATTGGCGAGATCGCCTTCGGACTGCCGCACCGGCACCTGCACGTAGAGGTTGCCCGAGGCGACGAGATCGGCGGCGGTAATCAGCCGCCGTATGGGCGCGACCAGCCGGTTCGCGAAATTCAGGCCGATCCAGACCGAGGACAGCAGCAGGATCAGCGCGATCACCGCATACATCAACGCGAACGCGATCTGCACGCCGAAACGCCGTTGCTCGAGCCCGCGATATTCCAGCAGGTTGGCTTCCGTCTGCCGCAGATACTGAATGACGCGCGGATCGATCGGTCGCGCGATGAAGAGGTAGGTGTCTTCGTAGCCGATCAGCGGAATGATTGCGGCGACATAGTCCGCCGACGGCGGCACATAGACGATCGGCTGCTGCGCGGTGGCTTCCTTCACCACGATGTTCTGCGGAATCAGGAATTCGCGGCCGACGTTGATGTCGGCCTTCTCGAGCACCGTGAGATCGGAGCGGATCAGCACCGCGCTGGGAACGCCGCGAAACTGCGCCTGCGCGGTCAGAATTTGCCGGAAGCGCGGACGGTCCTTGTCGTAAATCTCCTTCATCCGCGACAGGTCGGTCGCCATGGCGCCGAGGTCCTGCCGGATGTTGAGGCCGTGCTCGCGCACGTAAGTCTCGGCGACGGTGATGGCGTTGCCGATGATCGCGCGCGTCCGCTGCGAGAACCAGCGGTCGAGGCCGCGGTCGAGCGTGATGCTCGCGATCACCGCGACCAGAATCGCGGGAACGACCGCGACGATCCCGAACAGCAGCACGATCCTGCCGTGAAGCCGCGCGCCGGCCCTGCCCCGCCGCTGGGCGCGGATGACGTTGAAGACTTCCCACGCGACCACCGCGAGCAGAACCAGCACCATCCCGCCGTTGGCGAGCAGCACCGTCACGACGACGTTGTGAGTGGGCAGGATCGGCGTGAGGCCGGTCAGCACGAGGAAGGTGATGAGCGCCGACAGCAGCGACAGCACCACCATGACCGGCGCGAAATAGCTCGACAGCCGCCGGGGCGGCTTCGGGAACGGCGCCGACTGGGGGGCGGCTAGCACCGGGTCTTGGGAAGCGAGGGAATCGGCCATGCACCGCCATCAGGAAGCCGGACGACCCGGCCGCTGATGCCTACAGACAACACTGGTGCAAAAATGTGACAGCCCTGCCCGCCGGGCAACAGCAACCAGTACGAAGGGTTAGCGGGTGGAGCGAATGACCTGGATGTCGAGGTCCCGGATCTTCTTCCGCAGCGTATTCCGGTTCACCCCGAGCAGCTCGGCCGCCTTGATCTGGTTACCGCGGGTCGCCGCCAGCGCCGCGGAGATCAGCGGGGTTTCGACCTCGCGCAGCACGCGATGATAGAGGCCGGGCGGCGGCAGGTTATCGCCGAACCCGCCGAAATACTTCGACAGGTGCCGTTCGGTGGACGAGCCCAGCGATTCGTCCTTGGCGCCGGCGTCCGGCGAAGGCTCTGCCGCGGGCTGCGAAAGTTCGGCGTCGATGATGGAAAGGCCGATCGTCTCCTGCGGGTAAAGTGCCGAGAGACGGCGGACGAGGTTTTCCAGTTCGCGCACGTTGCCCGGCCAGCGGTAGCGGCGCAGCCGGTCGAGCGCGGCGGCTTCGATCTGCTTCTGCGGCAGGCCCTCGCGCGAGGCCAAAGCAAAGAAGTGCCGGATCAGATCGGGCACGTCCTCGGTGCGCTCGCGCAGCGGCGGGAGACGCAGCGGCACGACGTTGAGGCGGAAGAACAGATCCTCGCGGAAGAGTCCCTGCTGGATCAGTATTCGCAGGTCCTTGTTGGTGGCCGCGATGATCCGCACATCGGTCTTGATCGGCGTGCGGCCGCCGACCGTGGTGTATTCGCCCTGCTGCAACACGCGCAGCAGCCGCGTCTGCGCTTCCATCGGCATGTCGCCGATTTCGTCGAGAAACAGCGTGCCGCCTTCGGCCTGCTCGAAGCGGCCGATGTTCTTGGTGTTCGCGCCGGTGAACGCGCCCTTCTCGTGGCCGAACAGCTCCGCTTCGATCAGGTCGCGCGGGATCGCCGCCATGTTGATCGGCACGAAGGGGCCGGTGCGGCGCTTGCCGTAATCGTGGAGCGCGCGCGCGACCAGTTCCTTGCCGGTGCCCGACTCGCCCGTAATCATGATGGTGAGATCGGTCTGCATCAGCCGCGCGAGCAGCCGGTAGATTTCCTGCATCGCCGGCGAGCGGCCGACCAGCGGAATGTTCTCCATGTCCTCGGGCTTTGCCGGCGCCGCCGCATTGCGCTTCGGCTCCGAGAGCGCACGCCCGACAATCCCAATCAGTTCCTTGAGGTCGAACGGCTTCGGAAGATATTCGTAGGCGCCATGCTCCGATGCCTTGATCGCGGTCATGAAGGTGTTCTGTGCGCTCATGACGATGACGGGCAGTTCGGGGCGCATTTTCTTCAGCCGCGGCAGCAGGCTGAAGGCATCCTCGTCCGGCATGACCACGTCGGTGATGACAAGATCGCCGTCGCCCTGGCTGATCCAGCGCCACAACGTCGCGGCGTTGCCGCAGGAGCGGACTTCATATCCGGCCCGTGACAGCGCCTGGCTCAACACGGTCCGGATTGCGGCATCGTCGTCGGCAACGAGAATGTTTCCAGAGGGCATTTGCGCCGTCCTCACTGATCCGTATGCGGCGTCGTGCCGCTTTGAGAATAGGTTGGCATCAGCACGCGAAACGTCGTGCGTCTGGGCTGGCTGTCGCATTCCACGATGCCTCCGTGATCGCCGACGATCTTCGCGACCAGTGCAAGACCGAGTCCGCTGCCGCTCGTCTTCGTGGTGACGAAGGGATCGAACAGATGCGGGCGCACGTCTTCGGGCACGCCCGGCCCGTTGTCGCGAACGCAGAACTCCAGCGGCAGGCTTACGCGCGTCGACGAGCTGGGCACCGTCAGGCGAACGCCCGGACGAAACGCGGTGCTGAGGTGAATTTCGCCGTCGTCGCTGTTGCCGATGGCTTCGGCGGCGTTTTTGATCAGATTGAGAAAGACCTGCACGAGCTGGTCGCGGTTCGCGAACACCGGGGGCAGCGAGGGATCGTATTCCTCGATGAACTTGATCCGGCTGGCGAAGCCGGAAGCCGCGAGCTTCTTCACGTGCTCCAGCACCGCGTGGATGTTGACGGCGTCGCGCTCGATCGGCCGCTCGTCGGAGAACACCTCCATGCGGTCCACGAGCTTCACGATGCGGTCCGCTTCGTCGCAGATGAGGCGCGTGAGCGCGCGGTCGCCGTCGTCCGCCGACTGTTCCAGAAGCTGCGCGGCGCCGCGAATGCCGGAGAGCGGGTTCTTGATCTCATGCGCGAGCATGGAGGCCAGCGCCGTGACCGAGCGCGCCGCGCCGCGATGCGTGAGCTGCCGGTCGATCTTGTCGGCCATCGTGCGCTCCTGAAGCATCACGACGACATGCTCGGGCTTGTCCGGCAGCGGCGCCACGTGAATGTCGACGATGCGCTCGCCGCCGTTGCGCGGCGTGCCGAGATCGACGCGATATTCGTTGACCGCGGCGTTGCGCGCCCTCACCTGCTCGATCAGGGCGATCAGCGGGCTGCCGAACGGAACGATCTCGTGAATGCGGTGGCGGCGCAGCACCGGCGCGCCGGCTTCGAAAAATGCCTCCGCCGCGGCGTTCGCATTGGCGATCAGCCCGGTCGCCGCGACCGTAAGCACCGGATGCGGAAGCGCATCGAGCACCGTATCGGCGGCACCCGAAACCTGGGCCATGGTCTTTTCCGCGCGCGCGCTTCTCATGCTGCGGACTTCCATCCCAGTTCGTCGAATGCGTCGTGAATGCCGAGCACGACGCGCGAAGGCGCGTTCTCCGCGAGCAGTTGCGCGCGCCAGCGCTTGACCCATTCCGCCGAGAGATTGGCGGCGCGAGCCGCGGCCTCAAGCGCCCAGCCGATATGCTTGCGTGCTTCCTTCGCGCCGCGCGCGTGACCGTATTGGCCGAGCCAGGCGTCATAAAGTTCGATGAGATTGTCGCGCTGGTCTTCGAGTGCCGGGTCGCTCGCGCGCGCACCGTTCTCGATGAAGCGCGCGATGTTTCCCGGAAACCACGGGCGGCCGCGCGCGGCGCGCCCGACCATGACCGCGTCGGCGCCGGATTCGAGCATCATCGCCGCCGCGTCCTCGTAAGTGGAGAGATCGCCGTTGGCGACGACCGGTATCGAAACGGCGGCCTTCACGCGCGAGATCGCGCGCCAGTCGGCCCGGCCTTTATAGAATTGCTGGCGCGTGCGGCCGTGAACGGTGACCATCTTCGCGCCGGCGGCTTCGGCGCGACGCGCGAGTTCGGGCGCCACGATGGTGTCGTCATCCCAGCCGAGGCGCATCTTCACGGTGACGGGTACCTTGACCGCGCCGACCGCGGCTTCGATCAGGCGAAGAGCATGGTCGAGATCGCGCAGGAGCGCGGCGCCGGCCGCGCCGGTGGTCACGCATTTCGCGGGACAGCCCATGTTGAGATCGACGATGTCGGCGCCTGCCGCTTCCGCGATCCGCGCGCCCTCGGCGATCCAGCGGGTCTCGCAACCGGCGAGCTGGACCACGTGATGCCCGACACCCTCGCCCTCCGCGCGCAACTGCGCTTCCGGGCTGCCGTTGGCGAGCCATTCGCAAGCAATCATTTCGGAAACGACGAGTCCCGCGCCGTAGCGATGCGCCATGCGCCGGAACGGAAGATCGCTGATCCCGGCCATCGGCGCGAGAAAGGCCCTCGCTCCCACCGGGAGGGTGCCAATCTGGAAGGTCGGCTTTGCGGCTGCGGTGTCCAAGTAATCCTGCCTACGAATTAGGCTATCCAAATCATGCACACATCTTAATCAAGTCCAGCAAAGAGGCAAGCGCTTTATTGCACCGCAACCTACGGGACCTGCGTGCCGGAATAGGCTAGGAAACCAGCAAAACGAGGCGCGAAAGGGAGTTCGGGGATGGAATTTGCCGCCCTGGTGGTGGCCGGAGGTAGCGGAATCCGCGCGGGCGGCGCTTCGCCCAAGCAGTACCGGCTCCTTCAGGGCGAGCCGGTGATCCGCAAATCGCTCCGGTTATTCACAGATCATCACGATATAGGGGCGGTACAGGCGGTTATCCGGCGCGAGGACGCCACGGCGTACGAGAATGCCGCCGCGGGGCTCCCGAAATGCCTGCCGCCCGTTCCCGGCGGTGCGACCCGTCAGGCCTCGGTCCTTGCGGGACTGGAGGCGCTGGCATCCTCCGCCCCGCGCTTCGTGCTCGTGCATGACGCGGCCCGCCCCTTTGCCGATACCCACCTGATCGACCGCGCGATTGCGGCGGTCCGCAAAACCCGCGCGAGCATTCCCGCGATTGCGGTGTCGGACACGATCAAGCGCGTGGATGCCGGCGGCAGGATCACGGCCAATATCGCGCGCGACGAACTCCGCGCCGTGCAGACGCCGCAGTCGTTCTTGTTCGATGATCTGCTGACGGCACACCGGCGCGCGGCCGTGGAGCGACGTCTCGATTTCACCGACGATGCGGCCCTGATGGAATGGGCCGGCCTGCCGGTCACGACCTTCGAAGGCAGCATTGCCAACATCAAGCTGACCTCGCCGGAGGATTTCGACCGCGCGGCGGCCGCCGCCGCGCAGCTTCTTGGCGATGTGCGCACCGGAACCGGCTACGACGTACATGCTTTCGCCGCGGGCGATCATGTCACGCTGGGCGGCGTGAAAATTCCGCATGCAAAAAGCCTCGCGGGTCATTCCGATGCCGACGTGCTGCTGCACGCGATCACCGACGCAATTCTCGGCGCCCTCGCGGACGGCGACATCGGCCACCACTTCCCTCCCTCGGACGAGAAATGGCGCGGCGCGGACTCCGCGGCCTTCGTGCAATTCGCGGCCGAGCGTGTCCGCGCGCGCGGCGGAATGATCGCGCATATCGACGGCACCCTGATCTGCGAAGCGCCGAAAATCGGTCCGCATCGCGATGCGATGCGGGCAAAAATTGCGGAAATCTGCGGGATCGAAACCGGCCGCGTCGGCGTTCAAGCCACGACCAATGAAGGGCTGGGCTTTATCGGCCGAAGCGAAGGGATCGCCGCGATCGCAACCGCAACCGTCCGGCTGCCGTGGAAGGTCGAATGATCGATCAGGAAACCAAAGCCGCAGCCCTCCGGGTTTTCGATCTCTGCCGCGAGCGGAAGCTGACGCTTGCGACCGCGGAATCCTGCACCGGCGGGCTGGTCGCGGCCGCGATCACCGATATTCCCGGCTCGTCCGATGTGTTCGATCGCGGCTTCGTCACCTATTCCAATGAAGCGAAACAGGTCCTGCTCGGCGTCGGCAGGGATTTGATCGCGGAGCATGGCGCCGTCAGCGCGCAATGCGCGAAGGCAATGGCGCAGGGCGCGTTGAACGCAGCCGGCACCAGCATTGCGGTTTCGATCACCGGCGTTGCCGGCCCCGGCGGCGGCTCTCCGGAGAAGCCGGTCGGGCTGGTCTTCATGGCCTGCGCCGACCGCGCCGGCGGCTTCCACGCCCGCGAATGCCGCTTCGGGGATATCGGCCGCGACGAGGTGCGCCGAAAGTCGGTGATCGCAGCTTTCGCCTTGATCGAGGAAGCGCTGGCCGCGCCGATCCGGCCCTAGAACTTCATGCGGATCAGCGCGCTGACGAGATCGGAATAATCGTCCGTCCAGGGGCGCACGCCGTCTGCGGTGACGTGCGCCCATCCCGGCAGTTGTGCAATGGCCGCCAGATCGCGCGGGTCGCGCGCCAATACCGCGACGCGCGCATTCGACTTGTAGTCCTGCGCAAAACTGGTCGCGGAGGTGTCGGTCTTCACCAGCGTCACCAGCCCTTCGGCGGCGCCGACCGCGGCGACGATATTCGAAAGCTCGAGATGGCGGTTTGAAATGTGCATCACGATTACCCCGTGCGGCTTGAGCCGCGCGAGATAGCCGGCGACCGCTTCGCGCGTCAGCAGATGCGCGGGAATTGCGTCCGACGAGAAAGCGTCGAGCACGATGAGATCGTATTGCGCGTTCGATGCGCCGAGCGTCAGCCGGGCGTCACCGAGCACCACCGGCATGTCCGGCGCGCAGGATGAAATGAAACGAAAGCGTTGCGGGTCGCGCGCGATCCGCACGACTTCGGGGTCGATTTCGAAGAAGGTCCAGCTTTCGCCGGGCTCGCGATAGCAGGCAAGGCTCCCGGTGCCGAGCCCGACCGCGGCGACGCTTTTCAATGCGCCGCGCGCCGCGCGGGTGGCAAGGATCGTCTCGGAAATCGGCCCGCCGCGATAGTAATAGGTGAGCGGCTCCGCAGGTCCGGTTACCGGCGAACCGTCGTCGTTCCGAACACGCTCGGCGCCGTGAATCGTCGTGCCGTGGAGCAGAAGCCGGAATTTGCCGTTGGCGGAGTCGGCGACCTTGTGCACGCCGAAGAAACTGCGCGTGGTTTCGAGGCTCGCCTGTCCCGGTTGCCATAGCCCGCTGAACACGAGCGCGAGCACGACCAGCCCGAAGATGCGCGCCGGATCGTTCTTCGACAGCAGGATCAACGCGGCGATGGAAATGAGGATCACCTGGAATACGATCATCCACTCGCCGCTGACGCGCAGGCTGGTGAAGGAATGCAGCGCGAACAAAATGAGCGCGAGCGCCAGCGGCGGCGCGGCCGAAAAAAGCGCGCGGCGAAATCCCTGCGAGAATGTCGCCGGGAGCGCCAGTACCGCGGCGGCGACAAGGATCGGATATTCGGTCGTGGTCGAAAACACGTTGGGCGCGATCAGCCCGGTAAAAACGCCGCCGAGCACGCCGCCGATCGAAGTCGCAAGATAGAACTCGGTGAGGCGCTCCGGCGCCGGCCTGCGGCGGTAGAGTTCGCCGTGGCAAAGCAGCGTGAGCACGAAGAACGCCAGCAGGTGCAGCGCGATCGCAATCAGCCAGAACGCCCGGTCGCCGCCAAGCATGCTGATCGCGAGCGGCGCGACGATATAAGGCACGATGCGCTGGACCGTCGCGTGCGAAACCCAGGGTCGGTCGTTGAACACCGCGACGAAGGTCAGCAGATACAAGGCGAGCGGTATCACCCACAGAAACGGCGCTGCCGCCACGTCGGTGCTGATATACGCGGTCACCGCGACGACCAGGCCGGACGGGACCGCGGCAAGCAGAATCCAGGACAGCCGCGCGGCCAATGCCGGCGCTTCCGTTCGCGACGGCGCGCGAAGCGCCGGCGCCTTCCCCGTCCCCGCGATTGCGACGCTGGCAGCGAGCGCAATCAGGATCGCGAGAAGCGCAAATCCCGCGGCCCACGCCACAGTCTGCTCGCGCAACGTAAGAAACGGCTCCATCAGCACCGGATACGCGAGCAGCGCCGCGAAGGAGCCGAGATTGGACGCTGCATAGAGCACGTAAGGGTTCGCGGACCGGGGATGCCCGCTACCGGCGAACCAGCGCTGCAACAGCGGCGCGCTCGCCGCCAGCGCCGTGAACGGCAGCCCGATGGAGACGGCAAACAGCCCGAGCAGCCACAACTCGATATTCGCGGACGGCGGCACGCCGAAGCCGCCGGCAATGCCGAGCGGCAAGGAGAGCGCCGCAAGCCCGAGCAACCCGAAATGGATCAGCGCGCTCGTTCGCGGCGCGAACAGCTTGGTGAGCCAGTGCGCATAGGCATAGCCAAGCAGGAGCGCCGACTGAAAGAACACCATCGCGACCGACCAGATCGCGGGCGCGCCGCCCAGTTTCGGCAGCACCATTTTCGTGAACATCGGCTGCACCGCGAACAGCAGCAGCGCCGAAACAAACAGCGTCGCCGCAAAGATTGCCGGCGCATTGCGGAACAGGCGGGCCGCTTGGGTCCCGGTTTTGACTGCGGCTTCGACGGTGGACATGGGGCTCCCGGGCGCTGACGATCGTCCCGCAAGCCTTAGCGGCAATGCCTTAATTAGCGTTTACCCGGTTAAATCGCAGTTTCCCGGTAAATCTTGTCCGCGCGCCGCTCGAAGGCTTCCGCGAAGCGGCGAAACGCCGAGTCGAACAGCGCCCCCATCACCATGCCGAGCATCCTCGACCTGAATTCATAGGCGATGAAAAAGTCGACTTCGGAGACGGCATCGCTCTCCGGCCGGAACCGCCAGCGGTTCTCCAGGTGCGAAAACGGGCCGTCGAGATACTCGACCAGGATCGTGAGCCGCGGCCGGTCCAGCGTGACCCGGCTCGAGAAAGTCTCGCGGATCACCTTATAGGCGACGGTCATGTCCGCGATGATGATTTCGACGCCTTCCGGCTCCCCGCTCCGCTTGCGCACGCGAAGGCTTTCGCACATCGGCACGAATTCGGGATAGCGCTCCACGTCGGCGACGAGGTTGAACATCTTCGCCGCCGAATGCTTGACCCGGCGCGTGGTGCGGTAGGTATGCACTGGAGCTAGCCGCGTTTGCGCGCGCTGTCGCGTGCCGCGCGGAGCTTCTCGAAATCGTTGCCCGCATGATGCGACGAGCGCGTGAGCGGCGAGGACGACACCATCAGGAAGCCCTTCGCGCGCGCAAGCGCCGCAAAGTTCTGGAATTCGTCGGGCGTCACATAACGCGCGACGGGATGATGCTTCCGGCTCGGCTGGAGATACTGGCCGATCGTGATGAAGTCGACATCGGCCGAGCGCAGGTCGTCCATCACCTGAAGGATTTCGTTCCGCTGCTCGCCGAGGCCGACCATGATGCCGGACTTCGTGAACATCCGCGGATTGAGTTCCTTCACCCGTTGCAGCAGCCGCAGCGAATGAAAATAGCGCGCGCCCGGCCGCACCGGCAGGTAGAGCGAGGGCACCGTTTCGAGGTTGTGGTTGAAGACGTCCGGCGCCGCCTCCACCACGATTTCGAGCGCGCCGTCCTTGCGCAGGAAGTCGGGCGTCAGCACTTCGATGGTGGTGCCCGGATTTTGCGCGCGGATCGCGCGAATGGTGTCCGCGAAATGCCTGGCACCGCCGTCCGCGAGATCGTCGCGATCGACCGAGGTCACGACCACGTGCTTCAGGCCGAGCGAGGCCGTCGCCTCCGCGACCTTGCGCGGCTCGTCGGCGTCAAGCGCGCCGGGCAACCCGGTCTTCACGTTGCAGAACGAGCAGGCGCGCGTGCAGGTATCGCCCATGATGAGGAAGGTGGCGTGCTTCTGCGCCCAGCACTCCCCGATATTCGGGCAGGACGCCTCCTCGCAGACCGTATGCAGCCCGTTGCCGCGCACGAGACGCGCGGTTTCACCGAACGCGCCGGGACCGGGCGCGCGCACGCGGATCCAGTCCGGCTTCGGCAGAAAGGTAGAATCCGCCCGGTGCGCCTTTTCGGGATGGCGCGGCCGGGCGGTCTTCTTCAGCGTGTCGATTACGACGGTCATGTCGCTCCGCTACAGGGTTCGCTGGCGGTTGGTGATCGCGCGCCACACGAAGATGAGAATGATCGCGCCGATGCTCGCCGAGATCAGGCCGCGCCAGAAGCCATAGACCGGGATCTGCGCGATTTCCGCAAGCTTGTTGCCGACGAACGCGCCCGCGACACCGACAAGCAGGTTGGTGAACAGGCCGTGATTGCTGGAAGTCACCCGCTCCGCAATCCAGCCGGCGATGAGGCCGATGATAAGCGTCAGGAAGAATCCCGCGGTCGGATTGCCGAGCAGAGTTTGTGCGTCGTTCATCGCGTCACCTCATTGTCAAAACAGCAGCGAGTCGATCATACATGAATTGCGCGCCCGTAGGCATCCATCACGCTTTCATGCATCATTTCCGAGAGCGTCGGATGCGGGAACACCGCGTGGATCAGCTCCTCCTCCGTCGTCTCGCAATTCATCGCGATCACGAAGCCCTGGATCAGTTCCGTCACTTCCGCGCCGATCATGTGCGCGCCCAGGAGTTCCCCGGTCTTCTTGTCAAAGATGGTTTTGATGAATCCTTCGGTTTCGCCGAGCGCGATGGCCTTGCCGTTGCCGATGAACGGGAAGCGGCCGACGCGGACCTCGCGCTTCTCCTCTTTCGCGCGCTTTTCGGTGAGCCCTACCGAAGCAATCTGCGGGTGGCAGTAGGTGCAGCCCGGAATCCGGTTCTTGTCCATCGGATGCGGCTTCAGCCCCTTGATCGCCTCGAGACAGATCACGCCTTCATGCTCCGCCTTGTGCGCGAGCATCGGCGGCCCGGCCACGTCCCCGATCGCATAGATGCCGGCGACGTTCGTTCTGCCGTAGCCGTCGGTGACGACCGTGCCACGGTCGATCTTCACGCCCAGCGCTTCGAGGCCGAGATTTTCGATATTGCCGACCACGCCCACGGCCGAGATCACGCGCTCGAATTCGGCGCTCTGCGGTTTGCCCTTGCCGTCGTCGATGGTCGCGACGACGGAATCCGTTTTCTTGTCGAGCTTCGTGACCTTCGCGCCGGTGAGCACCTTGATGCCCTGCTTCTCGAAGCGCTTGCGCGCGAAGGCGGCGACCTCCTCGTCCTCGACGGGAAGAATTTGCGGCAACACCTCGACGACGGTGACTTCCGAACCCATGGTCCGGAAGAAGGAAGCGAATTCGATTCCGATCGCGCCGGAGCCGATCACGAGCAGCGACTTTGGAATTTTCGGCGCCACCATCGCCTCGAAATAGGTCCAGACCAGTTTTCCGTCCTGCTCTAACCCAGGCAGAATCCGCGGCCGCGCGCCGGTCGCGACAATGATGTGCTTCGCGCGATAGTTGCCGGGCTCCAGCGCATCCTTCGGCTTTTCGGTTTTCAGGCGCGCGTCGGACGCCTTCACCGTCACCTGCCCCGGCGCCGTGATCGTGGCTTCGCCCCAGATCACCGAAATCTTGTTCTTCTTCATCAGGAAGCCGACGCCGCCGTTGAGCTGCTTCGATACCGCGCGCGAGCGCGCGACCACGGCGCCGGCGTCGAAGGACACGTTCGAAGCCGAGAGCCCGTAGTCCTTCGCATGCTGCATGTAGTGGTAGATTTCGGCGGAGCGAAGCAGCGCCTTGGTGGGGATGCATCCCCAGTTGAGGCAGATGCCTCCAAGATGGGCACGTTCGACGATAGCGGTCTTGAAGCCGAGCTGCGCGGATCGGATCGCGGCGACGTAGCCGCCCGGTCCGCCGCCGATAATCAGAACGTCAAAGTTCGTGTCCGCCATGTTGCAGTGCCCAATCCTGTTTCGCCTTGCATTTAGCAGGCTATGTGCTGCGCGTCAGCCGCGGTGCGGTACAACAGCTCTGTCCCTGCCGCATACAATCGAGCCGCGATTGTACATCAACCCTTGTAGAATCCGCCCGGCCCCGCGTACCCTGCGAGCATAATAACAACGGCAGGCCAACGAGCCTCCGCACCTTGGGAGAAGACAATGAAACGCCACACGACTGCGGCCGTGCTCGCGCTGGGCATTGCCGTCGCTATCGCTACGCCCGCCGCTTCGCAGGATAAAGCCATCCGCCTCATGACCGGCCCGCAGGGCGGCGTCTGGATTCCGCTGGGCGGCCAGCTCAAGGACCTCTGGGAGAAGGCCATTCCGGGGCTCTCGGTGCAGGCACTTCCCGGCGCCGGCATCGCCAACGTCCGTGGCGTCGAGGAAAACAAGGCCGACGTCGGCTTCGGCAATTCGATCTCGACCGTGGACGCGCTGGCCGGACGCGAGCCGTTCAACAAGCCGCACAAGAACGTCTGCAACATCGCGACGCTCTATCCACAATACTTCCAAATGGTCGTGCGCGCCGATGCCAACATCAATACGGTCGCCGACCTGAAGGGCAAAGGCATTACCACGCAGCAGCGCGGCAATACCGGCGAGCTGATCACGCGGCAGCTCCTCCAGGTACATGGCCTCACGTATAACGACGTGAAGATGAGCTTTGTGTCCTACACGGACTCGGTTTCGCAGATGCAGGACGGCCACGCCGTCGCCTTTTCGCTGGGCACGACCATCCCCGCGGGGTCGGTCATGGATCTGGCCTCCGCGCGCGACATCAAGCTGCTCGACCTCTCAGGCAGCCTCGACGGCATGAGGAAGCTCAATCCCGGCTATACGCTGGTGAACGTCCCGTCGAAGACCTATCCGAAGCAGGACAAGGACGTACAGGTGATCGGCTATGCGACGCATCTCGTCGCGTCCTGCAACCTGCCTGAAGAGACGGTTTACACCATGACCAAGGTGATCGCGCAGAACATCGCGACGCTTTCGTCGGTGAACAAGTCCATCGCCACCCTCACCCCCAAGGGCATGGCGGAGAATATCGGCATCCCGTTCCATAAGGGAGCGGCCCGCTTCTACAAGGAAGCCGGGGTCGACGTCGCGACCCAGTAATTAGAAACAAAACGGCGCGGATGATCTCCGCGCCGTTTTCGCATTTATTCCTTGCACGCAGGTACTTCCATGAATCCGGCGCTCACCCACGCAGGCATCGTCCGCATTGCGACCATCATCATCGCGCTTGCGATGGGTCTTTATCATATGTGGATCATCAGCTTCGGCGCGCCGGAAGCGATCCTGTTCCGCGGCATGCATCTGCTGTTCGCGATGACGCTCACGTTCCTGATCTATCATCTCGCAATCAATAAAGGCCGCGGCACACCGGGCATTCTCGATTACGCGACGGTGGTGCTTGCCGTCGCTCCGATCCTCTATTTGTTCTGGAACTACGACTACATCATCAATCGCATCTTCTATATCGACGATCTGCACTTCTGGGACATGGTGCTCGGCGTCGTGCTGATCGTGATGGTGCTGGAAGCGACCCGGCGCGTGATCGGCCTCGCGCTGCCGATTACCGCAACCGTGTTTCTGATCTACGGGCTGTTCGTCGCCAAGCTTGAGCCGATGCGCATTCTAGATCAGCTCTTCATGACCACGGAAGGAATCTTCGGAATCCCGCTGTCGGTTTCCGCGACCTACGTGCTGATTTTCGTGCTGTTCGGCGCCTTCATGGAGCGCACCGGCACCGGCCAGTTGTTCATGGATTTCGCCATGGCCATCACCGGCCATACCGCGGGCGGCCCCGGCAAGGTTTCGGTGGTGAGTTCGAGCCTGTTCGGCACGATCTCGGGCAGCGCGGTCGCGAACGTCATGGTGGACGGGCCGATCGCCATTCCCCTCATGAAGCGCACGGGTTTCAAGCCGCATTTCGCGGCGGGCGTTGAATCGACCGCATCCACCGGCGGCCAGATCATGCCGCCGATCATGGGCGCGGCCGCTTTCGTGATGGCCGAGTTTCTCAGCGTCTCCTACGCCCAGGTCGTGATCTGGGCGGTCATTCCGGCAATCCTCTATTACGTCGCCTGTTTCTGCGCGGTGCACTTCGAGGCGAAGCGCCAGGGCCTGCTCGGCGTGCCGCGCTCGGAACTGCCGAAAATGCGCATCGTGATGGCCGAGCGCGGCCACCTGTTCATACCGATCCTCACCATTCTGGTGGTCATGTATTCGGGCTACAGCGCGCCGCTCGCGGCGCTGGCAGGCACGCTCGCCTGCTTCCCGGTCGCGGCACTCCGCAAGTCGACCCGCGTGAACGTCACGCTGCCGAATATCATCGAAGCCTTCTACGACGGCGCGAAGAACGCGCTCGGTGTCGCGCTGGCTTGCGCTTCCGCGGGCATCATCGTCGGCATCGTGACGCTCTCCGGCCTCGGGATCGTGTTCACGCAGTTCGTGGTCGGTGTCGCGCAGGACACCCTGCTGGTGGCCCTGATCCTCACCATGATCGCCGCGATCGTGGTCGGCATGGGCATGCCGACGACGCCCGCCTACATCATCCTGACCGCGCTTCTGGTGCCGGCCATCATCAAGCTCGGCGTGATCGAGCCGGCCGCCCACATGTTCGCGTTCTACTACGCCGTGCTGTCGGCGATCACGCCGCCGGTCGCGCTCGCGGTCTTCGCAGCCGCCGGCATCGCCAAGGCCGACATCTGGAAGAGCAGCTTTGCGGCCGTAAAGGTCGGCGCCGCGGGATTCGTCGTGCCCTTTATGTTCGTCTACGAGCCCGCGCTCCTGATGATCCACGACGACTGGGTCTGGATCATCTGGCGGTTCGTGCTCGCCTGTGCCGGAATCGCGCTCTTTGCAGGCGGCCTGCACGGCTACTTCCTGACACGCGCGTCACTGCTACAGCGCGCGATGCTCATCAGCGGCGGGTTGCTGCTCGTGGCCCCGAACCTCTACTCCGATCTCGCCGGCGGCGCGATCATCGCCGCGGTCCTGAGCTGGCAATGGATCGAAAGAAGGCGCCTGCAAACGACACCGGCATGACCGCGCGCTAGGACCGCGTCGTCGCGCTTTTCACGCAGTCGGCATTCATCGCGCCGAACAGCTCGTCGGCCTTGCCGAAAAGCTTCGAGGTATCGCCGGCCGGGCTCTTGTGCGCGAGGTCGACCACGCGCGCGAGTTCGTTGGAGAGCGCGGTGTATTCCGCGCGCTTCTCTTCGCCCTGAAAATTGGCGAGATACGTGCCGAAGGCGGCAAAGCGGCTGACGGTGTTCAACGCCTCCGACGACGCCGCAATCACCGCCGGCGAATTGGGATTCTTCTCGCGCTCGAACGCCGACGCGACCGCCGCCGTGCGGAACTTGATCTGGAAATAGACGTCGATCAGGTCTTTGCAGGTCCGCGCCGTTTCCGAGCGCGCGACGCCGGACTGGATCAGCTCGACGAAACGGCTATTGAGATAGCCCTGATACATCGACGTAATCAGCGAAAGTGCCGCGACGAAAAAGGAAACATAAGCGAAAATATTCGCGTTGCTTCCGGGCTTCGCTTCGGCGGTTTCCTTGAACTCAGTCATGACGGGACCCTCGCTCCGAGTCCCGCGACTATATCACGCCATCAGGGAGAGCGGCTTCTCGATCGCCTCGCGGAATGCCGCCAGCAGTTGCGCGCCGAGCGCCCCGTCCACGGCGCGATGATCGCACGACAGCGTCACCGTCATCACGTTCCCGACGACGATCTGGCCGCCTCTCACCACCGGCCGCTCCTCACCCGCGCCGACCGCAAGAATGGTCGCATGCGGCGGGTTGATGACGGCGGCGAAATCCTTCACGCCGTACATGCCGAGGTTCGAGATCGCGGTGGTGCCGCCCTGAAACTCGGTCGGCTTCAGCTTCTTCGTCTTGGCGCGCGTCGCGTAGTCCTTCATCTCGTTGGAAATCGCGGCAAGCGACTTGCCTTCCGCCTGACGGATCACCGGCGTTACCAGGCCGCCCGGGATCGCGACCGCGACCCCGACGTCGGAGCGCTTGTGCTTCAGCATGGCGGCTTCAGTCCAGGTCACGTTCGCATCGGGAATGCGCTGCAACGCGAGCGCCATGGCCTTGATGACGAAATCATTGACCGAGAGCTTGAAGGCGGGCTTGCCGTCCTTGTCCTTCGGCGCGGTCGCGTTGATCTCTTCGCGCACCCGCAACAGCGAACCGATATCCACGTCTGCGGTCAGATAGAAATGCGGAATGGTGAGCTTCGATTCCAGCAGCCGCCGCGCAATCGTCTTGCGCATGCTGTCGTGCGGCACGGATTCGAAGCTGCCGTCCTCGAACAGCGCGCGGATCTGGTCGTCGCTCGGCACCGAAATGCCCGGCATCGTGCCGCCGGAAGGCGCGGCGGGCGCGCGCATCTGCGCGCTGCCCGAGCGCGCGGCTTCGATGTCGCGCGCAATGACGCGGCCGCGCGGGCCGGTGCCGCTGACCCGCGACAGATCGATGCCGGCTTCCTTCGCGAGACGGCGCGCGAGCGGCGACGAGAATACTCTCCCGCCGCTGCCGTTGGTTTTCGGCGGCTCGTCCTTCGAGACAGGCGCTGGCGCGCTCTGCGGAGCAGGTTTCTTTTCTGCCTCGCCCCGAGGAGCGTCCGAAGCGGGCGCTTCGGTGGATGCGGCTTTTTTCGATTCAGCTTGCGGCTTCGGCGCCGAAGAGGCCGCCGTCGCGGCCGCGCTCGCATCCTCGCCTTCCTCGGCAAGCACCGCGATGATCTCGTTGACCGGCACGTCGGCGGTACCTTCGGGCACCATGATCTTCGCGAGCGTACCCTCGTCGACCGCCTCGACTTCCATCGTCGCCTTGTCGGTCTCGATCTCGGCGATCACGTCGCCCGCCTTGACCGTGTCGCCCTCCTTCTTGAGCCACTTGGTGAGATTGCCTTTCTCCATCGTGGGCGAAAGCGCGGGCATGAGGATGTTGACGGGCATCTCGGGTCACTCAGCGATACGTAACGGCGCGGGCGGCTTCGATGACTTTCGCCGCGCTCGGCAAGGCGAGCTTCTCCAGGTTCGCGGCATAAGGCATCGGCACGTCTTCGCCGGTCACGCGCTTCACCGGCGCATCGAGATAGTCGAAGGCTTCGTCCATGATCCGCGCGGCGATCTCGGAGCCGACGCCGAATTGCGGCCAGCCTTCCTCGACGGTCACGCAGCGGCCGGTTTTCTTCACCGACTCGACGATGGTCTGCATGTCGAGCGGCCGGATCGTGCGCAGGTCGATTACCTCGGCAAAGATATGCTTCTTCGCCAGTTCTTCCGCGGCTTCCAGCGCATGGATCATGCCGATCGACCAGGACAGGATCGTTACGTCCTTGCCGGGACGCACCACCTTCGCCTTGCCGATGGGAACGGTCCAGTCGTCGAGCTTCGGCACTGGGAAGGTCTTGCCGTAGAGAATTTCGTTCTCGAGGAAGACCACCGGGTTCGGATCGCGGATCGCGGATTTCAGCAGGCCCTTCGCGTCCGCCGCCGTATAGGGCGAGACGACCTTCAGGCCCGGAATATGCGCGTACCACGACGCGAAGTCCTGGCTGTGCTGCGCGGCAACGCGCGCGGCGGCGCCGTTCGGCCCGCGGAATACGATGGAGCAGCCGACCTGGCCGCCCGACATGTAAAGCGTTTTCGCGGCCGAATTCACGATCTGGTCGATCGCCTGCATCGAGAAGTTGAAGGTCATGAACTCGACGATGGGCTTCAGGCCGGCGAAGCCCGCGCCGACCCCAAGACCCGTGAAACCGTGCTCGGTGATCGGGGTATCGACGACGCGGCGCGCGCCGAACTCCTGCAACAGCCCTTGCGTGACCTTGTAGGCGCCCTGATATTCCGCGACCTCTTCGCCCATCACGAAGACGTCCGGATCGCGGCGCATTTCCTCGGCCATGGCGTCGCGCAGCGCTTCGCGGACGGTGATGTTCACCATCTCGGTGCCTTCGGGCACATCGACTTCCACCGGCGCGGCCTCGACCGGTTTCTCGGCGGGGGCTTCGCGCTTCTCCAGCGTGGCTTCGGCCTGCTGCTTGGCCGGCGCTTCGTTCGTCTTCGCCGCAGGTTTCGCCGCGGATTTGGCGGGCGCGTCGCTCGCGCTTTCGCCTTCTTCGAGGATCAGCGCGATCGGCGTGTTGACCGCGACGTCCTGCGTGCCTTCGGGCACGAGTATCTTGCCGAGCTTGCCCTCGTCGACGGCTTCCACTTCCATGGTCGCCTTGTCGGTTTCGATTTCGGCGATGACGTCGCCCGCCTTCACGTCGTCGCCTTCGGCCTTCAGCCACTTGGCGAGGTTGCCCTTTTCCATCGTGGGCGAAAGTGCGGGCATCAGAACTTCAATCGGCATTTCGGGATCCGTTTAACGCGGGGCCAGCGCGACGATGAAACCGCCGCCGGCAACGAACAGACAGATGAAGAAAGCGGCGAAGGCATAGCTTACCCTCTTCGCGTTCTCGCGTGCTTCCCCCGTGAGCCTGCCTTGCACGAGCAGCCAGTTGAAGAACAACTGGCCGCGCAGATGGGACTGCTCCGGCGCAAGCGAGCCATGGGTTCTCAGGTAGAAAATGACGGCGGCAATCCAGCTGACCGCCACGCCCGCCAGCGCGGCATAGGCAAGGAGAAAGCCGACAGTCCGCATGATCCGCCGCCTTACCGCAATACATCGGTGTAGAGTTCCGACACATCCGGCTCCTGATCGTTGGTCGCGAATTCGGCCGACTCGTTCACGATCGCCCGGATCTCGGCATCGATCTTCTTGATCTCGTCCTCGGAGGCGAGTTTGCCCTCGAGAATGCGGCTGCGCACGCTCTCGATGGGATCGTGCTCGGTGCGCATCTTCTCGACCTCGTTCTTCGAGCGATACTTCGCCGGGTCCGACATCGAGTGGCCGCGATAGCGGTAGGTCTGCATTTCAAGGATGAAGGGGCCTTCGCCGTTGCGCGCATGGTTCACGGCGCGCAGGCCCGCCTCGTGGACCGCGCGCACGTCCATGCCGTCGACCTTCTCGCCGGGAATGTTGAAGGAGGCGCCGCGCTTGGAGAAATCCTGCAACGCCGAAGAGCGCTCGACCGAGGTGCCCATGGCGTATTTGTTGTTCTCGATGATGTAGATCACGGGCAGCTTCCAGAGCTGCGCCATGTTGAAGCTCTCGTACACCTGACCCTGATTCGAGGCGCCGTCGCCGAAATAGGTCAGGCAGACATTGCCGTTCTCGCGATAGCGGTTCGCGAAGGCGATGCCGGTGCCCAGCGAAACCTGCGCGCCGACGATGCCGTGGCCGCCGAAGAAATTCTTCTCGATGCTGAACATGTGCATCGAGCCGCCCTTGCCCTTGGAATAGCCGCCGCGGCGGCCGGTCAGTTCGGCCATCACACCGTTCGCGTTCATGCCGCATGCAAGCATGTGGCCGTGATCGCGGTAGGCGGTAATGACCTGGTCGCCTTCCTTGAGGGCCATCTGCATGCCGACGACGACGGCTTCCTGGCCGATATAGAGGTGGCAGAAGCCGCCGATCAGGCCCATGCCGTAAAGCTGGCCGGCCTTTTCCTCGAAGCGGCGTATCAGGAGCATCTCGCGATAGGCGGCGAGCTCCTGTGCTTTTCCCCACGCAGACGTTTTCGTTGCGCGCGAAACGGATTTGTCGGTTTTCTCTGCTTTGGCTGCGGCAGGCATTTTTGTTGTTGTCTCCCGTGCAAATTGCTTACCGCAATTTTTCGGGCAGCGCCACAGCTTACCTTGGAATACCAGACGGATGCACTTGAAACTAAAGGAAATTTCCGCCGGAAGCCCCGCGACGAAACGAGATTGCGAGACGGCGCCTAGCGCCGGTGCAGGATCATGACGAGATCGTTGGGCATGGCGAAGCCGAGA
This sequence comes from uncultured Hyphomicrobiales bacterium, assembly GCA_964575175.1. Classification (GTDB taxonomy): domain Bacteria; phylum Pseudomonadota; class Alphaproteobacteria; order Rhizobiales; family Xanthobacteraceae. The sequence goes on along the minus strand of CAZNPX010000007.1, from coordinate 23,274 downwards.
TTGCGCCGCGCGAGTTCTTCGAGCAGGTCCGGGTCGATCTGGTTCGACCGCAGGAGCTGGTTGCGATGATCGAGCGCCATGCGCTCGACGACGAGCTGGTCGCGCTCAACGGTCAGGTTGGCGATCTCTTCCTTCAGGGCCTTGCCGGCCTCGATGCCGTAATTGCCGTGCTGCGCATGGAACGCAAAATAGGCGATCATCGCGGCGGCGATGCAATAAAGCCCGAAAACACGGAAGAAGCGGCCGAGCCGCGTGCGCGTTACCATCCGGCCTTTATCGCCGGTCGCGGTTGCCCGCTCGTTAACGCGGCAGCGCTTCGCGGCCGCCGTAACGGGCCTCGTCGCCCAGTTCCTCTTCGATCCGCAAGAGCTGGTTGTATTTCGCCGTCCGGTCGGAGCGAGCGAGCGAGCCGGTCTTGATCTGCCCGCAATTGGTCGCGACCGCGAGGTCCGCAATGGTGGCGTCCTCCGTCTCCCCCGAGCGATGGGACATGACCGCCCGGTACGAAGCGCGATGCGCCATGTCGACCGCGGCAAGCGTCTCGGTCAGCGAGCCGATCTGGTTCACCTTGACCAGGATCGCGTTGCCGACACCCTTTTCGATGCCCTCGCGCAGGCGCTTTTCGTTGGTCACGAACAGGTCGTCGCCGACAAGCTGGACCTTCTTGCCGATCTTGTCGGTCAGGATTTTCCAGCCGGTCCAGTCGTCTTCGGCCATGCCGTCTTCGATCGAGATAATCGGATAGCGCTGGCACAGGTCCGCGAGGTAGGAGGCCTGCGCTTCCGGATCGCGCGACTTGCCCTCGCCTTCATAGTCGTACTTGCCGTTCTTGAAGAACTCGGTCGAGGCGCAGTCGAGCGCGAGGAGCACGTCGTGGCCGGGCTTGTAGCCCGCGGCTTCGATCGACTTCATCACGAAGCCGAGCGCCGCATCCGCATCCTTGAGGTTCGGCGCGAAGCCGCCCTCGTCGCCGACATTGGTATTGTGCCCCGCGTCTTTCAGCGCCTTCCGCAGCGTGTGGAAGATTTCCGAGCCCATGCGCAGCGCGTCGCGGAAAGTATCCGCGCCCACGGGCATGATCATGAATTCCTGGAAGTCAATCGGGTTGTCGGCATGGGCGCCGCCGTTGACGATGTTCATCATCGGCACCGGCAGCACGCGCGCACTCACGCCGCCGACATAGCGGTAGAGCGGCATGTTCGAGGACTGCGCCGCGGCCTTGGCGACCGCAAGCGACACGCCGAGGATCGCATTCGCGCCGAGGCGGCCTTTATTTGGTGTGCCGTCCAGCGCTATCATGGCGCGGTCGATCCGGGTCTGCTCCTCCGCGTCGAGGCCGCCGATGGTGTCGAAAATCTCGCCATTCACCGCGGCAACCGCGTTCAACACGCCCTTGCCGCCATAGCGCTCCTTGTCGCCGTCCCGCAGTTCGACCGCTTCATGCGCGCCCGTTGACGCGCCGGAAGGTACGGCGGCGCGGCCGCTCGCACCGTCTTCCAGGTGGACTTCGACTTCGACGGTGGGAAAGCCGCGGCTGTCGAGGATTTCGCGGGCGCGGATGTCTGTAATTGCTGTCATGATGGGCCGGGCTTCTACCCGAACTGCCGCGACGGCGCAAAGACCCCTGTAATTTTTAGTGATCCGCCCGTGCGCTGCCGCCGAAATGATAGTCCCAGCGGGACACCAGCTCCACGAATCCCCGCGCTGCGGCGCCGGTCGCATCGAGCGCTCCGTCCGCTGGACAGGTCACGATAATCCAGCTTGATAACGCCATGACCAGAAAATCGTTGCAACTCGGCAAAAACGTACCCCTGCCGTCCGCTCCGGACACGGCAACCCTCGATCGGGTGCCGAATCCCCATCCCGGCACCGACTATGCCGCGCGTTTTACCGCTCCCGAATTCACCACGCTCTGTCCGATCACCGGGCAACCGGATTTCGCCCATCTCGTGATCGATTACGTGCCGGGCAAGTGGCTCGTGGAATCCAAATCGCTGAAACTTTATCTCGCGAGCTTCCGTAACCACGGCGCCTTTCACGAAGACTGCACCGTCGCGATCGGCAAGAAGCTCGTGAAACTGCTCGCGCCGAAATATCTGCGCATCGGCGGCTATTGGTATCCGCGCGGCGGCATTCCGATCGACGTGTTCTGGCAGCACGGCAAGCTGCCGTCGGGCGTCTGGCTCCCCGATCAGGGAGTTGCGCCCTATCGCGGCCGGGGCTGACGCCCGCGCATGGCGCGCATCCTCATTACCAACGGCGATCATGCCGCCAACGCGCTCGCGGCCCATTTTCCCGATGCGGAAATCCTGATCTGGCGCGACGTGCTGGTCGAAGGGCCGGTGCCCGAAGGCGTCGACGACGAAGCGCTCGCGGACATCCGCGCGCGGCACATCGAGCAGGCCTTCGGCATGCGCGACGTGCGCGCCGACTTCACCCGCAGGAATGAGGCCTTCGGGCGCCTTGCCGCGTTCGACCGGATCGAGCTGTGGTTCGAAACCGATCTCCACGATCAGTTGCAGATCGCCGAGCTCTTGTCCCGGCTTGCGGCGCAGCCGCCGGCCGCCGCGCCGCTGCTCGCGCTCTCACCGCCGCCGCTTTCGAGCCAAGTCGAAGCCGCGGCGCGCGCCATGCGCGCCGTGAGCGCCTCCGACTATGTCGCCGCCGTTTCGATGTGGCGCGCCTTCCGCGCGGCAAGCCCCGACGACGTTCTCTCGATAGCATCCAGCGAAGGCGCGCTACCCGAAGCCCGCGCTTCGTTCGCGCGGCTGCTCGAGGAATACCCTTCGCCGCGCGACGGCCTTGGACGCATCGAACGCCAGGCGCTGCTTGCGATCCGCGACGGCGCGATCACGCCCGGCCTCGCCTTTCGGCATTACCAGCAGACCGAATCCCTCTCGTTTCTGGGCGATCTCGGATTTTATTATCGCCTGGACGGATTGGGCGCCGGCCCATCACCCCTCGTGCGCGGATTGCCTGCGAGCGGCATCGCGGCGGCCGCGCAAACCAACATGACCGTCGAATATACCCACACCCCGGTCGAACTGACCGATGCGGGTCACGCGGTTCTCGAAGGACGCGCCGATCATGTGGCGCTGAACGGCATCGACCGCTGGATCGGCGGCGTTCATCTCGCGGGCGGAAATGTCTGGCGCTACGACCGGGAACGGCGCGCGCTAGGACGCGGGTGACTGCGCTTTCGGAAAGAGCGTCTGCGCGCCCATGATGCCGGTGACCAGCATCATCGCGGCCGCGATCAGCAGCGTCGCCGCAATCCCGACATAGGCGAAGCTCCAGTAATAGAACAACGGCCCCAGCGCCTGGCCGATGAAGAAGAAGCACGAGTGCAGCGAAATCGCGGAGCCGCGCGCCGTCGGCGCGACTTCGGAGACGGCGAGCTGGAAGCAGTTGTGCATCATGTAAAAACCGATGCCCATGCCGAAAAAGATCACGAACTCGTACTGCCATTCGAGCCGGAGCGTGGCCGCGCACAGCATCGCAGCCGTGAGCAGCGACCCGGTGATCATCATGCCGCGCGACCCCAGGAGCCTGAGTATCGGCGAGATGAACAGTCCCAGCGCGGCGCCGCCGATGGCAAATCCCGCAATGACGAGGCCCGCGATGGTGGCGCGCATTTCACCGCTCTGATGCAGCAGCACGGCGATGAAAGGAAAAATACCGTAGAGCGCCGTGCCTTCGAGCAGCACGCCGAGGAAGCAGAACTTGGCGCGCGGATTGGAAAAGATTCTGCGATAGGTCGAAGCCGCGAACGAAAGATCGAAACGGGGCCCGCGCTCGTTCTTTACGTGGCGGAATCCCCATACGCCGACCGCGAAGGCCGCGAAGCCGCAGAGCGCCGCCGCAACCAGCACGCCGCGCCAGCTCGTGAAATCGCCGATGATGCCGCCGACCCACGCGCCGCTGAGATTTCCCGAAAGCGCCGCGGTCACGTAGCGGCCGAGCACCACCTGCCGCTTCTCGAGGCTGACCGAGTCCGCGACGAAGGCGAGACCCGCCGGGAAGATGGCGCCGGTCGCCGCGCCGCCGATGATCCGGCAGACCAGCAGCCAGGTGAAATTCGGCGCGAAGGCGCCGGCAATCGTGGACGCCGCGAGCAGCACGATGCCCACCATGATCAGCTTGGTCTTGCCAACCGAGTCCGCGAGCGGGCCGAGCAAGGGTTGCAGAAGCGCGAACGGCAGCGCGAAGGCGGTCGCGAGCAGCGCCACGTCCGCCGCAGGGATGCCGAACTCGGCCGAAATCTGCGGCACCACCGGATCGACGACACGGACGAACAGGCTGGTCGTAAAGGCAATGAAGCTGATGGCTACGAGCGCCCGGTTCATGTTCTTGTTCTGGCCGTCTTGGGGCGCCTAGCGTTTTGCCTTGGCAAGCGTGTCGAATGCGATCAGCTCCGCGAGCAGCGCTTCCAGATCCCTGAGCGGGATCATGTTCGGGCCGTCGGACGGAGCCTTGTCCGGGTCGGGATGCGTTTCGATGAAGACGCCGGCAACGCCGACCGCGACCGCGGCCCGCGCGAGCACGCCGACATACTTCCGTTCGCCGCCCGAGGAGGTCCCCTGTCCGCCCGGCTGCTGCACCGAATGCGTGGCGTCAAAAATCACCGGCGCGCCGGTTTCGCGCAGCACCGGAAGCGCGCGCATGTCCGAAACCAGCGTGTTGTAGCCGAAGGAAACGCCGCGCTCGGTCACGAGCACGTCCGCGTTGCCCGCGCCGGTCACTTTCTCGACGACGTTCTTCATGTCCCAGGGCGCGAGAAACTGTCCCTTCTTCACGTTCACGACACGGCCGGTCTTCGCCGCGGCGACCAGAAGATCGGTCTGGCGGCAGAGGAACGCCGGAATTTGCAGAACGTCGCAGGCTTCCGCCGCCCGCGCGCATTGATCGATTTCATGCACGTCGGTGAGCGTGGGCAGGCCGAGCGACTGCCGGATTTCCGCGAACACCGGCAGCGCCGCGTCGATCCCCATGCCGCGCGCGGATTTCGCGCTGGTGCGGTTCGCCTTGTCGTAGGAAGTTTTATAGACCAGCCCGATCTTCAGCCGGCCCGCGATTTCCTTGAGCGCGCTTGCGACTTCGAGCGCGTGCGCCCGGCTTTCCATCTGGCAGGGACCGGCGATCAGCGCGAGCGGCAGGTCGTTTCCGAATCGCACGCCACCCGTGGAGACGACGGGGTTCGGCGCGGGTGTGGTGGGGCTTTTGTTCATTGCGGCGGACCTTGCTTGTCGCCAATGGCCCGGTCAACCGGCGTCGAAGGCGAGCACTGCGCCGTGCGCATGGATCACGAGCCGGCTATTGCGTTCCTGCGCGGCTAACCCGCTTCGCGAAACCGCGTCGCGGATTTTTCCCGCATTTCCCGCGAAGACGACCGCCGAGAACCGCAGTCCGTTCGACTTTGTCGGCGTCGCGCCGAAGGCGTCTTCGAAAGGCCGCGGCTCGGTGATTTGCACGCTGCCGCGCGAAGTTTCCGCGACCACGCCGAGCGAGGTCGAGCGCGGATCGCGGATGCCGGTCCAGGCCTGAAGAAAGTACTGGTGGTCGGTCGGGCTTTCGGCGGTGAAAACCGCGGCGGCAACCCCCGTCACCCCGTTCGCGTGACACTGCAATTCCGTGAACCAGAAATTCTCCGGCCGCCTGTGCTGGCAAACGAACGTCATCACATCGGCGGAATCCGGCTCGCGCAGGAACGAAAGCGAGAACGCAAGCTCGGCCTCGGTTCCGTCCGGGCGTTTTCCCATGCGGCCGAAATCGAACACCGGAAAGCCGCCGAAGCCGGCCCGGTCGAACTGGGCCTTGTCCGCCTGCGCATCCGTGCTTGCGAGCACGAGCCCGCTCAGGCCCTCGCCGTTCCTCGCGAGAAAGTCGCGATGGAAATGCGCAAACGAGGTCGGGCTTCCCACGCCCTCGATTTTCGACAGCTCGGCAACTTCAAGCAGCTCGAGGTAGGAGCCGTCCAGCTGCACGATGCGGTTATGCGTCCCGAACGGATGCTTGTTCCGCGAGCCGACGAGAAAGCCGAGCTTCTCGTAAAGCGCCGCCGCCGCGTCGAGGTTGCGGACGAGATGAATGACGTGATCGATGCCGCGGGACATCGCCGCCTAGACGAGCCGGCTCCGCTCGACCGCGGCACCCACGAACGAACTGAACAGGGGATGCGGCTCGAACGGGCGCGACTTCAGTTCGGGATGGAATTGCACGCCCACGAACCACGGATGATCGGGATACTCGATGATTTCCGGCAGCACGCCGTCGGGCGACATGCCTGAGAAGCGCATGCCCTTGTCCTCCAGCCGCGCGCGATAATCGGTATTCACTTCGTAGCGGTGACGATGCCGCTCCATGATCTCGGTCGCGCCATAGATTTCCGAAACCCGGCTGCCCTTGGCGAGCGTCGCCTGATAGGCGCCGAGCCGCATGGTGCCGCCGAGGTTGCCGCCCGCTTCGCGCCGCTCGCGCTCGTTTCCGCGCAGCCATTCGGTGAGCAGGCCCACGACCGGCTCCGGCGTCGCGCCGAATTCGGTGGAATTGGCGTTACGGATGCCCGCGAGATTGCGCGCAGCTTCGACCACCGCCATCTGCATGCCGAAACAGATGCCGAAGTAAGGCACCTTGCGCTCGCGCGCGAACTGCACGGCGCGGATTTTTCCCTCCGCCCCGCGATGCCCGAACCCGCCCGGCACGAGAATGCCGTTGACGTGCTCGAGATAGGGCGACGGGTCTTCCTTCTCGAAGATTTCCGACTCGATCCAGTCGAGTTTCACCTGCACCTTGTTCGCGATGCCGCCATGCGCAAGCGCTTCGATCAGCGACTTATAGGCGTCCTTCAGGCCGGTATATTTCCCGACGATGGCGATGGTGACATCGCCTTCCGGGTTGCGAACGCGGTCCTCGATCACATGCCAGCGCGAAAGGTTCGGCGCCGCCGCATCCTTGATGCCGAAGGCCGCGAGCACCTCGTTGTCGAGCCCGGCCGCGTGATAGGCCGAAGGCACCGCGTAGATATTGTCGGCGTCGCGCGCCTCGATCACCGCGCTCTCCCGCACGTTGCAGAACAGGCCGAGCTTGCGGCGTTCCTCGCGCGGAATCTCGCGATCGGTGCGGCAAAGCAGGATGTCGGGCTGGATGCCGATGGAGCGCAGCTCTTTCACCGAATGTTGAGTCGGCTTGGTTTTCAGCTCGCCGGCGCTCGGGATGAAAGGCAGGAGCGTCAGGTGGATATAGATGCAGTTGTCGCGCGGCAGCTCGTTCTTGAGTTGCCGGATCGCTTCGAAGAACGGCAGGCCCTCGATGTCGCCGACGGTGCCGCCGATCTCGACCAGCACGAAGTCGAAGCCGTCGCTGCCTTCGAGCACGAAATCCTTGATCGCATTGGTGACGTGCGGAATCACCTGGATGGTCGCGCCGAGATAGTCGCCGCGCCGCTCCTTCGCGAGAATTTCCTGATAGATGCGCCCGGTCGTGATGTTGTCGCGCTTGCTCGCGGGCACGCCCGTGAAACGCTCGTAATGACCGAGATCGAGGTCGGTCTCCGCACCGTCGTCGGTCACGAAGACTTCGCCGTGCTGATAGGGGCTCATCGTCCCCGGATCCACGTTGAGATAGGGATCGAGCTTGCGAAGGCGAACCGAATATCCCCTTGCCTGCAGGAGCGCGCCGAGCGCTGCTGAAGCGAGACCCTTGCCGAGGGAGGAGACCACGCCGCCGGTGATGAAAATGTACCGCGCCATGGGACTTAAGCCTTAAACGCCTCGATTCGATTCCGCGAGGGCCAAAACGTCACCCCTGCACTGAAAAATCGAAGGGCCGGTTTCCCGGCCCTCGATCGTCTTATTTCGACTGCGGAACCTGTGGTCCTTGTGGCTGCTGTTTCTGCAACTGCTCCAGGATCGAGGGGCCCTGCTGATTGATGGTGGTGGGGGCGTTCGGATTGATCAGCGTCGGCCCGGCCGGACGCCATCCGGCGAGAATCGAGAGCATCAGGCTGGTCAGGAAGAAGCCGGCGGCCAGAAGCGCGGTTGCCCGCGTCAGCATGTTGGCCGTACCCCGGCTGCTCATGAACCCGCCGCCGCCACCGCCGCCGATGCCGAGGGCGCCGCCCTCGGAGCGCTGCAACAGCACAACGCCGATGAGCGAGAGAATGATGAGCAGGTGAAGAACGATAAGGGTCGTGTGCATGTCAGGATTCCGCCGCGGATGCGCATGTGGCGCCCGCAAAATTCGCGGGAAGCCATACATGGCGCTTCCCCAAATGCCAAGCGAGAGGCGCCAAAAGCGACCGCGGCTCGAAAAACTACTTACGGAGCAAAATTAAACTATCAGATCAACCAATTAAATGACTTTTATAACTTTAATTATCACTCATAAGCCGATGCAATTCCGAAAAAATCCTTCGCCTTAAGGCTAGCGCCACCGACCAGCGCGCCATCGACATCATCCTGAATTATGAGGTCGCGCGCATTCTCCGGCTTGACGGAACCGCCGTAGAGAAGCCGGGTATTCCGTCCCTCCTCGCCGAAGCGCTTCGCGAGCGTCTCCCGGATCGCCTTGTGCATGTCGGCGACGTCACCCTTTGTAGGCGTTAGGCCCGTGCCGATCGCCCAGACCGGCTCGTAGGCCACCACAAGCCGGGCCGCCGTCGCCCCATCGGGAATCGAGCCCGCAAGCTGCTCCCGGACCACCGCGATCGCCTCACCGGCTTCCCGCTGCTCCCTGCGCTCGCCAACGCAGACGATCGCGGTCAGGCCGGCACGCCAGGCGGCCTCCGCCTTGGCACGAACGACGGCGTCCGATTCGCCGTGATCCGCACGCCGCTCCGAGTGACCGGCGAGGACGAAGCTCGCCCCCGCATCCTTGAGCATTTCCGCCGACAGGTCCCCTGTATGCGCTCCCGACGCCTTGGCGTGGCAGTCCTGCCCGCCAATGAAGACGCCCGTGCCGGCGGCTCGTTTGGCAGCCTCCGCGACCAGTGTAGCCGGCGGGCAGATCAGGAAGTCGGCCCTGGCTTTCAGCGCTGCGGAATAGCCCCCGCAAATCGCCTCCAGTTCGGCCAGTCCCGCGCGCAGGCCATTCATTTTCCAATTTCCGGCGACGAGCGGGCGGCGGGCCATGTCAATTTCCTTGTTTTGAAGCGTTCTGCCGCGTAGCAGAGCGCTTTACGCTCCGCAAATTGCGGCAAAGGCTCCCGTTGCGACCCCGGGAAGCGGTCCTTATGATCGGGCCCGCTTTTCCCTAACCCTCTGGAATTCAAGATGCTTCAAGGCTTTCGCGCCGGCTCGCGCTCGATACTGACCCAGATAGTGCTCTTCTTTCTGATGGGCCTCCTGATCATCAGCTTCGCCTTCTGGGGCATCGGCGACGTATTCCGGGGCTTTGGCGCGCAGACGGTTGCGAAAATCGGCGCCACCGAAATCCGGGTCGACCATTACCGCCGCGCATTCAACGACCGGCTTCAGGACGTCGGCCGCCAGATCAACCGTCCCTTCACCTCCGACGAGGCGCGCGCCATGGGCGTGGATCGTCAGGTGCTCGGCGAACTCGTCGCCGAAGCCGCGCTCGACGAGAAGACCAAGAGCATGGGCCTTACGGCGACCGACCAGATCGTGCGCGAACGGGTGATAAATTTCTCCGGCTTCAAGGGACCGGACGGAAATTTCGATCCGGTTCGCTATCAGACGCTGCTTCGCAACAACAACTACACCGAGGCGACCTTCCTCGCGGCCGAAAAGCGGCTCGCGATCCGCCAGCAGTTGTTGGGCGCGCTGGGCGGAGAAGTCGTGCCCCCGAAAGTGCTGACCGACGCATTCTGGCGCCTGCAAAGCGAGACGCGCAGCATCGATTATGTACGGCTCACCCCCGAGCAGGCCGGCACCATCCCCCCGCCCGGCGAAGCCGATCTGAAAACCTATTTCGATGCGAACAAGGCAGCCTTCCGCGCGCCCGAGTATCGCTCGCTGCGGGTGCTTTATCTGACTCCCGCAACGCTCTCGAAAGAGATCACGATCAGCGATGAAGAGCTGAAGAAGACCTACGATCAGCTCAAGGAGCGCCTCACCGTTCCGGAGCGCCGTCAGCTCGAGCAGATTTCGTTCGCCTCGCAGGACGACGCGAAAGCCGCGGCGGAACGTCTCGCCAAAGGCGAGACGTTCGAAGCGCTCGCGCAGGAACTCAAGCTGAATATCGTGCCGCTCGGCACGCTCGCGAAAAGCGAAATTATCGACGCCCCGGTTGCGGAAGCCGCCTTCGGCCTTGCCGCGAACGCGACCAGCCAGCCGGTCACGAGCCGCTTCGGTCCGATCATCGTTCGTCTTGTCAAAATCGAGCCGGAACGGACGCCGCCCTTCGACGAAGTTTCCGGCGCGCTGCGCGAGGATCTCCAGCTTCGGCAGGCGGTGACGCGGGTGCAGGCGCTGCACGACAAGATCGAGGACGAGCGCGGCGCGGGCCTCACCATCGAAGAGATCAGCAAGAAGATGAATCTTCCGATGATCTCGGTCGACGAGATCGACCGTTCCGGCCGCAAGGCCGACGGCACGCAGGTTGCCGGCCTGCCCTCGCCGGAAACGCTCCTGAATGCCGCATTCCAGGCGCAGAAGAACGTCGAGACCGACGCCATCGAACTGCGTGAGACGCGCAGCACGATCTGGTACGAGGTGGTCGACATCAAGCCGACGCGCGAGCGGACCTTCGAGGAAGCCAAGGCAAGCGTCGAAGCGCGCTGGAAGGACGATCAGGTCGGCAAGAAACTCGCCGAGCTTGCAGCCGCCATCCAGAAAAAGCTCGACGAAGGCGCGACCTTCGCCGACGCCGCGCCGAACCTGAAAGTCGAGAAGGCGGAAAAGATCAATCGCGCCGCGACCGTTCCGGGTCTGGACGCGAATGCCGTTGCGCGCATTTTCCTGACAGCAAAGGACAAGGCGGGCGTCGGCAGCCCCGGCAACAGCGTGGATCGCATCGTGTTTCGCGTGACCACGATCGAGGTGCCCGCCACAGCGCCGCCCGCGCAACTCGTTCAGCAGCTCAGGCAGTCGATCCAGGAAGACTTGCAGGTGCAATATGTCGGCCGTCTCCAGAATGAACTCGGCCTGCGCGTGAACGAAGCGGCGATGCGGCAGGTTACGGGCGCATCCGAACAGAGATAGAACCATGGAGGTCTTGCCGGACGAAGGCGCCTTCGGCGCGCAGTACGCCAATGGCAAGCCGCAACTGGTGTGGACGACGCTGGTTGCCGATCTCGAGACACCCGTCTCCGCCTATCTGAAGCTGGCGCGCGAGCATCATCCGTCGTTTCTGTTCGAGTCCGTCGAAGGCGGCGCGGTGCGCGGCCGCTATTCGATCATCGGCTTCGATCCCGACCTGATTTTCCGCGTGCGTGACGGCAAGGCGGAATTCAATCGAAAGGTCCGCACACAGTCCTCGACGTTCGAAGCGACGGCGCAGCCGCCGCTCGAGGCGCTTCGCGCTCTGATCGAGGAAAGCAAGCTCGAGGTGCCCTATGGCCTGCCGCCCATGGCGGCCGGCATCTTCGGCAATCTCGGCTACGACATGGTGCGGCTCATGGAAAAGCTGCCCGCCGCCAATCCCGATCCCATCGGCACGCCCGATGCCATCCTGATCCGGCCGACCATCGTGGTCGTGTTCGACGCCGTGAAGGACACCATGACGGCGATCACGCCGGTGCGCGCGCAGTCCGGCGTAACCGCGAAGGCGGCTTACGCACAGGCGGTCGAACGGCTGACGGCCGTCGTCGAAGCGCTCGACGTGCCGCTGAACAAGGAAAGCAGCGCTTCGTCCGACGAGCCGATCGGCGCGAACGCGGTGTCCAACACGACGCCAGCCGAATACGAAGCAATGGTCGCAAGGGCGAAGGAGTACATTCTTGCGGGCGACATCTTTCAGGTGGTGCTATCGCAGCGCTTCGAATCCGATTTCACGCTGCCGCCTTTTGCGCTCTATCGCGCGCTGCGTCGCGTGAATCCGGCGCCGTTTCTCTATTTCCTGAACTTCGGCGAATATGCCATCGCCGGGTCGAGCCCGGAAATTCTCGTTCGCGCGCGCGAGAACAAAGTGACGATCCGCCCGATCGCGGGTACGCGGCCGCGCGGCGCGACCCCGCAGGAAGACAAGGAACTAGAGCACGAACTGCTTGCCGACCCGAAGGAGCGCGCCGAACACCTGATGTTGCTCGACCTCGGCCGCAACGACGTGGGCCGCGTCTCGAAGATCGGCACCGTGACGGTCACGGACCAGTTCTTCATCGAGCGTTACAGCCACGTCATGCATATCGTTTCGAACGTCGAGGGCGAGATGAGCGAAAAGCACGACGCGCTCTCCGCGCTGGTCGCAGGCTTTCCGGCGGGCACCGTTTCCGGTGCGCCGAAGGTTCGCGCCATGCAGATCATCGACGAACTGGAGAAGGAAAAGCGCGGCGTCTATGCCGGCAGCGTCGGCTATTTCGCGGCCGACGGCTCGATGGACACCTGCATCGTGCTGCGCACCGCGCTCGTAAAAGACGGCAAGATGTATGTGCAGGCCGGCGCCGGCATCGTGGCCGACTCGAATCCGAAAGCCGAGCAGGTCGAGTGCGAGAACAAGGCGAAGGCCCTGTTTCGTGCGGCCGAGGAAGCCCGGCGCTTTGCGAGCGCCGCCAAACGCGGACAATAACCACAGGATAGGGACCGGCTGGCCGCCAAAACCGATACCGTCTAGAAAATGACCATGAACGTCGCCCTGATCGACAACTACGACAGCTTTACCTGGAATCTCGTCCACTATCTGGGCGAACTGGGCGCGACGGTCGATGTCTATCGCAACGACGAAATCTCGGTGGCCGAGTTGAAGGCGAAGAAGCCCGATGCGGTCGTGCTCTCGCCCGGCCCCTGCACGCCGAACGAAGCCGGCATCTGCCTCGATGTGATCCGGGAGATGGGCGCCGAGACCCCGATCTTCGGGGTCTGCCTCGGCCAGCAGTCTATCGGTCAGGCCTATGGCGGCGACGTCGTTCGCGCTCCCTCGCCCGTGCATGGCAAGCTATCGCTCGTGAAGCATTCCGGCGAAGGCGTCTTGCGCGGCATCAATGGCCCGTTCCAGGCGACGCGCTATCATTCGTTGGTGGTGGATCGCGAGACCATGCCGAAGGACCTGAAGGTGACAGCCCAGACCGACGACGGGCTGGTGATGTCGCTCTCCCACAAGGAGCATCCGGTCCACGGCGTGCAGTTTCACCCCGAAAGCATTGCGTCCGAGCATGGCCGCGTGATTTTGAAGAACTTTCTCGATCTCGCCGCAGCGTGGAATGCGGCCAGGCGCGTGTGAGGACAGATATGGAAAAGTTTCGCGCGTTGATCGGAAAAGTCGCGACGGGCGCCTCGCTCACGCAGGAAGAATCCGCGCACGCCTTCGACAAGATGATGTCCGGCGAAGCGACGCCATCGCAGATGGGCGCTTTTCTCATGGGCCTACGCGTGCGCGGCGAAACGGTTGAGGAGATCGCGGGCGCGGTTTCGACCATGCGCTCGAAGATGACACCCGTCGACGCGCCGGCGGATGCCATTGACGTCGTCGGCACCGGCGGCGACGCGGCGGGCAGCTACAACATCTCGACCTGCGCCGCCTTTATCGTAGCGGGTGCGGGCGTACCGGTTGCGAAGCACGGCAACCGCGCGCTCTCCTCGAAGTCGGGCGCCGCCGATGTCCTCGCAGCACTCGGGGTCAATATCGAGTTGAAGCCCGAAGGCATTTCCCGCTGCATCAGGCAGGCCGGAATTGGCTTCATGTTCGCGCCCTCGCATCATCCGGCGATGAAACATGTCGGCCCGACGCGGGTGGAACTCGGCACCCGCACGATTTTCAATCTGCTCGGCCCCCTCTCCAATCCCGCGGGCGTGAAGCGGCAGATGGTCGGCGTCTTCGCCCGGCACTGGATCGAGCCGCTGGCAAGGGTGTTGGGCACGCTCGGCTCCGAAAAGGCCTGGGTCGTTCACGGCTCCGACGGCCTCGACGAAATCACCACCACGGGACCGACGCATGTCGCCGAGCTTTCCGGCGGCAAGGTGAAACTGTTCGACATCTCCCCCGCCGATGCCGGATTGGCGACGAGCAAGCCCGGAGAACTCAGAGGCGGCGAAGCGAATTACAATGCCGAAGCGTTGCGCGCGGTTCTCGACGGCCAGATGGGCCCGTTTCGCGACGTTGCGCTCTTTAATGCCGCCGCGGCGCTGCTCGTCGCGGGCAAGGCGGACAATCTGAAGGACGCGACGGCGCTCGCGTCGAAATCCATCGAGAGCGGAGCGGCAAAGACGCGGCTTGATAAGCTCGTCGCCGTTTCGAACGCGGCATGAGCGACATTCTCGAAAAGATCGGCGCGTACAAGCGCGAGGAAATTGCCAAAGCGAAGCGCGAGCGGCCGCTTGGCGCGATCGAGGCCGAGGCGAAGCGCGCTTCCGCCCCGCGCGGCTTCATCAAGGCGATCGAAGCGAAGCTCGCCCGCGGCGACTATGCGCTGATTGCGGAAATTAAGAAGGCGAGCCCGTCGAAGGGCCTGATCCGGGCGGATTTCGATCCGCCTTCGCTGGCAAAAGCCTATGAAGCAGGCGGTGCCGCCTGCCTGTCGGTGCTGACGGATACGCCGAGCTTTCAGGGCGCGCCGGAATTTCTCACGAAGGCGCGAAACGCGACCGCGCTGCCGGCGATCCGCAAGGATTTCTTCTACGACACCTATCAGGTCGCGGAAGCCCGCGCGCTGGAAGCCGATTGCATCCTGATCATCATGGCGGCGGTCGACGACGCCAACGCGCGCGACCTCCTCGCCGCCGCGCATCATTACAGCATGGATGCGCTGATCGAAGTCCATGACGCAGTCGAGCTTGATCGCGCGCTGAAACTCGATGGCAGGCTCGTCGGCATCAACAACCGCGACCTTCGCACCTTCGAGACGAGCCTTGCGACCACCGAAAAACTCGCGCCAGGAATTCCGCGCGAGAAAATCATTGTCGGTGAAAGCGGCCTCTTCACGCCGGACGATCTCGCGCGGCTTTCGCGCATCAACGTCAACACCTTCCTCATCGGCGAGAGCCTGATGCGGCAAGCCGATGTCGCGGCGGCAACGCGCGCGATCCTTGCCAGAACTCCTGCCAAAGCGAGCGCCTGAATGAGCAAGCTCACCCATCTCGGCGCAGACGGCGCAGCCCGCATGGTCGATGTCTCCGGCAAGGCCGCGACCGAACGAGTCGCTACCGCCGAAGGCCGCATCGTCATGAGCCAGGAGACGCTCGCGCTCGTGATGAGCGGGAACGCCAAGAAGGGCGACGTGCTGGGTGCTGCCCGCATTGCAGGCATCATGGCGGCGAAGAAGACCCATGAGTTGATCCCGCTCTGTCATCCGTTGCTGCTCTCGAAAGTCGAAGTCGACATCACGCCGGATGACGCGCTTCCCGGTTTGCAGGTCCGCGCGACCGTGAAAATCATCGGCCAGACCGGCGTCGAAATGGAGGCGCTGACGGCCGTCTCGGTCGCGTGCCTCACGATCTATGACATGGTCAAGGCCGCAGAACGCGGCATGAAGATCGAAGGCATCCGCCTACTTGAAAAGTCCGGCGGCGCATCGGGGACCTATCATGCCGGGTAAGCCCGCACTCGTTTCCGCCGCCGACGCGCTTGCGAAAGTCGTGAGCGGCGCGGTGCCTCTCGCTTCCGAAAGCGTGCCGCTGCATGAGGCCACCGGCCGGGTGCTTGCCGCCGACGTGAAGGCGCTGCGCTCGCAACCGCCCTTCGATGTATCGGCCATGGACGGCTATGCCGCCCGTGCAACCGATCTCGCGGCACAGAAGCCGCTCAAACTCGTCGGAGAATCCGCGGCCGGACATCCTTTCGGGCGCGAACTGCAAGCGGGAGAAACCGCGCGCATCTTCACCGGCGCAGTCGTGCCGGCGGGCGCGGATGTCGTCGTCGAACAGGAATCCGCGAGCCGCGACGGCGATCTCGTCACCCTTCCCGCCTATGAGCGCGGCAAGAACATTCGTCCGTTCGGAGCCGACTTCCGCGAAGGCGAAGTAATGCTGAAGCAGGGCGAGCGCCTGAGCCCACGCACGGTAAGCCTCGCTGCGTCGATGGATCACGCGACCCTCGAATGTGCGCGGCGCCCGCGCGTCGCCATCTTCTCCACCGGCGACGAACTGGTTGCGCCCGGCGCGGGCGGCCCGCCGGAACGGATCGTCGCCTCGAACCATTTTTCGGTCTCGGCCCTTTGCGCCCGGGAAGGCGCGGACGTGGTCGATGCGCGGGTACTCAAGGACAGGCTGGAACTGATCTCCGAAGCGATAGAGGGCGCGAAGGAAAGCGCGGACGTAATCGTTACCCTCGGCGGAGCCTCCGTCGGCGATCACGACCTGATCCGGCCCGCGCTCGACAAGGCCGGCGCCGTCGTCGATTTTCACAGGATCGCGCTGCGTCCCGGCAAGCCGACACTTTCCGGCGGCCTGGGCCGCGCGCGCGTGCTGGGACTGCCCGGCAATCCGGTATCGACCTATGTCTGCGCCGTGATTTTTCTGCTGCCGTTGCTTCGCAGGTTGCAGGGCATGAACGAGCCGATCCCGGTGCCGCAGCCCGCCATCCTGGGCGCGGAGCTTTGGGAGAACGATCACCGCGCCGACTACATCCGCTCGACGTCGCACTTCGACGAGCAAGGCCGCCGCGTGGTGATGCCCTTCCTGAAGAAATCGCAGGACAGCTCGTTCACCTCCGTGCTTGCGCGCGCCGACTGCCTGCTGCTGCGCGAGCCGCATGCGCCGGCGGCGAAGGCCGGCGAACGCTGCCGGATCATTCCGCTCGACTAGCTTCGACCGTTTTCGTGAAGCTAGCGCTCGCCGGGCGTATCCACGGGCGGCATCGCTATCCGGTCGGGCATGGGGACGGCTTTCTCGACATCGAATTTCTGCGCCGCGATCAATTTGCCTTCGTGCCAGAACTCAAGCGACCAGACTCCGGGCACGATTTCCCAATCCTCATCGAAGCTATAGCTGCGAAATGAGGTTTCACCGATCCTGTGCTGGCGATCATTTTCGCTCGTGAGCAATACTTTGCCGGTCTTCGGATCGCGCAAGCCCGGCGAGGGAAAGCGCGTGGTGTAGCGGATCGTGACCGGCGCACCATTCGGTTCGCCGATGATTTGGAAGTTAATGCCCAGACTCGTGCCCACCGCGGCGGGAATGCGATCGGTTCGCTCTGCCAGCCGCATGTTCTTCACGATCCGGAAGAATCCCTTGATCGAAGTGGGCGCGTTCTCGATCCGCTCCGTTTCGAGCCACCAGATCCCGGCGTTGGAAATGCGGATCTGCTCGACATGCTGCGCATTCGCGCAGCCGGCGAAGACAATCACGCCGAGTAATCCGATCAGGCAACGCCGCATCGCGCCCATCTCCATAAAAATCCGGCGGCGGCCGGTCATTCGCGAATACGCCCGCTTCCGATCTGCGTCGGCTTACGGTGCCCGCGAGCACCAATGCCGCCAACCCAAATTTTCTTGAGACTCCCCAAACCCGTATTTCATTGCCGCACAGACCGCACCAGCGGCTTTCATCCGATCTTAATCCTTGCGGAACACAACTAGAACAGATACTACTGTTCCTGATTTGTACCGACTCGCAGGCGCCTGAAAAGGCCCCAATGCAGGGATTT
>CAZNPX010000007.1:0-5483 GCA_964575175.1 uncultured Hyphomicrobiales bacterium | reverse complement strand
GTTCCTGATTTGTACCGACTCGCAGGCGCCTGAAAAGGCCCCAATGCAGGGATTTTCCGACGATGCTGACCCGAAAACAGTATGAGTTGCTTCGCTTCATCCACGAGCGTCTGAAGGAATCGGGCGTGCCGCCCTCCTTCGACGAGATGAAGGACGCGCTCGACCTGCGGTCGAAATCCGGCATCCATCGGCTGATTACCGCACTCGAGGAGCGAGGCTTCATCCGCCGCCTCCCCAACCGCGCCCGCGCGCTGGAGGTCATCCGCCTGCCTGAAACGGTCGCGCCTGCCATGGGCAGCCCCCGCGGGCGCAGCGGCTTCTCTCCGAACGTGATCGAAGGTTCGCTCGGCAAGGTCGCGAAACTGCCGGCCGAGAAGGACGACGGCGGCACGCGGCCGATTGCGATCCCGGTCATGGGCCGTATCGCCGCCGGTACGCCCATCGAGGCGATCCAGAACCGCAGCCATACCGTCCATGTGCCGCCGGAAATGCTTTCCACGGGCGAGCACTACGCGCTCGAAGTGAAGGGCGATTCCATGATCGAGGCGGGGATTCTCGAAGGCGACCTCGCCCTCATCAAGAAGGCCGATATTGCCGACACCGGCGACATCGTGGTTGCCCTCGTCGATTCCGAAGAAGCGACGCTCAAGCGGCTTCGGAAGAAGGGCGCATCCGTCGCCCTCGAAGCGGCGAACCCGGCTTACGAGACGCGCATCTTTGGGCCTGACCGCGTGCAGATCCAGGGCAAGCTCGTCGGTATCTATCGCCGCTACTGATCTTCCACATGATCCTCGGCCGCTTCCGGCACGGGCATATCGCCTGAGACTTCGGCTGGCGGCGCGAGCGGCACCGTCTGTTGCGTCGGCGGTGTTGCCTGCAACCGCGATAGCACGTTGGCATCGGGCGCTTCCCTGCGGCCGAACCACGGTCGATCCGCATTCGGCGCGCGTGAAGGATAGGCTTCCCAACCTCGCGGCGTTTTCCTGAGCGCGATGGCCCCCGTGGTCGCAAGCGTCCGGCGGTCGATCACCGCCGAAGCGCAGGTTTCGGGCACCATTCGGCGCGTGATGATGAGGGCGGCCTGCCCGCAGTCTTCAAGAAGGGCAGCGGCCGTCTTTGGAGCCGCGATCAGCGTGCCGTCTGCGAGCCGCCCGACACAACCATTTGCATCGCATGAAAATGCCTGTGCGGGCTTCTGCGCCCCGGTGGGCGGTAGTCCTGCGGCCGCAAGCCAGTTCTCGACCGTAAAGCGCGAGCTTTTGCCGGCCTGAATCGACAGGGTGCCGTCGGCCGCACGCAGCGCAATCACTTCGCCCTCCGCATCGACCAGCACGTCGTAGCGCGGCCCGCTCCACATCAGCGAAACTCCAAGCACGGCTAGCGGCACGCCGGCGAGCCGCAGCCATGTCGCGGGAATCGAGAGCAGCAGCAGCGCCGCCGTGCCGATCAGGACCGCGCTGCCGCTGAACGCGGAGATGCGGCCTTCCGCGCCTTCGATCGCGCTTACGAATTTTGCGACCGCGATCATGCCGTCGATGCCGTAGCCCATGAGCGTCCAGCCGATGAAATCGAATCCGAACGGAATGAGCAGAACCCCGAGCAGCGCTCCCGGCATGATGACGAGGCCAATCATCGGCATCGACAGCACGTTCGCGAGCACGCCATAAGGCGCGAGCCGGTGAAAATGGAAGGCGGCGTAAAGCGCCGTCGCGCAGCCGGCGATGAATGAAGTGGCCGCGCCTAGCAGGAGCCATCTTCCCGCGCGGCCGCTCCACGCACCGATTGCGGATGCGCCGGGCGCGGGCGGCGATGTGACGAACGGAACCCAGCGCTCGTAGAAGCTGATCAGGGCGAGCGTGGCCGCAAACGACATCTGAAAACCGGGATTGAGCACCGCTTCGGGAGAAATGATGAGGGTCACGACGACCGCGGCCGCGAGCGTGCGCAGCGTGAGCGCAGGCCGGTCGATCAGAACGCCGGCAAGAACGATTGCGATCATGATGTAGGAGCGCTGCGTCGCCACCTCGGCGCCCGACAGCAGCAGATAGAAGGTCACGCCGACGAGCGCGGCGAGTGCCGCGTATTTCTTGATGGGGCGTCTGAGTGCAAGACCCGGAACCAGCGCGAGGCCTCCCCGCACGAAGGCGAACAGTGCTCCCGCGATCAGCGCCATGTGCAGGCCGGAAATTGAAATGACGTGGTAGAGCCCGGAGATGCGAAGCGCCTCGTTCGCGCCGTGCGAGATGTGATCGCGAATGCCGGTGACAAGTGCGGCGGCGATCGCCCCGGCATCTCCCGGCAAGGTCAGGCGGATGCGCTCCGCGAGCGAGCGCCGGAGCTGGTCGACGCCGGCATTGAGCCGGACGAAGAGCGGCGTCTCGCCCGCGGCCGCCACCGTCTTGCTCTTGCCGAGCGCAAAGCCCGTCGCACCCAGGCCGGAATAATAGGCCCCGACCGCAAAGTCATAACCGCCGGGACGGATCGGTCCGACCAGCGGCCGGAGCCGAGCGCGGACTTCGATATGCTCCCCGACCGCCGGCGCGAGACCCTTGCGGAAGGCGATCCGCACCCGCTCGGGAATGGCCTGCTTCGATTTGGCGTCCGTTTTCGTCACCCGGAGCACGATCCGCTCCGAGCGCGCGCTGGCGTCGCGCGCCTCGACAAAGCCCTGCAACGTGACGGTCGCGGTCGGCGCCGTCAGCACCGGATGCGCAACCATCGCGCCGCGCACGGCGCCGGTCGCAAACCCCGCCGAAACGGCTGCGATCATTGCGCTTAACGCCCACGCGAAGGCGCGGCGGCGCAATCCGAAGCTCAACAAGCTCGAGGCCGCGAAAAACAGCGACGCCGCGATCCACGACGGCTCGTGGGACGCGAGGAAGTAGAGGAGTACGCCGCCGCAGAAGCCGGCCGCAAGCCACGGCGCGAGCCTGCCCTGCTCGGCTTCCTCCACAAGCGCGGCCCGAATCCCGCCGGCAGCCCCACGGAGCCCCGCGGCGAAGCCCGAAGCATCCAGAGCTGTGACGCCGGAAAGCGCCGCGGCTCTGCGGGCGACGCCTGGCCGCTTCCGCTCCGGTTCGCTCATGGGTTTCCCCGCCCTACTCGCAACCCAAACGCTATGCTACACGGGCCGCCGTTTCGTTCCACGTTCAAGAGTCCGATGTCCGAACCCGTAATCACCCGCTTTGCCCCTTCGCCGACCGGCTTCCTGCATATCGGCGGGGCGCGCACCGCGCTCTTCAACTGGCTGTTTGCACGCCATCACGGCGGCAAGATGCTGCTGCGCATCGAAGATACCGACCGGCAGCGCTCCACGCAGGAGGCGATCGACGCGATCATTGCCGGAATGAAATGGCTTCGGCTCGATTGGGATGGCGACATCGTTTACCAGTTCGCCCGCGCGACCCGTCACCGCGAAGCCGCCGAGGCGCTGCTCACGCTCGGCCGCGCGTACAAATGTTACGCCAGCCAGCAGGAACTCGAGGAGATGCGCGAAAAAGCGCGCAGCGAGGGCAAGCCGCCGCGCTACGACGGCCGCTGGCGCGACCGCGATCCGTCCGAAGCGCCGCCGGGCGTGCAGCCCGTAATCCGCCTGAAGGCGCCGCAGGAAGGCGAAACCACGGTCGAAGATCTGGTGCAGGGAAAAGTGACCTGGCCCAACAAGGATCTCGACGATCTGGTGCTGCTCCGCTCCGACGGCACGCCGACCTACATGCTCTCGGTCGTGGTCGACGACCACGACATGAACATCACGCACATCATTCGCGGCGACGATCACCTCACCAATGCCGCGCGCCAGACCCAGATCTACGAAGCACTCGGTTGGAAGGTTCCGCGCATGGGTCACATCCCGCTGATCCACGGATCGGACGGCGCGAAGCTGTCGAAGCGCCACGGCGCGCTCGGCGTCGAGGCCTATCGCGCCATGGGCTACGTCCCGGACGCGCTGCGCAATTATCTGGTGCGTCTCGGCTGGAGCCACGGCGACCAGGAGCTGTTCAGCGCAAAGGAAATGATCGAGCTCTTCGATATTTCGAAGGTCGGTCGCGCCGCCGCGCGCTTCGATTTCGTCAAGCTGGAGAACATCAACGGCCAGTATCTGCGGGCGATGCCAGACGAAGAGATCGTGCGCGAGATTGAAGCGCTGCTGCCGGACCTGCCCGGCGGCGGGCGCACGGCCGCGCTGCTCAAATCCCGCCGCGCCCAGCTCGTTGCCGCCATGCCCGGCCTCAAGGAACGCGCGAAGACCCTGATCGAGCTGATTGACGGCGCGAGCTTCCTCTTCGCCGAGCGCCCGCTGCTGCTGGACGAAAAGGCGTCGGCCCTCCTCAATGCCGAAGGCCGCGAAACCCTCAAGAAGGCGGTCCCCGTGCTGGAACAGGCCGAGCCGTGGTCGTCGGCAACGACGGAGGCTGCGATCCGGGAGCTCGCCGAGCGGCTCGGCATGAAGCTCGGCGCCGTCGCACAACCACTGCGCGCGGCGCTGACCGGGAAATCGACGTCGCCGGGCATCTTCGACGTGCTGAGTGTGCTCGGAAAGGAAGAAAGCCTGGCCCGGCTTCGCGATCAGGCCCAGAAGCCCGCATAAAAACTGCGGAACCTTCCGGGGCGCCGCCCTTCGTCGGCTTGTCGCGACGCAGCGAAGCGTCTAGTTTTGCCCATCTGCTGCGGGCTTTTGGCCCCGGTACCCACTTTTCCGGCAAGGCTTATGGCCCACGGGCTTAGGAGCCGGTCCGCAATAAAAATAGGAGATCCGGATGGACGCCAAAAGCACGGCCAAATCCGCTGCGCTTGCCGTAGGCGACAAGAAACTCGAGCTGCCGATCAAGGGCGGTTCCATCGGCCCCTCGGTCGTCGATATCGGCAAGCTTTACGGACAGACCGGGATGTTCACCTACGACCCCGGCTTCACTTCCACCGCAAGTTGCGAAAGCAAGATCACCTATATCGACGGCGACGAAGGCGTTCTCCTCTATCGGGGCTATCCCATCGAGCAGGTCGCCGAAAACGGCGATTTCCTCGAGACCTGCTACCTCCTGCTCTACGGCGAGCTGCCGACCGCGGCGCAGAAGGCCGATTTCGACTTCCGCGTGAACCGGCACACCATGGTGCACGAGCAGATGCACCGCTTCCTGCAAGGTTTCCGGCGCGACGCGCATCCCATGGCAGTCATGGTCGGCTCGGTTGGCGCGCTCTCGGCGTTCTATCACGACTCCACCGACATTTCCGATCCGCAGCAGCGCATGATCGCGTCGATCCGCATGATCGCGAAGATGCCGACGCTCGCCGCGATGGCTTACAAATATTCGATCGGCCAGCCGTTCATTTATCCGCGCAACGATCTCGACCTGTCGTCGAATTTCCTGCGGATGTGCTTCGCCGTTCCCGCGGAAGAATACAAAGTCAATCCGGTCCTCGCCCGCGCGATGGACCGGATTTTCATTCTGCATGCCGATCACGAGCAGAATGCCTCGACCTCGACC
>CAZNPX010000006.1:0-96376 GCA_964575175.1 uncultured Hyphomicrobiales bacterium | reverse complement strand
TGAAAATGCTCATGAATGTGGATCGTTTGCTGGCGGCGGCCAAGCGCGCGAACCTCGACGCACTCGTGGCGACAACACCGGAGAACGTAACCTACACCAGCGGCTTCTGGGCGATGAGCCACTGGATCCGCCGCGGCCCGCAGGCTTATGTGCTGACGCCCGTCGCCGATCCGAAGGATGCCGCGGTCATCACCAGCACGGGCCTGATCGATCTTGCCGCAGATCCCGAAGTATGGGTCGAGGACATCCGCCGGTTTGGAAAATTCATCGTCGATGCCACGCCGGGCGCGACGCTGGATTCGCAGAACGCGCGCATGAAGCAATTGCTGGATCGCCCCGACGACGGCGACGCCGTCTCCGCTCTGGCGCGGGCGATCAGGGATCGCGGGTTGCAATCGGCCACCATCGGCATCGACGAGATCGGGATTCTGCCCGAATACTGGGACAAGCTCGCGGAGCTCTTTCCGGACGCAAAGCTCGTCCGCGCTTCGGGCGTTTTTCGTTACGCCCGCGCGATCAAGACGCCTGAGGAAATCAGCCGCCTGCGCAGGTCGGCGCAGATCGCCGACATGTCGATCACGGCCGCGCTCGATATCGCCCGCGAAGGCGCAACGGAAATGGATCTCGCGCGCGCCTTCCATTGCAAGACCATCGAGGAGGGCGGCCTGCCCGTGCTCGGCTGCATCGGCACCGGCGGTCGCGGCGCGATGACGAACGTTCAGCCCAATGAAACCAAGATCCGCAAGGGCGAGGTGATCCGCTTCGACGTCGGCGGGCGCTATCGTCATTACCGCGCCGACATCGCGCGCAACGGCATCATCGGCGAGCCCGACGCAAAAACCGTTCGCTATCACAACGCCATCTGCGTCGGCATGTATCGTGCGATCGAGATGATCAAGCCCGGCGTGCGCGTTTCCGACGTTTTCGACGCGGCGGTCGAGACCGTCCGCCGCGAGGGCATTCCGCATTACCAGCGCAGCCATATCGGTCACGGCATCGGGCTCGACGGCTACGATGCGCCGAATATCGCCCCCTCGAACGCCGAGCATTTTGAGGAAGGCATGGTGATCTGCGTCGAGACTCCTTATTATGAAATGGGCTTCGCCGGATTGCAGGTCGAAGACACGCTTGTAATCACCAAGGATGGCGTGGACTCCTTCATGCTCAGTCCCGCCAAGCTGCGTTTGATTTGATGGCAAGCGTTACAGGGCTTCAGTGCGTTCGTTGCGCAACCCGCTTCCCTCTCGATCACCACGATCGGGATTGTCCGGTATGCCGGCCGCAGGTTCGCAGCAATCTCGTCGTGGCCTATGACGACAAGCTGAGAACGCCGCGTCCGAAGCCTTCGTCCGATAGCCCGCGCACGCTGTGGCGCTATGGCGACGTGCTGCCGGTTACGGCGGACGAGGCCGTCAGTCTCGGGGAAGGCGGCAGCCCGCTGCACGCGCTCGGAAGCGTCGCGCGCAAGCTCGGCCTCGACCGGCTCTACGGCAAGGACGAAAGCAGAAACCCGACCTGGTCCTTCAAGGACCGGCTCGCCTGTCTCGCCGTTTCGTCGGCAAAAAAGCTCGGCGCCAAGGTGATCGTTTCAAGTTCCTCGGGAAATGCCGGCGCCGCGGCCGCGGCCTATGCCGCGAAAGCGAACATTCCCTGCGTGGTCTTCACCTTCAAGGGCACCAGCGGCCCCATGCTGCACCAGATGCGCGCCTATGGCGCGCAGGTCGTCGCGGTCGAGAACAAGAAGGATCGCTGGACGCTGATGGAACATGCCGTCCGCAATTTCGGATGGTTTCCGACTTCGCCGTTCTTCGGCCCGGTCGCCGGCAGCAATCCGCTCGGCATCGAGGGATACAAGACGCTCGCCTATGAGATCGTCGAGCAGCTCGGCTGGCAGGTGCCGGACTGGTGCGTGCTGCCGGTCTGCTATGGCGATGCGCTGGTCGGCATGTGGCGCGGCTTCGAGGATATGCGCGCCTTCGGCTGGACCGATCGCATGCCGAGATTCGCCGCCGCGGAAATTTACGGTTCGCTCGAAGCCGCGATGGCGGCAAGCGCCGATGCCCCCGCCGACATGCCGAAGACGCACGATACCGTCGCCGTATCGATCGGCGCCACCCAGGCCACGCATCAGGCGCTCGACATTCTGCGCCGCTCGAACGGCGTCGCCGTGACCGCCACCAACGAAGAGATGATGCGCTGGCAGGGCGAACTGGCATCTTCCGAGGGTCTTTATATAGAGCCCTCGTCGGCCGCGACATTCGTTGCGGTTGAAAAGCTGAAGCAAAAGGGAACGATAGCCGCGGGCGAAAGCGTCGTGACGCTGCTCACCGCGAGCGGCCTGAAGGATACCGCGGTAACCGCCAGGTATCAGGAGGAATTGCTGACCGTGCCGGCCGATTTCGCCGAGGCGGTGCGGGTGCTGACGGATCGCAAGATTTTTCCGTCCGAGAGGTAGCCATTGCGTTCGCTTCGCGTCCTGTCTTCCGCATTTGCCCGCGCGCGGTTTCCGCGCGCGCGGCGCGATGCGTGGCGCAGGAAGGACGTCGCATATGTCGGGTAAGCATTTATCCGGCAAGCATTCGCGGCCGGCCGCCAGGGATTATGCCGATAAGGTCACCGGCCGCACCGAATTCGTTTCCGATGTCGAAGTCCCGGGCATGCTGCACGGCAAGGTGCTTCGCAGCACCGTGCCGCACGGTATTATAAAGAGTATCGACGTTTCGTCGGCGCTCGCCATTCCCGGCGTTGCCGCCGTGCTTACCGGCGCCGATGTGGCGGCGCTGAACAATCACTGGGGTCTGTTTCTCAAGGACCGCCCGGTGATCGCGATCGACCGGGTGCGCTATGTCGGCGAGCCGGTGGCGATGGTCGCCGCCGAAGACGAACGCATCGCGGAAGAGGCGCTCGACGCCATCGCGGTCGAATACGACCTGCTTCCCTTCGTGACGGATGCCGCCGAGGCCATCGCGCCGTCCGCGCCGCTGATCCACGAGAACCTCGAAACGATCAAGGATTTCTATTTCAAGGGCGAGGCCAAGCCCGTCGCCGGGACCAATATTTTCCAGCGCTACGCCTACGAGCACGGCGACACCGAAAAAGCGCTCGCGGAAGCCGATCATCGCTTCGAAGGCACGTTCGAATTTCCGATGGTCTTCCACTACGCAATGGAGCCGCATTGCGTGGTCGCGTCGTTTCAGCATGACAGCCTGACGGTCTGGAGTTGCGGGCAGTCGCCGACCGCGGTGCAGAAGGTGCTCTCGCGCGTCTTCGGCCTGCCGCTCGCGCGGATCCGCGTGATCTCGCCCAATGTCGGCGGCGGCTTCGGCGGCAAGGCGTCGGTCAAGATCGACCCGCTGGTCGCGGCGCTGGCGTGGAAGGCGCGGCGGCCGGTTCGCGTCTGCCTTTCCATTTCCGAAACCATGCTGACGGCGCGCCGCCTGAGCGCGACCGTGCATGTTCGCACCGGCGTGAAGAACGACGGCACCATCGTCGCAAAGGCCGTCCGCATTCTGATGAACGGCGGCGCCTATGCCGACACCGGGCCCGCGGTCGCGGTGAAGGCGGCGAACCGCTCCATCGGCCCTTACCGGATTCCCAACCTGAAACTCGAAAGCGTCGCGGCTTATACCAACACCGTGCCGGGCGCCGCCTTCCGCTCCATCGGCGGGCCGCAGGCGGTCTGGGCCAGTGAATCGCAGATGGACGAGATCGCGGCCGCGCTGAATCTCGATCCGCTCGAGTTGCGCAACCGCAACCTGCTTCGCCGCGGCGAGCATGTCCGCCCGGATCTGCGCCCCATCGATGTCGAAATGGGCGAGGCGATGGACCTCGCCTCGCAGGAGATGGACCGCCTGACCGCGCTGGATCAGGGCTCCGCGACGCATCAGGGCACCGCGCTCGGAATTTCCGATCCGGGGATCATGCCGGTCGCGTCGGTCATGATGCGCCTGAAGATCGACGGCTCCGTCGCCGTGGTGTCGAACAGCGTGGAGATCGGGCAGGGCCTGCGCGAAGTGCTGCGCACGCTTGCATCCGAGCAGCTCAACCAGCCCATCGAGGCGATCGAGGTGCTCACGCCCGATACCGCGATTGCGCCCTACGACTGGGGCACGGGCGCAAGCCGCTCGTCGCTGATGATGGGCCTTGCGATCGAGGACGCCGCCAATGACATCCGCAGGCAGGTCGCCGAAATCGCGGCGGTGGTGCTGTCGGTCGATCCTGAAGCGGTGCAACTGTGCGAGGGCGGCATCGCCATCGGCAACGAAAGAAAAACCTTCAGCGAATTGCTGCATGCCTATTACGGCATCGACAGCGGCGAGATCGTCAGCATCGGGCGCGTGACGCCGCATTCGAATGGCGGCCGTCTCGCGCAGGCGCCGCTGTTCTGGGAAACGGCGGCGGGCCGCTGCGCCATCGCCGTCGATGAAGAGACCGGCGAAATCAGGGTTCGTCATTACGTGAGCGTGGCCGACGTCGGCCGCGCGCTCAATCGCGCCGCCGCCGAAGGGCAGGACGAAGGCGCGTCGATCATGGGCCTCGGCCACACGCTGAGCGAAGAACTGGTTTATCAGGACGGCCAGCCGATCAACGCGACCATGATCGACTATCACGTGCCGACCATCGATGAAGTGCCCGATAATTTCACCACCATTCTGATCGAAAGCGGCACCGGCCCCGGCCCCGGCGGCATGCGCGGAATGGGCGAGGGCGCGATCCTTCCGGTCGCGCCCGCAATCGCCAATGCGCTCGCCGCGGGCTACGGCGCGCGAATCCGCGAGCTGCCGCTCACGCCGGAGCGCGTCTGGCGCGCCATCCGCGAAAAGAAAGGAGGCTGACGATGGATTTCAGCTTTGAAACCGTGCTGCCTACGGCGCCCGAGCGCATCTGGACCATGATGATCGACATCGAGCGCATGGCCGCCTGCATTCCCGGCTGCGAAAGCATCGAGGTGCAGGAGAAGCTCAAATCGTACAGCGCGGTGATGAAGCAGAAGATCGGCCCCTTCAAGCTGGAAGTCCCGGCGCAGATTGCGGTCGAAAGCTTCGAGGAGCCCTCCTTCGTCAAGGCTGCCGCCACCGGGAAGGACAAGTTCACCGGCACCACGCTCACGGTCGCGCTGCACGTCACCGTCGATCCGGTGGAATCCGGCGCGAGCAGGTTTGCCGTGAACGCGAGCCTCAACGTCGCGGGCCGACTGGCCTCGCTCGGTTATTCCGTCATCAAGAAGAAGGCGGAAGAAAACTTCGTGGAGTTCGAGCGCCGTATCAAAGAACAGCTGGCGCAGGTGTAGGCCGTGTTCCTCGCACCGTTCACGCATCACCGGCCCGGCGGTCTTCCCGCGGTTTTCGAGTTGCTCTCGAAGCACGGGGACGACGCGGCCGTTTATGCGGGCGGCACCGAGTTGCTGCTCGCGCTGAAGGCGCGGGTGCTCCGCTACGAGCATTTGATCGACCTGAAGCGGATCGAGGAATTCAGGGGCCTGCGCGTGGAGGGCGAAGAACTCGTCATTGGCGCGCTCGTCACCCATCATGAGCTCGCGAGCAGCGAGTTCGTCAGGAGCCGCGTTCCCGCTTATGCGGCGCTGAGCGACGGCATCGCGAACATTCGCGTCCGCGCCGCCGGCACGCTCGCGGGGAATCTCGGATTTGCCGAAGCCCATTCCGATCCGCCGTCGCTTCTTGCCGCGATGGGCGCATCGGTCACGTTGGTTTCCCCGCAGTCGAAGCGCTCGGTCCCGGTGGCCGAGTTCATCGTCGGCGAATTCACCACGATACGCGAGGATAACGAGCTGATTTCGGAAATCAGGATTCCGGTGACGAAGGCGGGCGAAAGTTTCTGCTACCGGAAAACCGGCCACCTCGAGCGCCCCGCGGTCGGCGTGTCCGCGGGCTTCGTTGGCGGCGGAAGCGGCAACGAGTACCGCATCTGGCTCGGCGCCATCGGCGAGCATCCGATTCACGCAAAGGAAGTCGAGGATGCGCTTGCGGGCGTGCCGGTGCCGGCGCTGCCCGACGTCCTGCCTGCGGCGGCGCGGCAATTCGCATCGAAGATTTCCGCGACGAGCGATCTTCACGGCAGCGCCGACTACAAGCAGCATCTCGCCGCGGTGCTGATCCAGCGGACGTTGATGGCGGCATGCGGCGTCCCTCCTGCCGGGGACGCGCGCCATGCGTGATCCGACAACCATCTCCTTGATCGTGAACGGGTCGCCGCGGGAATTGACGGTCGATTCCTCCGAGCTTCTGGTCGACGTGCTGCGCGACCGCTGCAAGCTGAAGGGCACCAAGCGATCCTGCGACGTCGAGGTCTGCGGCGCCTGCACGGTGCTCGTCGACCGGCTTCCGGTCAGCAGTTGCACGACGCTCGCCGTCGATGCCGACGGCAAGTCGGTGACGACCATCGAGGGGCTCGCGGCGGATGGAAAGCTGAGCCGGGTGCAGCAGGCGTTCGTCGATCATGCGGCGATGCAGTGCGGCTTCTGCACCTCGGGCATGGTGCTCGCGACCACGGCGCTGCTCGAACTGAAGCCGTCCGCGACCGAGGAGGAAATCCGCCACTTTCTCCGCGGCAATATCTGCCGCTGCACCGGCTACATCAAAATTCTCGAAGCGGTGAAAAGCCTTGTTTGATCTCTCGGTATCGACCGACGGCCGCGATACGCCGCAGCAGTTTCTGGAGAAGCTGGCGCTTGCCGAAGCGGGCGGCGCGCGCGCCTTGTGGGCCGCGAACCATCTGTTCCTGCGCGATCCGGTATCGCTGGCGGCGCTTTCGCTGGCCCGCACCGAACGGGTGAATGTCGCGCTCATGGCGGTGAGCCCGCTGACCATCCATCCGGTGCAGGCGGCGATGAGCGTCGCCACGCTCGATGAAATGTTTCCCGGCCGCGTGACGCTCTGTCTGGGCGTCGGCGCCCCGGCCGATCTCAATGCGCTCGCGATCGACGGCTCGAAGCCGCTGAAGCTGATGCGCGAGGCCTTGAAGATCACGCGGGCGCTGCTCGCCGGAGAAACCGTCCGCTACGAAGGCGATCACTTCAGCATTTCCTCGCGCGCGCTCGTGACCGGGGCGCGCAACGTCCCGATCGTGCTCGCGGCGTCGGGCCCGGGCATGCTCGAGCTTGCCGGCGCGGAAGCGGATGGCGTGCTCATCAGCGCGGGTGCGTCGGTGCCCTTCGTCGAGCAGACGCTGGATCATGTCCGGCGCGGCGCGAAGGGCAGGCCGGTGCGCACGCACGGGCTCGTTTATTCCTCGATCGACGCGAGCGAAACGGTCGCGAACGACAGGCTGCGCCGCGCGCTCGCGATTCTGCTGCGCGGGCCGCACCACAGGGCAAATCTGGATGCGGCGGGAAGCCGGCTCGACCAGGCGGCCCTGAACGGCGCGGTGCTCGCGAACGACTGGGCCGCGGCGGAAGCGCTGATTACCGACGACATCGTTCGCCGCCACGCCGTCAGCGGCACCGCCGCGCAGTTGCGCGAGCGCTTCGAGACGTACCAGCGCGCGGGCCTCGACGAAGTCGTCATCGCGGGTGTTCGCGCGTCCGAGCAGATTTCCAGCATTCTAAAAATTCACGGGAGATAGAAATGAAATTCAGCGTATGTCTTTCGACGGGGTTCGAAGGCGTCATGTATCCGATTCCGTTCGCGGGCCCGGAAGATTTCATCGAGCAGGGCAAGCTCTGCGAGCGGCTCGGCTACGATTCGGTCTGGGGCAACGACCACATCACGACCCAGGATTATGTGCGGGATCTGTTCCCGAACACGCCGCCGAATTTCTACGAGCCGCTGGTCGTGCTTGCGGCAATCGGCGCCGTCACGACGAAGCTGAAACTGGGAACGGCGCTTTGCGTCTTGCCGATGCGCGATCCCGTCTATCTCGCGAAGCAGGCCATCACGCTCGACCAGATGTCGAACGGCCGCTTCATCATGGCCGTCGGACTCGGCGCCTATCGCGAGGAGTTTCTGGCATGGGGCGGCTCGCGGGCCGCGAAGGCCCGCCGCGGCGACATGATGGACGAGGCGCTGACGTCGCTCGAAATGCTGTTCAAGGAAAAGAGCGCGAGCTTCGAGGGAAAATATTACTCCTTCAAGGACGTCGAGATGTTTCCGAAGAGCAGGGCGCAGCCGTTCCCGCTTTATATCGGCGGCCACAACCTCGAGGCGATCGAGCGCGCCGCGCGCTACGGCCAGGGCTGGCTGCCGGGCTGGCGTCCGCTCACGGAGCTGGAGGAAAGAATCAAGAACCTGAAGACGCGCGCGGCCGAGCTCGGCAGAAACCCGGCCGACATCGAGATCGCGCCGCAGTTCTCCGTCACCATCGACAAGACCATGGAAGCCGCGGAAAAGCGCTACATGGAAAGCGGGCTGGTCGCGCATCGCGTGTCGCTCGCCTATACCGGCCGCGACCTGAGCCATCAGGTGATCGCAAACCTCGTCGGCTCGCCCGACGTCATCATCGAGAAAGTTGCGAAGCTAAAGGCCATCGGGATCGATCATTGCAGCGCGCTGATGTTCCCCGCGGACAGCGTGAGCGAGATGAACGATCAGATCGAGTGGTTTGCGCGCGACGTCATGGCGAAGGTAGGGTGACGGAGACTGACGGAGTTTCTGCCGCGGGGTAAGAAGGGCTTCGAAGCCGATTCGATTGGGATCGAACGACACGAATGAGCAGTCTCACGCTGACAGCCCTGCGCGGGGTGCCCATGGTGCATGCCGGGGACGATCTCGCGCGGATAACGCTGGATGCGGCCGCCGCGTCGGGCATCGCCGTCGATGCGGGCGATCTGTTCGTCTATGCCCAGAAGGTCGTCTCGAAAGCCGAAGGGCGGCTCGTCGAACTCTCGACGGTGAAGCCCTCGGCCGCCGCAATCGAGCTCGCCGCGGTCGCGCACAAAGATCCGCGCGTGGTCGAGCTTATCCTGTCGGAATCGAAAGACGTCCTCCGCGCGCTGCCGGGGGTGATCATCGTCGAGCACCGGCTGGGGCTCGTGCTCGCGAATGCGGGCATCGACCGCTCCAACGTGGAAGGCGAAGACCATGCATTGCTGCTGCCGCTCGCGCCGGACGTTTCGGCGCGGCGCATCCGCGCCGACATCGAGGCGCAGACGGGCCACGAGATCGGCGTCATGATTATCGACAGCATCGGCCGCGCGTGGCGAAACGGCACCATCGGCACGCTGATCGGCGGCAGCGGCGTCGCGACGTTGCTGGATCTGCGCGGCAAGCCGGATCTGCTCGGCCGCAAGCTGGAAACCACCGAGGTCGGCCGGGGCGATGAAATCGCCGCCGCCGCGTCCGTCGTGATGGGACAGGCCGACGAGGGCTGGCCGATCGTGCATGTGAGAGGAAAGGCGATCCTCACCGGAAACGGCGACAGCCGGGATCTGCTGCGTCCGAAAAACAAGGACCTGTTCCGGTGAGCGCTGCCGGTGGCTGGGTGCTCGCGATTGCCGGGGGCGTGGGCGGGGCCAAGCTCGCCGCCGGCCTCCAGCATATAAGGGAAGAAAATCTCGTCGTCGCCGTCAACACCGCCGACGATTTCGAGCATCTCGGGCTTCATGTCTCTCCCGATCTCGACACGGTGATGTACACGCTCGGCGGCGTCGCCAATCGCGCGCAGGGCTGGGGGCTGGAAGGCGAAAGCTGGAGCTTCATGGATCAGCTTTCGCGGCTCGGCGGCCCGGTCTGGTTCAAGCTCGGCGATCGGGATCTCGCGACCCATGTGCTGCGCACGCGCCGGCTTGCGGAAGGCGCCACGCTCACGCAGGTGACCCGCGAGTTGTGCCGCGCGTTCGGCGTGCGCGCCGAGATATTGCCGATGTCCGACGATAAGGTGCGGACCATCGTTCACACCGCGGACGCGGAAATCGCGTTTCAGGAATACTTCGTCCGCCTTGCCTGCGCGCCGGCCGTCAGGCGGCTGGAATTCCGCGGCGCAAGGGAAGCGTCGATCAGCGAAGCGCTGCGCCGCAGGAGATCGGTCGCGCCGCCCGCGGCCATCGTGTTGTGCCCTTCCAATCCTTATCTGAGCATCGATCCCATGCTCGAGCTTCCGGAGTTTCGGGACTGGCTGCGGAGTTGCGGCGCGCCGGTGATCGCGGTGTCTCCCATCGTCGCCGGCATGGCGATCAAGGGCCCGGCTGCGAAGATCATGGGCGAGCTCGGCCATGAGCCCTCCGCCAGAACCGTGGCGCAACATTATCGCGGGCTTGTCGACGGCTTCGTCATCGACACCAGCGACGCGGCGCTGAAGCACGAGATCGAAGCGCTCGGCATGCAGGTGCGGATCGAGAACACCATCATGAAAACGGACGCCGAGCGGGTGGCCCTCGCGCAGCAGTGCCTGGAATTCGCCTCCGCGTTGCGGAGCCGTTGACGGCCATGCCCGTGATCCTCGTTCCCTGCAAGTCGCTGGCCTCCGGAAAATCCAGGCTGGCGGGATTGCTCACGCAGGCGGAACGGCAGGCGCTTTGCGAGCGCTTCCTCGCCGACACGCTGAAGCTCGCGCGCGGGATCGCGGGAGCGGCGAACGTCAGGCTCGTCAGTGCGGATGAAAAAGCGCGCGAGATCGCGGCCGGCGAGGGCATCGAGACGTTCGCCGAGGCGTGGCCCGACCTGAACGCCGCCCTCTCGGGCGCGCGGGCCGAGCTTGCGAAATCAGGCCTCCCTGCCGAGGTCCTGATCCTG
Organism: uncultured Hyphomicrobiales bacterium; assembly: GCA_964575175.1. Lineage (GTDB taxonomy): Bacteria > Pseudomonadota > Alphaproteobacteria > Rhizobiales > Xanthobacteraceae. Next base: position 85,691 of record CAZNPX010000006.1, on the reverse strand, counting down.
CCGATCGACATTCCCCTTGCGACGGAAAAATCCCTAGCGAGCGTAACCGCCGCCGCGGGTGACGTCGTTATCGTGCCGGATCGCAGGCAGGCCGGCACCAATGTGCTCCTGCTGCGCAACGGCGCGTTCGCGGACTTCCGCTTCGCCTACGGCGAGAATAGTTTTCGGGTTCACGTCGATAACGCGCTCGCGCAGAACCGCAATCCCACGATCCTTCGCAACGAAGCGCTCGAGTTCGATATTGATGAACCGGACGACTATCTGAAATGGAAGCGTGCGTTCGGGTGAGCCGTGCCGTCGATGAAACCAGAACCAACCCGGTGGTAGAGAATGCCGCAAGAAAAGAAGGGCGGAAGCCAGACCGTTGCGCGGGCCTTGCGCATCCTTGAGTTGCTCGGAACCAACGGCGAGATGGGTGTGCGCGACATCGCCCGGCAGTTGAAGATCGCGCCCAGCATGGCGCAGCGATTGGTCAATACCCTGTCGGACGCCGGCTTCATCGAGAAGTCGATCGAGACATCGCGCTGGAAGATCGGATACAAGTCGTTCCAGATCGGCGCGAAGTTTCTCACCAATGTCGATCTGAACGCGGCCGCCGCGCCGGAGCTGCGGTGGCTCGCGGACCAGCATCATGTCAACAGCTTCCTCGGCGTGCTGCGGGATCGCTCCGTCGTCTATCTCGCCGCCGTGCAGAGCGGCGCCCCGATCACGATTACCAACGCGCCCGGCTCGACCACCTGGATGCATTCGACCGCGCTCGGCAAGGCGCTGCTCTCTGCGATGACCGACGCCGAAGCCGCGGCCCTGCTCGGGCCCGCGCCCTATAGGCAGTTGACGAAGAAAACGCGCCGCACTTTTTCCGCGCTCGCCAAGGATCTCGAGGATTGCCGCCGTCTCGGCTACGTCGTCTGCGACGAGGAGAATATCGAGAATGTATTCGCAGCCGGCGCGCCGATCCGCAATGCATCGGGCGATACGATCGCGGCGATCAGCGGCGCGGTGCCGGGACAGAAACTCACGGCAAAGGCGATCTCCGAATTGTGCAAAATGGTGAAAGAAGCGGCAGACCGCATTTCGCAGCGGCTCGGCGCGCCGCCCAGAGCGGCAAGATAACGCGCCGAACGCACAGCTTTGATGCCGGCACGCCGTTCGGAGATTCGTTGCATTGACCCGGATTAGCGGTTAAACAAATTCTACAAAGTGAGAACGATGTTCCAATAATAGGAACGACAGGATGTCGGTGGTCGAGCAGCGTTTGCGGGAAGCGGGATTCGAAGTCCCCGTGGCGCAGCCCAGTGTGGCGAACTACGTGCCGGCCATGGCCCTGGGCGGACTCCTGTTCGTGTCGGGGCAGTTGCCAGTAACGTCCGGCGAAGTGCGCTACCGCGGAAAAGTCGGTCAGGACGTCAGCGTCGCCGACGGCAAGCTCTCCGCGCAGCTTTGCGCGCTGAACATTCTGGCGCAGGCCAGGCTGGTGCTGGGAAATCTCGAGCGGATCGATCGCTGCGTTCGTCTCGGCGGCTTCGTCAATTGCGGGCCGGACTTCGCCGAGCATCCGCAGGTCGTGAACGGCGCTTCGGATCTTATTGTCCTTGCCTTGGGGGATGCGGGCCGCCACACGCGCGCGGCGGTCGGCTGCAATTCCTTGCCGCTCAATGCCGCGACCGAGGTTGAGGCGGTTTTCGCAATTCGTGAATGAACGGGATCGCCATGCACTTCTCCGTATTCCGTAAACGGTATTGGATGGAAGTGCGCGGGTTCTGCTTTTGGTGTTGAACTGGGTTGAAACAGGGAAGAGGTGCTAACATGAAGTTCAGACATTTGGTTCTGGCGCTTGCGGCGATGTCCGCCGCATTCGTCGTACAGCCTGCGCAAGCGCAGTATCCCGACAAGCCGATCACCCTCATCGTGCCGTGGGCGCCGGGCGGCAGCACCGACCAGACCGCGCGCGTGCTCGCGAAGGCGGCGGAAGCCTATCTCGGTCAGCCGATCGTCGTGGTGAACCGCCCCGGCGCATCGACCACCATCGGCATGGCCGAGCTCGCGAAGGCGAATCCCGACGGCTACACCATCGGAACGCTTTCCAGCACCGGCTATCTCGTCTCGTTGCAGGGGCGCCAGCTCTCCTTCGATCCGATCCACGATTTCTCCTACATCAGCTATTACGGAGACAATCTGATCGGCATCGCCGTGTTGCAGGACTCGCCGCATAAAACGCTGGCCGACCTCCTGGCGTTCGGCAAGGCGAACCCCGGCAAGCTGAAATACGGCACCGCCGGCGTCGGCACCACGCAGCACCTGACCATCGAGGCGTTGCAGCGCTCGTCGGCCGCGAAATTCGTGCACGTGCCGCAGCAGGGCTCCGCCGCCTCCGCGCCGGCGCTGCTCGGCGGCCACGTCGATTTCATCATGGAAACCTCGGTCTGGGCGCCCTTCGTCGAAAGCAAGCAGATGCGCCTGCTCGCGGTTTCGGCGGTGAAGCGCTCCGATGTCTATCCGGATGTGCCGACCTTCGGCGAGCTCGGCTTCAAGTCGCTGCGCTCGGTGCAGGCGATCATCGCCCCGAAGGGACTGCCTGAGGACATCCGTCTCAAGCTCGAAGGCGCGTTCCGCAAGGCGCTGAGCGACAAGGCGTTCCAGGAAACCATGAAGAAGCTTGCGATGCAGGTCGTGGATCTTCCCGGCAACGAAGTGAAGAAGCTGGTCGAGGGCGAATACGCGCTCGCCAAGGAACTGATCGAGAGCAGCAAGAAGCAGTAATGCATCGCGCGTTCGAACGCCCGATCAACGTTGCCGTCGCGCTGATTGCGGTCACCGCAATCGCGTTCGGCATCGCTTCGTGGAATCTCGGGTTCTGGACCGAAGACGGTCCAGGACCCGGATTGCTCCCGTTCGTTGCCGCGGTGTTTGTGGCGCCGGTGCTGGTCCTCGTGCTTCGCGAGAAGTTCGACAACGGAGAGAGGTTTCATCCTCATCCGCTGATCGCGATCGTCATGTTGTGCGCCTACGCGGTCGTGCTTCCTTATCTCGGTTTTATCATTCCCACGGTCACGCTCATCGTCGCCTGGGTCATGTGTTTTGAGCGGAAAAGCCTGATGCTCGCATTTATCCTGAGTGTGCTGCTTGTCGCCGTCGGGTGGTTCATCTTCGGATACCTGCTCAAGGTTCCGATGCAGATGTTGCCGGTCTGGTAATGTTCGATTCCCTTCAGCAAATCTTCTACGGGCTTTCGCTCGCGGTGCTGCCGCAGAATCTGCTGTATGCGTTCATGGGCTGCCTGCTCGGCACCCTCGTCGGCGTGTTGCCCGGGCTCGGGCCGATCACCACCATCGCCGTGCTGCTGCCGCTGACCTTTCAGGTCGGCGACCCGCTCGGCGCGATCATCATGCTGGCGTCGATCTATTACGGCGCGATGTATGGCGGCTCGACGACATCGATCCTGCTTCGCGTGCCGGGCGAGGCGGCGTCGGTCATCACCTGCATCGACGGCTACGAGATGGCGAAGCAGGGCCGGGCCGGTCCCGCGCTTTCCATCGCTGCGATCGGATCGTTCATTGCCGGCACCGGCGCGGTCGTGGCGCTGAGTTTCGTCGGCCCGGCCTTCGCGAATTTCGCGGTGTCGTTCGGTCCTCCCGAATATTTCGCGCTTGCGATTTTCGGCCTCGTGCTCAGCGCGACCATCGGCGGCGGCTCGCCGACGCGCGGGCTCTGCATGGTCGTCCTCGGCGTTCTTTTCGGCCTGGTCGGCACCGACACCGTGACTGGCGTCGACCGCTTCACCATGGGCATGCCGACGATTGCGGACGGCATCGATTTGGTGCCGCTGTTGATGGGCTTGTTCGGCATCGGCGAGATTCTCTACAACCTCGAGCAGAAGGGCGACCTGTCGATCCTGAAATCCAAGATCGGCCGCCTGCTGCCCAATCGCGAGGAGTGGAAGGAATCTTCCGGCGCGATCGGGCGCGGTTCGGTGCTCGGCTTTGTCGTCGGCCTGATACCGGGCGGCGGCGCGATCATCGGTTCGCTCCTGAGCTACACGGTCGAGAAGAAGCTTTCGAAAACGCCGGAGAAATTCGGCCACGGCGCGATTGCCGGCGTCGCCGGCCCGGAAGCCGCGAACAACGCCGCCGCGTCTTCGTCCTTCATTCCGCTGCTCACGCTGGGCATTCCCGGCAATGCCGTTACCGCGGTTCTGTTCGCGGGCCTTCTCATTCAGAACGTGCAGCCGGGACCGCTGATGCTGGTCAAGCATCCGGATATTTTCTGGGGCGTGATCGCGTCGATGTATGTCGGCAACGTGATGCTGCTCATTCTCAACCTGCCGCTGGTCGGGTTGTGGGTGCAGCTCCTGCGCGTGCCGGTCTGGATTCTGGGCCCTGCGGTTCTGCTCGTCGCGATATTCGGCACCTACAGCCTTCGCAACAACTGGGCCGATGTCGGCCTGCTGATGGCGGCGGGCGGCGTGGGCTACCTGTTGCGCAAGGCCGCGCTCGATGCCGGTCCCTTCGCCATGGCGTTCATCCTCGCGAACATCATGGATACGTCCTTGCGGCAGGCGCTGCTGATGGGCGACGGCAACATCGGCATCATCGTGATGCGCCCGATCTCGTCCGCGATCATCGGCGTGACCGCGATCGTGCTGACCTACACCGCCTATTCCTACTTCAAGGCGGGGCGAAGCCAGAAATACGCGCAGCCCGATAATTCCTAGCGCGCCCGCCGACGTCGCCGGCGGGTCGTTCGCGCCTGGCATCGATTGCCCGGCCGAAGTCCGCGGACCCCGCGCGTCCGCGGGCTTCGCCCGTTCCGCGCCAGGCGCGCAACACCCCAACTGCTGCGAATAGAGGCACGCCGAAGCCGCGCAGACGCGGGCTTTGCAGAGGTATTGCGCGCGCCGGGATTGACTCACTCTCCCGGCGTTCCTAATGATGTCTCAGAAAATGAGATATTTGTCGCAATTATTGAGACACCTATGTCCGGCAATGAGCTGAGGTCTCCCGAAGATCTGGCGGATTTTATCCGGGGTCTGACGCTGCTGGGCACCGGCGGCGGCGGCCGGCCGGAGGCGGGGTTTGCGGCGCTCGGACCCTGGATCGAACGGGGCGAACATCCGCGCTGGCGCGCGCTGGAGTCGATTTCGGACGACGCCTATTTCTGCTCGCTGTCGGGGCTCGGATCCATCGCGCCCACGCAGCCGATGAGCCAGCCGGAACGCATCGCGGCCGGCTATCCGAAGGAAATGGACGATACGCCGCCGATGTTGCTGGCGTTGCGCGAGCTCGAGCGGCAATCGAACAAGACCATCTCCGGCGTCTTCCCCATCGAACTCGGCGCCGGAAATACGACGACGCCGTTTGCGACCGCGCTCGCCGCCGGGATCGACATGATCGATTGCGATTGCGCAGGCCGTGCAATTCCGGAAATGAGCCAGAGCACGGTGGCGCTGGCCGGCGTTTCTTTTGCGCCCGCCGTGTTCGCGGATCCCTGGGGCAGCCTGGTCACGATCTCGAAGTGTCACAGCCCCAAGCAGGCCGAACGGCTGGGCAAGGCCATCAGCTCCGTCACCAAGCTCGCGGACATGCGCGCCCAGTGCGCGCGCGCGGCCTTCATCGTCGATGGACGAACCCTGAAGCGCGTGGCGATCGCGGGCGGGCTCACGCGCGCCTTGCGGATCGGCCGCTCGATCGCCGCCGCGAGAGTCGCGCAGGATGACCCCGCGCTTCGCGCGGCGCAGGAACTCGGCGGCGAGGTGGTCTATCGGGGAACGGTGGCGGCGAAAGACTGGGAAAGCCGCGACGGCTACATGTTCGGTGAGCTTCGCATCGCGGCCCCGGGTCATCCCGAGGCGCGCATCTTCCTGAAGAACGAGAACCATATCGTCTGGATCGGCGGCGAGCCGCGCTACACCGCGCCGGACCTGATCTGCGTCGTCGATGCCGAAACCGGCGAGCCTTACACCAACACCAACCTGGAAGCCGGAACCGACGTCGCCGTCATCGCGGCGCCGGCCGCGAGCGCCCACCGCACGCCGCAATTCGTCGAGGCGCTCGGCCCGCGCCACTACGGCTTCGACATCGATTACATTCCAATGAGGACGACGCAATAATGACGCTCGGCATCCTGATGGCGGGACACTCGGACCCGTTCGTTCACGCGGACCTTGCCGCCTTCGCTGAAGATCTCGGCTTCACCGATGTCTGGATGGCGGACGAGCGCTTCTATCGCGAAGTCTATTCGCTGCTCACCGTGATCGCGATGAAGACGAAGCGGATCAATGTCGGTCCCTGCGTCACGGATCCCTTTTCCCGCCACCCCGCGCTCACGGCGATGGCGATCCATACGCTCGACGACATTTCGCGCGGCCGCGCGATTCTCGGGCTTGGCGCCGGCGTTTCCGGCTTTGCCGAGATGGGCACGCCGCGGCCGAAGCCGGTGCGCGCGCTGCGTGAATCGATTGAACTCATTCGCGCGATGTCGGGCGGCGACGAGGTTTCCTACGACGGCGAGATCGTGAAATTCGCGGCCGGCAAGCTCGGCTTCAAGCCGGCGCGGCCGGATTTGCCGGTCTGGCTCGCGGGCAACGGCCCGCAGGTGCAGCAGCTCGGCGCGCGACTTGCCGATGCCGTCATCATGGAAGCCTGCGGCAATGCGCTGGAAGCAAAATCCTTCGCCGCCCGCATCGCGGAGACGGCCGTTGCCGCCGGTCGCAAGCCGCAGGACGTGCGGCTGGTCGCGCGCCTGAACGTATCGCTCAGCGACAATCCGGCCGACGCCTACGACGCGCTGCGGCTGCGCGCCGCGCGCACGCTCGCATCGGGCCGCACGCATTTCGATACGCTGGAGCAGCAGGGTCTGGCCGTTCCGGCGGCGGTTCTCGAGAGTGTCGCGCATGTCGCCTACAAGGAGGGTGCCGCACCCTACGAGGCCATCCGCGCGGAAATCTCCGACGCGATGATCAGGGCCATCTCGCTCGTGGGAACGCCCGGGGACATCAAGGCGCAATTGATCTCGCTGTTCGAAGCCGGAATCGGCGGCGTCATTCTTTCGGCGCTGCCGGCAAAGGGCGTCACGGTTCAGCAGACGCTTGAGCGTTTCGTTTCCGAGGCGTGGCAGCCCGCGTCGAAGCACATGAAGAACTGACGCCATGAGGTTCAATCTGCATTCCGCAAAATCGTCCGCGCACGCGCTGGAACTGGCGGCGGGATTGAAGGACGGCTGGCGCTATATCGCCGGCGGCACCGATCTGGTGATCCAGATCCGCCGCGGCGTTCGCACGGCCGACCACCTGATCGACCTTTCCGGCATTTCGTCGTTGCGCGGAATCGAGGCGCATGAGCGCGGCTATCGCATCGGCGCGCTCTGCACGCATAAGGACGCGGAACTGCATTCCGGACTGAGCCAGGATTTTCCCGCGCTTCGCGCCGCCGCGCGCGTTGTCGGCGGGCATCAGATCCGCAATGTCGGCACGGTCGGCGGCAATCTCGCGAATGCCTCGCCCGCGGCCGATGTCGCGGTCGCCTTGCTGGCGCTGGATGCAAGAATTGTTGCGCGCGGACCAGGTGGCACACGCCTGATCGCGATCGACGATCTCTTCGTGACTTCCGGAAAGACCACGCTCGCGCCCGCCGAACTGATCGAGGGCGTGGAGCTGGACCGGCCCGGCGAGGGCGCGCGCAGCGTGTTCCTGAAGGTGGGGCGCCGCAAGGCCATGGAAATCTCCGTGGTGTCGGCGGCGGTAAGCCTTCGGGTAAGCGCCGGCGGCATTTGCGAAAGCGCCCGCATCGCGCTCGGCGCGGTCGGCCCGCGGCCGTTGCGCGCGAAGGCGGCGGAGCGCCTGCTCGAGGGCGCGAAGCTCGACGCGGCGCTGATCGCGCGCGCGGCGGAACAGGCCAAGGCCGAGTGCAGCCCGCGCTCGGATCCGCGCGCCTCCGCGGCCTATCGGACCAAGGTTGTCGAAGGACTGGTGAAGCGCGCGATTTCGCAATGCGCGGAAATCTCGTGACGGTGATGGCGATGCATGAACTGACCCTGACGGTAAACGGCGAGCAGTGGGAGGTGCGGGCGAACGAGTCCGACACCCTGCTCGATGTGCTGCGCAACGAGCTGACGCTGACCGGCGCGAAATCGAACTGCCTGGAAGGCGAGTGCGGCGTCTGCGCGGTGCTCATGAACGGCCGCGTGGTCAATTCGTGCATCCTTCTGGCCGCGCAATGCCGTGGCGCCGAGATCACGACCATCGAAGGTCTTGGCGACGGCGAGAAGCTTCACGCGCTGCAACAGGCATTCCTCGATCGCGGCGCGGTGCAGTGCGGCTATTGCATTCCGGGCATGATCATGGCGGCAGCCGGGTTCCTGAAGGAAAATCCTTCGCCGACCCATGACGAAATCCGCGAAGGCCTGTGCGGCACGCTCTGCCGCTGCACCGGCTACACCAAGATTGTCGAAGCGGTGCACGAAGCCGCCCAAACGATGAGCGGAAAATGAACGCATCTCCTCCAATTTATCACGTCGTCGGAAGACGGCTGAACCGGCTCGACGGCGCCGGCAAGGTGACGGGCGCCGCGGTCTATGCGTCGGATTTTTCGCTGCCGGGAATGCTGCACGGCCGCGTGCTGCGCAGCCCGCACGCGCACGCGAAAATCACGCGCATCGATGTCGCCGCCGCGCGCAAGATGCCCGGCGTGCGGACCATCGTCACCGGCGCGAGCCAGAAGCTGAATCGCTTCGGCAACTTCATCAAGGACTTCGAGGTATTCGCGACCGAGCGCGTCTATCACGTAGGCCAGGCGGTCGCGGCGATTGCCGCCGATACGCCCGACGCCGCCGAGCGCGCGTTGCGCGCGATCGAGGTCGATTATGAGCCGCTGCCCGCGGTCTTCGATGCCGTCGCGGCACTCGAGCCCGATGCGCCGCTCGTGCATCCCGACTGGCAGAACCTGAAGGCGGCGCCGATCATTTCCCGCGACGCCAACCGCTGCGGCCGCACCGTCATCAAGTTCGGCGACGTCGAGGAAGGCTTCCGCAACAGCTTTCGTGTCTACGAGCACACCTTCCGGACCAGCCCGGTTCACGCCGGCTATACCGAGCCGCGCGTCGCGGTCGCGCAATGGACCGGTCCCGATCAGGCGACGGTGTGGTGCAACGCGCAACTCCTGTTCGATACGCAAAGCACGCTGGCCGAGATCTTCGGCGTGCCGCCGTCGCATATCCGCGTGATCGTGCCGGGCATCGGCGGCGGTTTCGGCGGCAAGCTGCGGCTCGGCATGGAGCATTATGCGATGGCGCTGGCGCGCGCCGCCAAGCGGCCGGTGCGCGTGATGTCCACCAGCGAAGAGGAATTGACCGCCGCGCTGTTTCGGCAGCCGGCAACGATCGAGTTGAAAACCGGCGTCGACAGGGACGGCCGGATCGTCGCGAAGCAGGGCCGCATCGTGGTCGATGCGGGCGCCTGCTCGGGCTCCGGCCCGCTGGTCGCCTCGACCGCGACCATGATCCTTTCCGGGCCGTACCGGATTCCGAACGCGCATATCGAAGGCATCGCGGTCTACACCAACAATCATCCGAACGGTTCGGTGCGCGCGCCTTCGGGGCCCATGCCAAATTTCGCCTCCGAGTCGCAGATGGATATGATCGCCGACGATCTCGGCATCGATCCGCTGGAAATCCGGATGCGCAACATTCTGCGCGAGGGCGACACCGCCGTGAACGGGCAGAAGATGACCAGCGTCGGGCTTGCGGAGTGCCTCGAAAAGGCCGCCGCCGCCATCGGCTGGAGCGAGCGCAGGCCCGCGCGCAACCGCGGCAAGGGGCTAGCATGCGGCTGGTGGATGACCTCGCGCGGCTCGTCGGGTGCTTATCTGAAACTGATGCAGGACGGCACGCTGACCATGATGGTCGGCGTGGTCGAAATGGGCACCGGCGCCTTGACCGGCGCGGCGCAGGTCGTCGCCGAGGAAATGGGCATGGCCCTGACGGACGTGAACGTCGTCAGCGCCGACTCGCTCACCACGCCCTACGATTTCGGTTCGCAGGGCAGCCGCACCATGTTCGCGGTCGCCAACGCATCGCGCGCGGCGGCGCGCGACCTGCTCGCGAAGCTGCGCACGCGCGCGGCCAAGGCGCTGAATGTCGCGGAAGATGCGCTCGAAATGCGTGCCAAGGCGTTCTGGAACGGCGACAAGAAGATTTCGTTTGCCGAGTTGGCGACGCAGGCCAATGCCGGCGGTGGCGGGCTGATCGCGGAAGCGACCTATATCGCGCCGGCGGTCGAGCACGACGCCTCCCGCGTGCAGAACCATTTCTCGCCGAGCTGGCCGTCGCCGAGCTTCCACGTTCACGCGACCGATGTTTCCGTGGACGAAGTGTTGGGCGAGGTGACGATCCATCGCTACGTCGTCGCCCAGGATGTCGGCTACGCGATCAACCCGACTTATCTCGAAGGCCAGCTCGAAGGCGGCGCAGTGCAGGGCATCGGGCAGGCGCTGTTCGAGGAACTCATCATGGTCAACGGCCACGTCCAGAACGGCAACCTGACCGACTACAAGATGCCGACGATCATGGATGTGCCGCAGATCGACGTAATCATGGTGACGCATCCGTCGGTCGCGGGGCCTTACGGCGCCAAGGGGGTCGGAGAGCCGCCCTGCATGCAGCCGCCGGCGACGGTCGCGAACGCGGTCGCCGCCGCCTGCGGCAAACGGATCACGCATCTTCCGGTTACGGCCGAGAAAATATTGATGGGATGAGCGCCGTGTTGCCCGATCCGAGCCAACCGGAAAGCGAAAGCGGATCGACCGCAATTCGCCTGTCGGTGAATGGCGCCGACCGGGAACTGGTCGTCGGGCAGCATGAATCGCTGGCCGACATCCTGCGCGACCGCTTGCAGTTGCGCGGCACCAAGGTGGGCTGCAACAGCGGCGAGTGCGGCGCCTGCACCGTCATGCTGGACGATGCCGCGGTCTGCTCCTGCGTCACGCTCGCCTGCACGGTGTCCGGCTCCTCCGTGCAGACCATCGAGGGGCTGGAGCGCAACGGCGCGCTTCATGCGCTTCAGCGCGCGTTCATCGAGCACGGCGGATTTCAGTGCGGCTTCTGCACCAGCGGCATGATCATGTCCGCCTATGCGCTGCTTGCGAAGCGCCGCGATCCCAGCGACGAGGCGATTCGGCACGCCTTGCAGGGCAACATCTGCCGCTGCACCGGCTACGCGCAGATATTGAAAGCGGTTCGCGCCGCCGTGGCCGAAGCAGCATGAGCGGCCCGCTCGGCACCATCGGGCAGCGCGTGCCGCAGATCGAGGCGCGGACGAAAGTCACCGGCGCCGCGCAGTTCACGCACGACATCGTGCTCCCGGGGATGCTCTATTGCGCGGTGCTGCGCAGCCCGCACGCCGCCGCCGACATTCTCGATATCGATCTGAAGCCGGCGCTCGCCGTGGCGGGCGTGGTCGATGCCGTCGTTGCATCGGATTTCAGCGGCTCGCGCTACGTGAATTACGGCCCGGCCTATTCCGACCGCCACGCGATGGCGACCGACAAGGTGCGCTTCTACGGCGAAGAAGTCGCGGCCGTCGCGGCGGAATCGGCGCAGGCCGCCTGGCTCGGCGTGCGCGCGGTCGCGATCCGCTACAGGGAACAGCGGGCCGCGGTCACGGTGGAGGCCGCGCTTGCGCCTAATGCGCCCGACATTCACCCGCGCCGCGACAAGCTCGCCGCGAATGTCGCCCAGCTCGTCGATATATCGCTCGGCGATGTCGAGAAGGGACTCAAGGATGCGGCCTTGATCGTCGAGGGCCGCTTCGAGCATGGCGTCGTCTGGCCGGTCTGCATGGAAACCAATGCGGCGGTCGCGTCATTCGATGCGGCAAGCGGCAAGCTGGAAGTGTGGTGCGGCACCCAGGCGCCGTTCTTCGTGCGCAAGGAGCTTGCGCGCGTGCTCGATCTGGAGCCCGGCAGGATCGTCGTCCGCCCCGTCGCCATCGGCGGCGGCTTCGGCGGCAAGTCGCAGGCGCCTGAGCAGATCGCGATTGCAGCACTGCTTTCGAAGCGGACCGGAAGGCCGGTCAAGGTCGTGCTGTCGCGGGACGAGGAATACATCGCCGGCAAGAGCGACCACGCGAAATCCATGTCGCTGCGCACCGCGGTCGATGCGAAAGGCAACATTCTCGCGCGCACGGTCGATGCGATTGTCGATAACGGCGCCTATACGCACATGGGCCCCGTTTACGTTTCCGCCGTGCGGCAGCGCACCGCCAATCTCTATCGCGTGGGCGCGGCAGGCGTGCGCGCGAAACTCGTCTATACGAACAAGTTGCCGGGCGGCTCCTATCGCGGAATGGGCGCTCCCGGAATCATCTGGGCGATCGAAACCCAGGTCGATGAAATCGCCGCGCGGCTGAAGCTGGATCCGGTGGAGTATCGCTTGCGGATCGCCAACCAGCCCGGCGACCTGACCCCGCTCGGCTGGAAGATCACGAGCTGCGGCCTCAGCGATTGCCTGCGCAAGGCGGCGGAACGGATCGGCTGGGCCGACAAGAAAGGTAAGCTGCCGCCCTATCGCGGCATCGGCATCGCCTCGATGATCCATCCGAGCGGCAGCGTGCTTTATGCCGAAGGAAATTTCTCCAACATCGCGGTCGAGCTGCAACCCGACGGGCGAATGCAGATCTTCACGCAGACCGCCGACGCCGGGACCTGGCAGAACACCATTCTCGCGCAACTCGTGGCGGAGACGCTCGGCGTGTCGATGGAAGGAATCTCCGTCGTTCACATGGACACGGAGCTCGGGCCCGACGATCTCGGCAGCGCGGCGTCGCGCGTCACCTTCGTCACGGGAAACGCCGCGATTGCCGCCGGCAAGGAGCTGGTTTCGCGCTTGCGGCAGCGCATCGCGGAAGAGTGGAACATCGCCGCCGAAGAGATCGGCTATGACGCCGGCACCTTCTCACATCCCCACGACGAGCGGCGCGAGCTGACGCTGTCCCAGGCCGGGCAGCGTTTCGGCACGCTGCGCGTCGAGGGGCGCTACGAGATCGGGCTCGAGCGGCCCGATCCGGTGACCGGATACGGAAACTATGCGGCGGCTTATGCCTTCGGCGCGCAGGCGGTGGAAGTCGAAGTCGATCCCGGCACCGGCCACGTCACCATTCTCAACATCGCCTCGGCGCAGGATGTCGGCCGCGTCATCAATCCGACCGCGCTCGAAGGGCAGACCTACGGCGGCATCATGCAGGGCGTCGGCATGGCGCTCAGCGAGGATGTCGTGTTCGAGAACGGCCGGCCGGTGAACCGCTCGCTCATCAATTATCGTGTGCCGCGGATCGCGGACACGCCGAACATCTCGATCGACTTCATCGAAACGGCGGACGCGCTGGGTCCTTTCGGCGCCAAGGCCGCGGGCGAGCCCACGATCAATGCGACCGTGGCGGCGGTCGCCAATGCGGTCGCCGACGCGGTGGGCGTTCGTTTTCACAAGTTGCCGATCACGCCCGAGGCGGTGCTCGCGGCGATCGCGCAGAACGGCAGGCCCGCGCGTTCGCTGAAGCCTTATCTGCGGCCGCTCAACGCCGAGATCGCAGCGGTCCGCAAACTCTATCCCGTGATGGCGCCGGTGATGAAGAAGGCGGGCAAGTATCTGGGCCGCTCGCGGCCGCGCGTGCGCGCGTTCGAAACCGTCGTCGCCGGCACGGTCGCGGATGCGGTGGCGCAGGCATCAGCCAGCGAAGGAAGCCGGTTCCTGGGCGGCGGCACCGATCTGCTGCCGGGCATCCGACAGGGTGTCTATGGGCCGCCGAAACTGATTGCCTATGGCAACACGCCGGGCGTGAAGGAAATCGTGCTGGCCGGCGAATTTCTGAAGGTCGGCGCGGCCGTCACCGTGAGCACGCTCATCGAGCATGCGTTGATCGAAAAGAATTTTCTGGGCCTTGCGAAAGGTGCTGCGCTGATCGCGACCCAGCAGATCCGCAACCGCGCGACGGTGGCCGGCGATCTCTGTCAGGAGAAGCGCTGCTGGTTCTTTCGTTCCGCCACGCCGTGTTATCGCTTCTCCGGCCCGGCCTGTCCCTGTTACGCGGTGCTCGGAGACAATCGTCACCATTCCATCATGGGCGCGGGCAGGTGCGCGGCCCCTTGCGTGTCGGATCTCGCGCCGATGCTCGCCTGCCTCGATGCCCAGGTCGTTACCGCGGGGCCGGAGCGCGCGCGGCGCATTCCCGTCGAGCAGCTTTATGTATGGGCGGGCGAAACGGTGCTCGAACCGGCCGAACTGATTACCGCGATCGAGATTCCGAAGCCGCGCGCCGGCGCGTCTTTCCATTATGAAAAATATGCCCGCTGGCGCGGCGATTTCGCGGAAGCCTCCGCCGCCGTGCGGCTCATGGGCTCGAAGCAGAAACTGACGGACGCCGCCATCGTGCTCGGCGGCGTGGCGCCGACGCCGGCGCGGGCGGTTCACAGCGAGAAAATCCTGCGCGGCGCCGCGCTGACGCCGCAGACCATCGAGGCGGCCGCGGCGGCCTCGGTCTATGGCGCGCTGCCGCTCGAGCACAATCACTACAAGACGGAACTCACCGTGACGGTGGTTGCGCGGGCGATCGAGGCTGCCGTGGAGGGGCTCCCGGGTGCCTGACCGGGCGGCCGGGAAAGGGCGCCGTTCGAGCGAAAAAAGCCGAATATTCGGGCATTTTATGCTGCGAAATACGGCCGAAACAGCAGGGGCAAACTTGACAGGCGCTTTAATCGTATCAATAGTTGAGACGTTTAAGAATACAATGAGACACTTTCACAGCTGAGGGGGACGATAATGAAATTTCCGATGTTTGGCGGTCTGAGCCGCCGGGTAGCCATGCTGACGCTGGCTGTTGCGGCCGTGATTGCCGCTCCCGAGGCGAAGGCAAAAGACAAGTTCGTCTTTGCGTGGCCGTCGGCCATCAATTCGGGCGTGGCGAATTTCACCTTCGCCAAGGCGCTCGGCTTCTTCGACGAGGAAAAACTCGACGTCGAGCTGATCGTGCTCACCGGCTCCGGCGTGATCATTCCCCAGCTCCTGAAGGGAACGATCCACACCGCCTACGCGAGCCTGGAGCCGCTGCCGATCTCGCGGCAGGAAGGAAAGCCGAACTTTCCGATCCAGTTCACATATAATTACCTGCCGCGCTCGATCTGGGAGCTTGCGGTGCTCGACGAAAGCCCGATCAAGGCTTTCGGCGACCTGAACGGCAAGACCGTCGGCTTCGTCTCGCTGACCTCCGGCAATATCGCGATGACGCAGGCGATGGCCCAGAACCAGGGCGTCGACTGGAACAGCGTGCAGAAGATGGGCGTCGGTTCCGGCGTGCCTGCCTTCGAGGCGCTCCGCCGCAAGCAGGTCGATGCGCTGAACCTGTGGGACACGATGCACGTCGCGCTCGGCCTGTCGGGCACCAAGATCCGGCTGGTCCCGTTCCCGAAGGAATATCAGAGCCTCCCGAGCCACGGCTTCCCCTACACCAATGAGATGATCAAGAGCCGGCCGGACCTGATCGCGAAGTTCGGACGCGCGATGTCGAAGGGCGCCGTCGCCTGCCAGGCGAATCTCGAGGGCTGCATTCGCTCGTTCTGGGCGGAATATCCGACCATGCGCCCGACCACCGGCACCGAAGCCGAAAACATCAAGCGGGAAATGACGATTCTGAAGCCGCGGATCGAGAACCTGCTGTTCGGCCGCAACGACAAGAATATCGGCGAATTCACCGCGAACGAGTGGAAGCTGATCGTCGATGCGCTGAAGCTCGGCGGGCTGATCGAAAAGAACGCGAATATCCCGCTCGACACGCTCTACACTAACCAGTTCGTGGCCGAGTATAACCGCTTCAGCCGCGACGAAGTCGTGCAGAAGGCGAAGGCATATAAGTAAGTTGGCCTTCTGTAGAGCCGGGTAACAGCCTCATGCGAAACGAAGTGCCTACGCTCGACATCAGCGGTGTCTCCGTCGTGTACCAGACGACGCAGGGACCGCTGATGGCCCTGCAAAACCTCGATCTCACCGTCGCCAAGGGCGAGTTCGTCGCCGTGATCGGCTCGTCCGGCTGCGGAAAATCGACCCTGCTGCGGGTGGTGAGCGGCCTGATGCCGGTGGCGTCCGGCGTCGCCAAGCTCTCGGCGTCGCCCATCGTCGGCCCGCGCTCGGATGTCGGCATCGTCTTCCAGCAGCCCACGCTGCTGCCATGGAAGACGGTGATCGAGAACGTGCTGGTGCCGATCCGCGCGCTCGGGCAGTCCACGGCGAAATATGTGCCGAGGGCGCGCGAGCTGCTGGAGCTGGTCGGCTTGAGCAAGTTCGCCGATCATCTTCCGCGCGAGCTTTCGGGCGGCATGCAGCAGCGCGCGGGCATCGCCCGCGGGCTCATTCACGATCCGGCGGTGCTGCTGATGGACGAGCCCTTCGCGGCGCTGGATGCGCTGACGCGCGAGCGCATGACCATCGAGCTGCAATCGATCTGGCTCAACACCCGCAAGACGGTGATCTTCATCACGCATTCGATTCCCGAAGCGGTGTTCCTCGCGGACAAGATCGTCGTACTGTCGGGACGGCCGGGAACGAAGATCCTGGAAGTGCCCGTGAACATCCCGAGGCCGCGCACGCTGGAAACGCTGGCAAGCCCCGAATTCGGCGCGATCGCCAACAAGCTCCGGCAGATGCTCGGCGCCAGCTCCGCGATGCATTGAGGGCAGGGGATGAACAAGCTCAAGGCATATTCGATTTCCACCCTCTCCATTGTCTGCTTCCTGCTGATCTGGCACTTCGGCACGAAATACTTCGGCGTTCCGAGTTACCTGCTGCCGGGGCCGATCGAGGTCGCGAAGTCGGCGTGGGTGCTCTACTCGAGCGGCCTGATTTTCCCGCATATCGGAATCACGCTGACGCAGATGGTGCTCGGATATTTCCTCGGCTGCATCGTCGCGTTCCTGCTCGGCGCGCTGGTCGCGGAGTTCGTGCTGGCCGAGCGCATCGTCTTTCCCTATGTCGTCGGCTTCCAGTCGATGCCCAAGGTGGCGCTCGCGCCTTTGCTGCTGGTCTGGTTCGGCTTCGGCATGACCTTCAAGGTCGTTCTGGTGGCGCTGATCTGCTTCTTCCCGATGTTCATCAACACGATGACGGGCCTGCGCTCGGCCAATCCCGATCTGGTTGATCTCTATCGCGCCTTCTCGGCGCCGCGCCGCCTCATTTTCTGGGACGTGAAGCTGCCGAGCGCCGCCAACTCGATCTTCGCCGGTCTCCAGATCAGCGTCGTGCTGGGACTGATCGGTACCGTGGTCGGCGAATTTCTGGCGGCGAGGCAGGGCCTCGGCCACCTGATCCAGTCGTCGTCCATGAACTTCGACGTGGGCGCGATGTTCACCGCGGTTTTCACGCTGTCGCTGATCGGCGTCACGGCCAACTTCATCGTTCGCGCGATCTATCGAAAAGTCGTGTATTGGGAGAAAACAACACCTGCCAGCGCTGCCGGGGGGCACTAAAGTCCGATCATGGCAATCAATCAGTCGCTATCTCACGGGCTGAAAATTCTGAAGACCATTGCCGAGCATGGTCCCGAGCTTGGTGTTCGCGAAGTCGCCCGCCTGCTTTCGCTCGATAAGAGCAAGGCGTCGCGCCTGCTGCTGACATTGGCCGAGGACGGTTTTCTCGAGCAGAACCCGGCCACCCGCCGATACCGCGTCGGGCCGACCACCTTCGAGATCGGCCAGAAATACACGCGCTCGAACCCGCTCTACAACGCCTGCTACGACGACCTGCACCAGCTCGCCGAAAGCGAGGGGCTGAACGTCTATCTTTGCGTGCGCTCCGACAACGTCATGCTGTACCTGTACGCAATCCAGGGCGCGCAGCCGTATGTGCTGCGCATCAACACGGGCGTGACCGGGCAGCTGCATACCACCGCCGCCGGCAAGGTCCTGCTCGCGGCGATGAACGATGCCGAGTTGCAGAAGCTGTTGCCGCGGCTTTCGCTCAATCGCCTGACCCCCTACAGCATCATCAACACCCGCTCGCTGGTGGCCGACCTGCGGAATGTCCTGAAGCGCGGATACTCGATCTCCGACGAGGAGAATCTCGTCGATATCTATGCCGTCGGCTGCCCGATCCGGGACGCCTCCGGCGATGTCGTCGCCGCGCTCAGCTCCGCCATTCACAAGCAGGGCCACGACAAGAACTTCTACAAGCACATGCAGATCGTCACCGAGCGTTGCGCCGGAATCATTTCGAGCAAGCAGGGCGCGCTGCCGGCGCCGCCTTTCGGGAATTCCGATCGGCAAAAGATGTCGGTGGCCTGAGTTCGGCCTCCTGTCGCGGTCCCCGTCCAACATGGTATGCGAGCAATGAAAATCAATCCGGCCCCGATGCCGCCCCAGGACATTTACCGGCTGCTGACGGGAATGGTGGTGCCGCGCCCGATCGCCTGGGTGACGACGCTGTCGGCTGCCGGAATCGTCAATCTGGCTCCGTTCAGTTGCTTCACCTTCGTCTCGTCGAAGCCGCCGATGATCGGGATCAATGTCGGGCTTCGCAGCGGCGAGCAGAAGGACACCGCCCGGAATATTCTCGAAGGGAAGAGTTTCGTGGTGAACATCGGCGACGAAACCATGGTCGAAAAGGTTCACCTCAGCGCGGTCGCGCATCCCTACGACGTCAGCGAAACCACGCTGCTCGATCTGGAAACCGCGCCGAGCGATCGCGTCCCGGTCCCGCGGCTTGCGGCGGCCCCGATCAGTATGGAATGCGCGCTGCGGCACGACATCGCATTCGGCGAGACCGGCTCGAAATTCCTGGTCGGCGAAGTATTGATGTTTCACGTTCGCGACGGCTTGTGCGAGAACAACAAGATCGACACGCGGCAGCTCCGCCCGTTGTGCCGGATCGGCGGCCCCAATTACGCCGGCCTTGGAGAGATCTATTCGATGCGCAATGTCGCGGACGTGGCGACGGGACCGAGCGATCGTGTCGAGTGAGTCCTGCGGCCGCCGCAGGGCAGCAATGCGGCGCGTGTCGCGCGGCCCGACATGAGCGGAATGCCCGGCAGGAATTGATGGTATGAGCGTGGAATTCGAAGCCTGTACGCCGGAGCAATTGCTGGCGAAATTCGAGAGCCTTCCGCTGGCGGCGCTGCTTGCGCGCGCGGCGCGGCTCCGGGTCGAGGGCCACGGCACCAATATTTCCTATTCCCGCAAAGTGTTCATACCGCTCACGCAGTTGTGCCGCGATACCTGCGGCTACTGCACCTTCGCGAAAACGCCGAAGCGGCTGAAGCGCGCCTACCTCTCTCCCGATGAAGTGCTGGAGATCGCGCGCAGGGGCGAGGCGGCGGGCTGCACCGAAGCGCTCTTCACGCTCGGCGACAAGCCCGAGCTTCGCTATGCGGCGGCCCGCGAGGCGCTCGACGCCTTGGGATACGCCTCGACCCACGCCTATCTCGAGGCGGTGTGCGAACTGGTCCTGCGCAACACGACGCTGTTGCCTCACGTCAACGCCGGCGTGATGGAGGAAGAAGAGATCGCGCGGCTGCGGCGCGTCAGCGTATCGCAAGGCATCATGCTGGAGACGATTTCGCCGCGGCTGTGCGAGCGCGGCGGCGCGCATTTCGGTTCGCCCGACAAGGACCCCGCGGTTCGTGTCGAGATGATCGCCGCGGCCGGGCGGCAGAAGGTGCCGTTCACCAGCGGCATTCTCATCGGCATCGGCGAAACCCGGCTGGAGCGCGTGCAATCGCTGCTCGCGCTGCGCGATCTGCACGCGCAATACGGCCACATCCAGGAAATCATCGTCCAGAATTTCCGCGCCAAGCCCGGCACCCGTCTCGCGCTGTCGGAGGAGCCGAGCTTCGACGATCTGTTGTGGACCGCGGCCGTCACGCGCCTCGTCTTCGGCGCCGAAATGAACATCCAGGTGCCGCCGAACCTGAGCTACGCCGACTATCCGCGCCTGCTCGATGCCGGCATCAACGACTGGGGCGGCATCTCCCCGGTAACGGTGGATCACGTAAATCCCGAAGCCGCGTGGCCCGCGATCCCGAAGCTGCGCGCGATGACGGAGCAGGCCGGCTTCTCGCTCGTGCCGCGGCTTGCCGCCTATCCGCGTTTCGCGCTCGAACGCGAATGGTTCGATGCGGAGCCCTTCTCGAAGCTGGTGCAATTGTCGGACAGCGAAGGCTTCGCGCGCGAAGAGGCGTGGTCGCCCGGCTCGCTGGAACCGATCCCGTCGCCGTCGGTGAGCGGCGGAGCGCCGGGCAGCTACGACAAGTTGCTCGACCGCGCGCAGGCCGGAGAACGGCTTGCCCACGCGGAGATCGTGAAGCTGTTCGGCGCGCGGGATACCGGCGTCGCCGAGATCGTTTCCGCGGCCGACGAGCTGCGCCGTCGCGTGAGCGGCGACATGGTCCGCTACGTCGTCAACCGGAACATCAACTACACCAACGTCTGCCTCTACCGCTGCAGCTTCTGCGCGTTCTCGAAGGGCAAGAGCCACGACCATCTTCGCGGCAAGCCTTACGACATTTCGCTCGGCGAAGTGGCGCGGCGCGCGCGCGAGGCATGGGGCCGCGGCGCGACCGAAGTCTGCATGCAGGGCGGCATCAACCCGCATTACACCGGCCAGACCTATATCGATCTGGTGCGCGCGGTGAAGAACGAAGTGCCGGGGATGCATGTCCATGCCTTCTCGCCGCTCGAAATATCGCAGGGCGCGGCCACGCTCGGAATTCCGGTCGCGCGCTTTCTCGGCATGCTTCGCGACGAGGGTCTGGGATCGCTGCCGGGAACGGCCGCGGAGATTCTCGACGACGGCATCCGGCAGATAATCTGCCCTGACAAGCTCGACGCCGCCGAGTGGCTCGCGGTCATCGAAGCCGCGCATCGCTGCGGGCTGCCGACCACATCGACGATCATGTTCGGGCATGTGGAAGCCCCGATAAGCTGGGCGCGCCATCTGCTTGCGCTGCGCGACTTGCAGCAGCGGACCGGCGGCATCACCGAATTCGTGCCGCTGCCCTTCGTGCACATGGAAGCGCCGATGTCGCTTCGCGGGCAGGCGCGGCAGGGGCCGACCTGGCGCGAAGTGCGCCTGCTGCACGCGATCGCAAGGCTCGTCTTCAATCCGCTGATCGGAAACATCCAGGCGTCGTGGGTGAAGGTCGGCGCGGAGGGGGCCGCTAGCTTGCTCAACGGCGGCGCGAACGATCTCGGCGGCACCTTGATGAACGAAAGCATTTCGCGCGCCGCGGGCACGCAGCACGGTCAGGAATTGAGCCCCGAGAACATGGAGCGGCTCGTCTCCTCGATCGGAAGAACGCCGGCGCAGCGCACCACGCTTTACGGCGAGGTCGCCGTCGAGCGCCGCGGCAGGAGCTTCGGCGCGGCAGCGCTGACGGATCTGGTGCTCGATCCCTTCGTCGGAAAACGCAAAGGCTCTGCGGAAAGAGCCGTAATGGAAGTTGGAGGTTAGCGTGAGCGTGGAAGTGAAAACGATCTGCATCGTCGGCGGAACCGGCGCGGAGGGGAGCGGCCTCGGCGCGCGCTGGGCGGTGAAAGGTCATCGCGTCATTATCGGCTCGCGCGACGTGAGCAAGGCCAAGGCCACCGCGGACGCGCTGAACGCGCTCACCGGCAAGCAGAACGTCGAGGCCATGGACAGCCGCAGCGGCGTCAGCGCGGCCGACATCGTCGTCCTCACCGTTCCCTTTTCCGCGCAGAAGCCGACGGTCGAAGGGCTGAAGGACGTGCTCGCCGGAAAAATCCTGATCGACGTCACGGTGCCGCTGGTGCCGCCGAAGGTTTCGCAGGTGCAGTTGCCGGAATCGGATTCGTGCGTCGTCGCCGTGCAGAAGCTGCTCGGCGAGCAGACCCGCGTGGTTTCCGCCTTCCAGAACGTCTCGGCGCACAAGCTCAAGGAGCTCGATCACAAGATCGACTGCGACGTGCTCGTGGCTTGCGACGACAAGGATGCGCGGGAAGTCGCGATCGGCCTTGCCGGCGACGCCGGGCTGAACGGGGTCGACGCCGGCCCGCTGGCGAATTCCGTCGTCGCGGAAAGCCTGACCTCGGTGCTGATCTGGATCAACCGCAAGTATAAGGTGCCGGATGCGGGCCTGAAAATCACCGGCATCGGCGCGGCGGCGAAATAAGCGCGGCAGCACACAAAGAGTAACAAGAGGAAGCGCGCCGCAAGCCCTTGCGCGCTTTGCGGCAGATCAAGGAGCGGCGTTCGCGGCTGAAGCATGTTTCTCCCGATAACGGAGAAACGTCATGCCTCTCGAAGCCATTGCCGTCCTCGTCTTCGTCACGCTTCTCTTTCTTGTGTTCATGGGCGGGCTGTATTGGGCCGAGCGCCAGACCCGGCAATTCCGCAGCTAGTCCTGCGGCGGGGCACGAAAGAAAAGACACGAAAGAAACGCCAAAAGAAAAAGCCCCGGCAGCCGGGGCTTTTTTATTTTTGCCGCGCGTTCCGGATCCGCGCCACGCGGAACCGACGCGGCACCACAATCACTTCTTCGCGGGCTTCATCATGCCCGCGGCAGGGCTTTCGTGCTGCTCGCGGATCGCCGCGATCAGGGAATTGTCGAGCAGGGGCTTTTCCAGGATCGGCACCGCGAGCATGGCCGCGCGCCGTTTCAGGTCCGGGCCGGGATGGCTCGTGATGATGAGCGCGGGCGCGGTCACGCCCTTTGCCCGGAGCCGCTGCACGAGGTCGAGCCCGTTGGTGTCGGGCAGCCGGTAGTCGATCACGAGCGAGGCCTGGCGCTCGATGTGATGCAGCCCGAGCAGGCCCTTGGCGTCGGAAAAAGCGTGCACGGTGTAGCCCTCCATTTCGAGCGCGAACTGGAGCGAGGTCAGCACCGCCGCATCGTCGTCGACGATGAACACCACGCCTTTCGAGCGCGTGCTGCGCGGCGCCATGCGGACGGATCGGGATTTTTTTACGGACGCCGGGGGCATCCTTCATGATGCGCCGGTCCCGGTGTACGCGCCTTGATCTGGCGCAAGCCGGATCAGCGGCTTTCGGGAACCCCGGCGACGATCGCCATGCGGACGAGGGCCGGCAGGCTGTCCGCCCCCATTTTGGACATCACGTTGGCGCGGTAGATTTCGACGGTGCGGGGGCTGATTTCGAGGTCGATGGCGATGACCTTGTTGGATTTGCCCGCGATCAGGCCCGTCATCACTTCCGCCTCGCGCCCGGAAAGCGCCGCGACCCGGCGCAGGATGTCGGCCTTTTCGTCGTCCGCATTGGCTGCGGATTTCGACGAGGCCACCGCGCGGGAGATCGATTGCAGCAGCGCCTCGTCGTCATAGGGCTTTTCGAGGAAGTCCGAGGCCCCCTCGCGCATGGCCTCGACGGCGAGCGGAATGTCGCCGTGCCCGGTGATGACGATGACGGGCAGCGGAAAGGCCCGCGCCTTCAGGGTCTTCAGCAGGTCGATCCCGGTCATGCCCGGCATCCGCACGTCGGTGATGACGCAACCCGAGGCCGTCGCCGGCAGCTCCTTCAGGAACGCCGCCGCCGTCTCGTAGGTCCGCGCCTGCAGTCCTGCGGTCTCCAGCAGGAATTGCAGCGAATCGCGGGCCGCGTCGTCGTCGTCGATCACATGGACGGTCTGCTTCTCGGACATTCTCTTTACTCTTTGCTCTTGCTGCCATGCGCGACCGGCAGGCTGAAGCGGAAGGACGCGCCGCCATCGGCATTGTCGTCCACCCATAGCTTGCCGCCATGCGCGTCGATGATGGTGCGGGAGATGGAAAGGCCGACCCCCATGCCGTCCGATTTCGTGGTCACGAACGGCTGGAACAGTTGCCCGCGAATGTCGGGATCGATGCCCGGTCCGGTGTCGGAGACGGTGATGACCACCATCCCGTCGACCGGCGCGTGCTTCAGGATCGAGAGCTCCTTGCGCGGGCTCTGCATCATCGCGTCGATGGCGTTCCGGATGAGATTCAGGAGCACCTGCTGGATCTGGATCCGGTCCACGAAGGCGAGGTCGCCGTCGGGGTCGAGCCGCATGCGGACATGGATGCCGGATTCCTTCGCCCCCACCAGCGCCAGCGCGCTGGCTTCCTCGATGATTTTGGAGAGGCTGTCGATGCTGCGCTCGCTCTCGCCGCGGGCGACGAAATCGCGGAGCCTGCGGATGATCTGCCCGGCGCGCACCGCCTGTTCGGCGGATTTGTCCAGCGCGGATTTCAGCATCGGCGCGCGATCCGATTCCAGCTCGCTGACGATGCGGCTCGAGCCTTTCATGTAGTTGGCGATGGCGGTGAGCGGCTGGTTGAGCTCGTGCGCGAGCGTGGAGGCCATTTCGCCCATGGCCGACAGGCGCGAGATGTGGACCAGCTCCGCCTGCAACTCCTGCAGCCGGGCGTCGGTTTCCTGGCGCTCGGTCAGGTCGCGGACGAAGCCGGTGAAATATTGCTCCTTGCCGGAGATCATTTCGCCGACCGCAAGCTCCATGGGGAATGTCGAGCCGTCCTTGCGCTCGCCCACGACGACGCGGCCGATGCCGATGATCCGGCGCTCGCCGGTGCGCAGGTATTTTTCCAGATAGCCGTCATGCGCCTCGCGATAGGGCGTGGGCATCAGCACGCTGACATTGCCGCCGCGGACTTCGGCGGCCCTGTATCCGAACAGGCGCTCGGCGGCGGCGCTGAAGGACTGGATCATGCCCTTGCTGTCGATCACGATCATCGCGTCGGGAACGGTATCGAGAATCGAGTTCAGGTGCGCTTCGCGCGCCGCCGCCGCCCGCCGCGTGGTCCGGGTCCAGCCGCCGAAGGCCGCGATTGCGATTCCCGAAGCCACGAAGGCGATGCTGTTGGAGACGAGGTGCGCGGCGGGAGCGCTCTGTCCGAGAAAGAAGATGTAGCCGACCGCAAAGCTGAGCAGCGTCGCCGCGACGCCCGGCCCGAAGCCGCCGATCATGGCCGCCGCCAGCGCGGCGGGAACGAAGAGAAGAAAGAGCGCTTCGTTGCCGATCAGCGGTTGCAGGCTCGCGCGGACCGCGAGCGCGGCGGCGACGACCGGAATCACCGCGGCATAGCGCGACCACGGGCTCTGCATCGTCAGGTCCAGCGACCACAGCCGCCTTGCACCGTTTTTTATAGCCTCGGGCACCTTCATGGCTCGATAATAGCCTGAAATTCTTATGCAAATCACGCCTACGGAATAGTCCTTAGGGCATCGGCCGGAATGGTCCGCGGCCGCGGCGCCAGCTAACCGTTTCACCTGTACCGCAGGAGAAACCCATGCTCGCTCAGGCCACGCAAGTCTCCCATCCGGCGTCGGCTTACGCCGTGCCGCGCAGCGTCCCGAAGACCGCGAACGGCGTCCTCCGGGAGCAGGGTTTCCGGAACTCGCTCGAGCTCATGGGCTTGAAGCTCAACTACGCCCGCAACGAGGAAATCTACGGGCAGGGCGAGGAGGCCGAGTACGTCTACAGAATCCAGAGCGGCTCGGTCCGCACCTACAAGCTTCTCGACGACGGCCGCCGGCAGATCGGCGCGTTCTATCTGCCGGGCGATATTTTCGGCCTGGGCTCGGGCGGAAATCACCGCTTCTCCGCCGAAGCCATGGCCGACACCGTGGTGATCGCGATGAAGCGCTCGACGCTGGCGGCGCTCGCGCAAACCGATGCGACGGTTGCCCGCGAGCTGTGGGAGATGACAGCGCGCGAGCTCGATCACGTCCACGATCAGATGGTTCTGCTCGGCCGCTCGAGCGCGCAGGAGCGCGTCGCGTCCTTCCTCGTCGAAATGGCGGATCGCTCCGTCAACCGCAACGAATTCGATCTGCCGATGTCGCGGCAGGATATTGCCGATTACCTCGGTCTTACCATCGAGACGATCTCGCGGACGTTCTCCAGCTTCGAGCGCAAGGCGGTCATCGAATTGCCGAGCTCGCGCAAGGTCCGGCTGAAGAATCGCGCAGCACTTCGCAACCTCAACTCCTGACGGAGGCAGCCATGAGAGCCCGGCACGTAATGGTCTCCCCGGTGAAAACCGGAAAGGCGGATATGACCGTCCGCGACGTCGCGAAAATCCTCACCGAAAACCATATCAGCGCGCTTCCCATCGTCGACGATGCCGGCAACGTCATCGGCATCGTCAGCGAGGGCGACCTGATCCGCCGTGCCGAAATCGGCACGGAGGCGCCGCGGCGCTCGTGGCTTTCCTTCTTCGCCGGTAACATCGAGCTCGCGCAGCAATATGCCCGCTCGCACGCGACGCAGGTGAAGGACCTCATGACGCGCGATATCGTTGCCGTCGTGCCGGATACGCCGCTGTCCGAGATCGCCAACCTGTTCGAGAGCCGCAACATCAAGCGCGTCCCGGTGATCGAGGCCGGAAAGCTGGTCGGCATCGTCACGCGCGCCAATCTGGTGCAGGCGATTGCGACGGCGCCGCAGGACGAGCGGCAGATGCTCAGCGACGAGGAAGTCCGCCGCAACATCCAGAACCGGCTGGAAGCCGAGCGCTGGACCAACGTGACCATGCTGAACGTCACCGTAAGCGGCGGCGTGGTCCACCTGTGGGGACTGGTGCGCTCGGAAGCCGAACGCAGCGCCGTCCGCATCGCGATCGAGGGCACCCCCGGCGTCAGGTCGGTCAAGGACAATCTGGCGCTCGAGCCTTTGCCGGCGTGGATCTGACGGCACGCCGCGGAGCCGATGGTGAAGCCGGACACCGATCTGCCGCGTGATGCGCCGGCCGCGGGACCGGCGCAGCCCGGCGATCCGTTCGCTGAGCGGGCGGTACCGCGTTACACATCCTATCCGACCGCGCCGAACTTCGCGGCCACGGTTACCCCTGAAGTTTATGCAGGCTGGCTTGCGGCGATCCCGTCGCAGGCAGGGCTGTCGCTCTATCTGCATGTGCCGTTCTGCCGGGAGCTCTGTCATTATTGCGGATGCAATACGCATGCGACGCGGCGCATGGAGCCCGTCGAGCATTACGTCCGCGACCTGATTACCGAAATCTCGCTGCTCGCGCGGCTTTCCGGCAGCAGGAAGGTCCGGCGGATTCACTGGGGCGGCGGAACCCCGTCCATCGTCGGCGTCGATGGGCTGCAACAGATTTTCCGCGCACTCGCGCGCAGCTTCGATCTCTCCACGCTGAACGAACACGCGATCGAACTCGATCCGCGGCGGCTCGATGGCGGCCTCGTCGAGACGCTGGCCGCAATCGGCATCAATCGCGCAAATCTCGGCGTGCAGGAATTTTCCGCCGAAGTGCAGCAGGCAATCGGCCGCGTGCAGCCGTTCGAGCTTGTCGAGGCCGCGGTGAAGGTGCTCGAAAGGAACGGCATCGGCAATATCGGCATCGACCTGATGTACGGCCTGCCGAAGCAGACCGTCGAGGACATCCGCTTCAGCGCGACCCTGGCCGCGCGCTTTCGGCCGCAGCGCGTCGCGGTGTTCGGCTACGCGCATGTTCCGTGGTTCAAGAAGCAGCAGACCCTGATCGACGTCCGCACCCTGCCGGACGCGGAGGAGCGCTACCGGCAGGCGCTGACGGCGGCGCAGGCATGGCTCGAACTCGGATACGTGCCGGTCGGCATCGATCATTATGTGTTGCCCGGCGATAATCTTGCGAGCGCGGCCGGGCGCGGCACGCTGCACCGGAATTTTCAGGGCTACACCGACGACGACAGCCCCGCGCTGATCGGGCTCGGCGCTTCCGCGATCAGCCGCCTGCCGCAAGGCTACGCGCAGAATCATCCGGCCGCCGCGGCGTACTCCGCGGAAATTCGCTACGGCAAGCTCGCGACCATACGCGGCGCCGTGCTGAGCCGGGAGGACCTGCTCCGCGCCGAGATCATCGAGCGCATCATGTGCAGCTTCCGCGTGGACATCGACAAGCTCGTCCTGAAGCACCGCCTGCCGACGATCTTCTCGCGCGAGCTTGCCAAAGTGGATCTGCTGGCGACGCAGGGACTGGTCCGCCGGCTCGGGCGGCGGATCGAGGTGACGGATCGGGGCAGGCCCTTCGCCCGGATCGTCGCGAGCATATTCGACCGCTATCTGGAGGAACGGCAGACCCGCCATTCGCACGCGGTCTGATTTCCGCGCCGCCGCCGCGGCGGCGTCTCTCCGTTTGCGCGGCGGAATTTTCTGGTAGAGCTTGCGGCAGCCGCGCCGCGCTCGTGCCGTGGCGAAACCTCAGGGAATTTTCGTTGGACCCGGATTTCGACGTCATCGTCATCGGCCTCGGCGCGATGGGTTCGGCCGCGCTGTATCAACTGGCGAAGCGCGGCGCGAAGGTCCTCGGCTGCGACCGCTACGCGCCGCCGCATCGCCTGGGCTCGACCCACGGCGAAAGCCGGATCACGCGCGTCGCCTGCGGCGAGGGCCTCGAATACACGCCGCTCGCGTTGCGCTCCAATCTCCTGTGGCGCGAGATCGAGCGGGAGTCCGGCGCCGCGCTGCTCACGCAAAACGGCTTCGCCTCGATTGCCGGAAAGACCCGCCGCGCGGCGAAGGCGGGCAACGCGGAGTTTCTGGAAGTCACCATCGCGGCCGCCAAGGCCGCCGGCATCGCATACGAAATTCTCGACGGCCGCGAATTTCGCAAGCGCTGCCCGGCCTTCAACGTAAAAGACGACGACGCGGTCTATTACGACCGCGTGGGTGGCTTCCTGTGGCCGGAACGTTGCGTCGAAGTGCAGTTGCGGCTCGCGCGGCAATCCGGCGCGCAGGTTCGCCTGAACGAGCGGGCGCTGTCGTTCGAGGAAACCGCGGGCGGCGTTCGCGTGAAGACGGCGGCGGGCGAATATACGGCAGCGAACGTGATCGTCGCCGCGGGGCCGTGGCTCCCGGATTTGATGGACGTGAAGCACATGCCGGGGCTGAAGATCACCCGGCAGATCGTGTGCTGGTTTCGCGTCAGGGACGGCGCGCGGTTCGAGGATTTTCAGCCGGCCCGCTTTCCCGCCTTCGTCTGGCAGGTGCCGGGCGAGCAGATTTCCTACGGCTTCCCCGCGCTCGAGGGACCGGAGCAGGGCGTGAAAATCTCCACCGAGCAGTACGACACGGCGGCCGACCCGGAGCACATGGCGCGGAGCGTTTCGGCGGCCGAGCAGTCCGCGCTCTACGAAGAGTATGTCGGTCCTTATTTCCCCGGCCTGTCGCCCGAATGCGTCCGCTCCGACGTCTGTCTTTATACGAGCGTGCCCGACAGCCGGTTCGTGATCGACCGGCACCCGGCGCATGCGCGCGTAATCGTCGCGTCGCCTTGCTCCGGCCACGGCTTCAAGCATTCGGCGGCGATCGGCGAGGCCGTGGCGCAGATGGCCCTCGGCGAGCCGCATCTGGACCTCTCGGAATTCCGCTTCCGGGCCTGACCGGCTGCGCCGGGAGTTCCGGGGCGCGGTTTCTCGCGCGCCGTCGCAATCCGGTAAAATGCTGCAACCGATTCTCTGCAAGGCGGAAAGACAATGCTCGGCTGGTTTCAGGCACTGATGCCGAAGGAAGAGCGCTTTTTCGAGTTCTTTTCCCGTCACGCCGATGTTGTCCTTGCCGGCGCCGAAGCGCTCGAGGGGCTGTTTCAGGGCGGCGACAGGATCGAGCATTACTGCAAGGTGATCTTCGACCGCGAAGCCGAAGCCGACGAGATCACGCGGCAGGTGCTGACCGCGGTGCGTCGCACCTTCATCACCCCGTTCGACCGCACCGACATCCAGGACCTCGTCGGCTCGATGGACGATTCCATCGACCAGATGAACAAGACCGCGAAGCTCATCGCGCTCTACGAGGTCAGGAATTTCGATCCGCAGATGCGGGAGATGGCGGCGATGGCGCCGGTCGCGGCAAGGCTCGTGCAGCAGGCGATGCCGCTGCTCGCCAATATCGGGAAGAACAGCGCCGCGCTGCACCGGATCACCGAGCAGATCATCGAGATCGAGGAGCAGTCCGACCATTTGCACGAAGCCGGGCGCAAGGCGCTGTTCCTCGCGAACCGCAACGGCAACGCGATGAACTTCATCATCGGCGGCGAAATTTACGATCATCTGGAAAAGGTGGTGGACCGTTTCGAAGACGTCGCGAACGAAATCAGCGCGCTCGTAACCGATCACCTGTAAGCACGGCGTACCGCAATGGACGCATCCATCAGCCTGCAAATCCTGATCGCACTGATCGCGATTGCGCTCCTGTTCGATTTCCTGAACGGGCTGCACGATGCCGCGAATTCGATCGCGACCATCGTTTCGACCCGCGTGCTGCGCCCGAAATACGCGGTGATGTGGGCGGCCTTCTTCAATTTCATCGCGTTCCTGTTCTTCGGCCTGCACGTCGCGAACACCATCGGCACCGGCATCGTCTCCGCCGGCATCGTCGATGCGCGCGTGATCTTCGGCGCGCTGATGGGCGCGATCAGCTGGAACGTGATTACGTGGTGGGCCGGGATTCCGTCGAGCAGTTCGCACGCGCTGATCGGCGGCCTGCTCGGCGCCGCCGTGACCAAGGCCGGCAGCGCCTCCATCGTCTGGTACGGGTTGCTCAAGACCACCGCCGCGATCGTGCTGTCGCCGATGACCGGCTTCTTCCTCGCCCTGATGCTCGTGCTGCTGGTGTCGTGGCTTTTCGTGCGCGCGAATCCGCGCTCCGTGGACAGCACGTTCCGCGGCCTGCAATTCATCTCGGCGTCGCTCTATTCGCTGGGCCACGGCGGCAACGACGCCCAGAAGACCATGGGCATCATCGCCGTGCTTTTGTTCTCGACCGGGCATCTCGGCAGCGAGTTTTACGTGCCGTTCTGGGTCGTCATCAGTTGCCAGTTCTTCATGGGGCTGGGCACGCTGATGGGCGGCTGGCGCATCGTGCATACGATGGGCTCGAAGATCACGCGGCTCACGCCGATGCAGGGCTGCTGCGCGGAGACCGGCGGCGCGATCACGCTGTTTGCCGCGACCTGGATGGGCATTCCGGTTTCGACCACCCACACCATCACCGGCGCCATCATCGGCGTCGGCGCGGCGCGGAAGGTGTCCGCCGTGCGCTGGAACGTGGCCAGCAACATCGTCGTGGCCTGGGTCATCACGCTGCCCGCGGCCGCCGTCATCGCCTCGCTGTTCTATCTGGCGAGCGGCCTGTTCTCATGAGCCGGAAATCGGAAAACCCCCAGCAATACGCCGCCCTTCCTTACCGGCGGACCCGGAAGGGTGCCGTCGAGATCATGCTCGTCACCTCGCGCGAGACGCGGCGCTGGATCATCCCCAAGGGCTGGCCCATCCTCGGCGTCGAGCCGCACAACCTCGCGGCCCTCGAGGCGATGGAGGAGGCGGGCCTCGTCGGCAAGATCGGCGAGCGGCCGATCGGCACCTATCGCTACGACAAGAAGCGCGGCGACGGCTCGATCCTGAACTGCACGGTGGATACCTTCGCGCTCGAGGTCGAGCAGCAGTTGCCGCACTGGCCCGAGCAGGGCCAGCGCGAGACGCAATGGTTCACGCCCGAGGAAGCGGCAATGCAGGTGCAGGAGCCGGAGTTGCGCGAAATTATCAAGAGTTTCGCCAAGCGGTTCCGTTGACGAAAAGCGCCTCGCGATCCTTCGTCTATGTGCTCGGCTGCGCGGACCGGCATGGCGTGCGCACTTATGTAGGCTGGACCAACGACATCGCCCGGCGCCTCGCCCGCCACAATGCCGGCAAGGGCGCGCGCTCCACGCGCGGCCGCGCCTGGCGGCTGCTTTATGTCGAGTATTTCGAGAGCCGGAACGAGGCGATGCGGCGCGAATATTTCCTGAAGCGCGCGCGCAAGCTGCGCCGGAAACTGAGCGAGGGTATTTCGCTTTTCAGCGCCGTGCCCTAAAGCCGGGCCATGGATACGAGCAAAGTGGCGCGCGAAGCCGCCGTGATCGGCGCCGGTCCCGCCGGCCTGATCGCCGCCGAGGAAATCGCGAAAGCCGGATTCCGCGTGACCGTCTATGAGCGCATGCCCTCCGCGGGACGGAAGTTTCTGCTCGCGGGGCGCGGCGGCCTCAACCTCACCCACGGCGAGCCGTTCGAGGATTTCCTGCGCCGCTACGGCGCGCGCGCCGCCGTGTTGCGCCCGGCAATCGAAAATTTTCCGCCCGCGGCGCTGCGCGCATGGAGCGAGGCGCTCGGCCAGAACACCTTCGAGGGATCGAGCGGCCGCATTTTCCCCGAGGCGTTCAAGGCGTCGCCTTTGCTGCGCGCGTGGCTGCGGCGGCTCGACGCGATGGGCGTGACGTTTGCGTTCCGCCACCGCTGGCTCGGCTGGAGCGCGGACGGCGCGCTTGCCTTCGACACCCCGAAGGGAAGGGCGAGCGTGACCGCGGACGCAAGCGTGCTTGCGCTCGGCGGCGCGAGCTGGCCGCGGCTCGGCTCCGATGGCTCCTGGACGAACATTCTCGCCGCGGCCGGCATCGCGCTTTCGCCCCTGCGGCCCGCCAATTGCGGCTTCGAAACCCGCTGGTCGGAAACCTTCCGCGCGCGTTTCGCGGGCACGCCCTTGAAGCGCATCGCGCTCTCCTGCGGCGATGCCACGGTGCGCGGCGAGGCGGTGATCGCGCGCTACGGCCTCGAGGGCGGTGCGGTCTATGCGCTGTCGGGAAAATTGCGCGAGGAAATTCTGGCGAACGGCAATGCCGTCCTCCATGTCGCCCTGCGGCCCGATCTTCCCGAGCCGCAGATGGCCGAAAGGCTTTCCGCGCCGCGCGGCAAGCAGTCGTTCTCGAATTTCCTGCGCAAGGCGATTAATCTTTCGCCCGCCGCGATCGCGCTGTTGCAGGAATGGGCGGCCGCGAACGGCGCGCGGCTCGCGGAGCTTCCGGCCGCGGCGCTCGCCGCCCTCGTCAACCGCCTGCCGCTGACGCTGACCGGCATCGCGCCCATCGAAAACGCGATCTCGACCGCGGGCGGCATCGTGCCGCGCGAACTCGACGGAAATTACATGCTCAGGAAACTTCCCGGCGTGTTCGCGGCTGGCGAAATGCTCGATTGGGAAGCGCCCACCGGCGGCTATCTTTTGCAGGCATCCTTCGCGACCGGGGTTGCCGCCGGGCAGGGCGCCGCGCGCTGGCTTGGCGAGGGCGTGTAAGGTTACAATGTTGCGTTGAAGTCAGGCAGGCGGAATCCCATGGCGAGAGGCGAAAACACCATCTCGATACGCATCGACCTGAAATCGGGCGTGCGGGTCGGCCCCGGCAAGGTCGCGCTCTTGGAGGCGATCGCCGAAACCGGCTCGATCTCCGCGGGCGCGCGGCGCATGGGCATGTCGTACCGCAAGGCGTGGCTGCTGGTGGATGCTTTCAACAACACCTTCCGCGAGCCGGTCATCTCGACGGAAACCGGCGGCGACCACGGCGGCGGCGCGCAGCTCACCGATACCGGCCGCGAGATCGTGAAGCTCTACCGCCAGATCGAAACCAAGACCGCAAGCGCGACCGCAAGCAGCCGCGACGCGCTGGATCTGCTCATGCGCAATGCTCCAGCGCGCCGTTCCAAGTAGCGCGGGCTAGAAGGTCGCCCGCGCCTTCGCGAAGAAGGTCCGTCCCGGCTCCGGCAGCCCGTCCGCAAGCTCGTAATGCTTGTCGAGCAGGTTGCGCACGCCCGCGGTGATGTCGAGGTTCTGCGTGATGCGGTACCGCGCCGTGAGGTTCGCCATCGTATAGGAGCCGGTCAGGTTGTAGATGCCGACCGGGCCCGCGGGCTGCTGCACCACGTCGGTCCAGCGTGCGCTCGCCATCTCGAGGCTCGGGATGATCTCGAGCTGCGGCAGCACCTGCCAGTTCACATAGACGTAGGCCTTGTGCGTGGGCACGCCGGTCGGGCGGAAGGCGGTGTTTACGACATCGGTGATCTCGCGGCGGATGAAGGTGTAGTTGCCGCCCAGCGTGAGCTGGCTGTTCAGCCGCGTCTGGCCGGAGATTTCGAAGCCGTAGAAATGGCCGTCGCCGACGTTCTGGAACTGCGTCGTGTTCGCCGGGTTCGGCGGCGTCGGCAGTTGCACCGACTGGATGAAATCCTTCACGTCGCTGTAGAAGACCGCCGCCTCGACCCGGGTTTCGGGGTTGAAGCGATATTTCCAGCCGAGCTCGTAGTTGATCGCCTTTTCCGGCCCGAGGTCCGGGTTCGGCAGCGCCGATCCGAAGCGCGTGCTGAAGCGCTCGAACAGCGTCGGGAAGCGCGAGCGCGAGGAAATGCTGGCATGAAGCTGTCCGGCCGGCGTGTAGCGCCACACCAGCATGGATTGCCAGTTGAAGGCGTCGCTGCCGCCGGTGGGATAGCTGAACAGGCCCACGATGGAATTGTATTCTTCGACGCGGGTCAGCTTGTTCTCGTCGTAGCTGACGCCCACGATCCAGTCGACGTTGCTGTTGACGTTGAAGGTGTTCTCCGCCGCGATCGACCAGGTGCGCTCCTGCTGCACCTGCACCGGCTCGATATTCCTCGCGCCCGGGTTGGTCGGCTGGTTGTCGTTGTATTCCTTGTGCGTGTCGAAGCGGATGTGCGCCGCGACCTTCAGCAGGTTGCGCGGGATGATCTGCGTGCCGCCCTCGACGCTCGCGCCATAGGCGTTGTCGTTATAGTAGCTGTTGAAGCGCCCGGCGTTGCTCTGCGTCGTGTAGTTGATGTTGTCGAAGGCCGACAGCAGGTTGTCGAAGGTGTTGTAGTAGAACTTGGTCTTCACATAGGAGACTTCGCCGATCCGGGTGTTCGACAGGAAGCTGATGTTCTGGACGTCCCATTGCGGCCAGCGCCAGAATCCGTTCGGCGGTACCGGCGGGTTGGTGCGCACGTGCAGCGGCCCGCCCTTGAAGCCTTCCTGGCGGACGTAATTGAAGACGTATTCGTCGGTCTCGTTCGGAGTGAAGCCGGCTTTCAGGTTGAGCCGCCAGTCTCCGGAATCCGAGTTGATGCGCCGGTTGCCGTCCTCGAGGCTGGTGGGCGTGGGCCGGTACTTGCGCGAGAGCGTCCAGAAATCCTGGTCGTTGCTGGTGAAGCTCGCCTGCAGGTAGAAGCGCTCCTGCAAGGTGCCGATGCGGCCGTAGCTCTGCCAGCCGTTGAAGCTGCCGCGGTTGTCGACGTTGAATCCCGCGATGAATTCGCCTTCGAGCGGCTTCACCGGCTTGCGGGTGACGAGGTTGATCCAGCCGCCCATGCCGCCGGGGCCGTTCAGCACCGAGGCGTAGCCCTTCTCGATCTGGATTTCGGAGAGGTCCGCGGTCGGGAAGCGGTTGAAGTCGAGCCGGTTGTCGGCGGGGAGGTAGATGCGCACGCCGTCGATGGTCAGCGGCACCTGCCAGCGCCCGAAGCCGCGCACGAAGATGTCGCGCTCGTTGCGGCGGCCGTTGCTGTCCATGGTCGCGTTGACGCCCGGAAGATTGGCGAGCGCCGCATCCAGCGAGGTCGCGTTGCGGATATAGATCTGCTCGTTCGAGATCGCGACGCCGGTGGGTGAAACCGTGCTGTCGGGGTCGCCCGCGCTGATGGTGATGGTGCCGAGATCGAAGACCTGGCCTTGTGCCGCGGCGGTCTGCGCGCTCGCGATGGCGGTCGTCGACAGCAGCACGGCGATTAAGGTGTAACGCATTGAGCCCCCGCTTGCAGGTGAAGTCCTGCTTTTTTCGAAGTTTTGTCTTTCCGTGCACGGCAACGCCGCACGCACCGGCATCCAGCCCGAATGCCCGGTATGGTATCGTGATATATTTTTAGATATAACGAGTCCATGCGCGGAAAGCGCAGATCAGGCGCGCAATTTGGTCGCACTGGTCCCGGGATTCGCACGGGGGAAACGGGAAATAACCCGGAGCCGCCAACGACACGCGCCAAGCGACACTCCGGGTAAGTACTCGATGAAGAGAGCCGGTCCCGCCATCGAGTTATGCGTTATGTATAGCTGGATATAACGAGAAGGCAAGCGCTTTTTCGCATGGGTATTTTGCGCCCTGCGTATGCGCGAATTCGCGTATCTATCGCCTGTTTATAATGTCAGGAGGCGGCCGCCGCCGGCAGGGCGGCGTGGGGCAGGGGCGCGTTCGAAGCAGCACTCCCCGCCAGCAGATGCGCGATCGCGTTCGCGTAATAGCGCAGCATGTGCAGATCGGCGGGATTGGCGGAATAGATGCCGTCGTTCTCGTGCACGATGCGGCGGAGCTTGAGCATCCGCAATCCGACTTCGATGGCGTAGTCGCGATCCGAGCGCGGAATGTGCACATAGGCTTTCGACGCTTCCAGCGTCTCGATGACCCGCGACACGCGGCTCTTGATCTCGAACAGCGAAAGCGGCGCCGGATGCGCGTCGAGGAGCGCGGTCGCCACCAGCGATACCGGCAGCGCCGGCACCACCTTGCCGACCGCATCCATCAGCGTCGAGCCGAGCCGCTCGACGGCCTCGAAGCGCTCCTTTTCCGGCAGGTCGCGGAAATCGATCCTGTGCTCGGAGACATATTGCTTGAGCGAGATCGGCTCGCCGAAACTGACGCAGGTATAGCCGAAGCGATACCAGTTGCCGCGCAGCGCAAGCCCGATGCTGCGGAAGAAGTGCTTCAGGAGCACGAACAGGTTGAAGCCGAAGACCGGCTTCTTGCCGGGCTCGGTGCTGGCCGCGCCCGTCAGCATGCGGTCCTCGAGCACGCGGTCGTAGTTCACGCCGACCGGCACGAACACGACGTCCTTCGGCCCCTTCGGATCGAAGGCGGCGACCATGTAGCTGAGCAGGCCGAATTTCGGCGGCCGCAGCTTGCCGTCGCGGGAGAGGCCGCCTTCGGGAAAGATCGCCTGCACCACGCCGGAAGCGGTCGCCATGTGCACGTAGCGCGAAAGCACCTTGCGGTAGAGCGCGTCGCGCGAGTCGCGGCGGATGAAATAGGCGCCCATGGAGCGGATGAGATTGCGCAGGCCCCAGACCTGCGCCCATTCGCCGACGGCATAAGAAAGCGCGGAAGACTGCGCCGCGACATAGGTCACGAGCACGTAGTCCATGTTGGAACGGTGATTGATGACGAAGACCACCGAGGAGTCCGGATCGACCTTGGCGAAGGCCTCTTCGTTGCGGATGCCGATACGCACGCGATAGAGCATTTCCGAAATCCGCTTCGCGAGCCGCGTCCCGATCCGGAAATAGGCATAGGCCGAGAACGAGGGCACGATCTCGCCGGCATAGCGCTTCACTTTTTCCATGAGCACTTCGCGCGGGATCTTCTGCTCGCGCGCATATTCGTCGACCGCGTGCAGCACCTCGGGGTCGTAGACCAGCCGGTCCATGAGCACCTGCCGCTTGGTGAGCTTGAAGGGCTTGATCTGGAGCCGCAGCCGGGTGTTCAGCTCCCCGATCGCCCGGTTGGCCCGGCGCCGCAGCGCCCAGCGCACGCTCGGGATCAGGAGCCGGTCGAGGAATGCGAGC
This sequence comes from uncultured Hyphomicrobiales bacterium, assembly GCA_964575175.1. GTDB lineage: Bacteria > Pseudomonadota > Alphaproteobacteria > Rhizobiales > Xanthobacteraceae. The sequence goes on along the minus strand of CAZNPX010000006.1, from coordinate 48,307 downwards.
GCCGCCAGCAGCCCCGCGATGATGACGACCCATAGCGGCAGCGTGACTTCCGACCACATAATTCTGCCCCCAATCCCTGCGAGACGGCGGACCTGTCATCCGCTATGGAACGTTTCCTCGAAGCCGCGCGGTTCTTTTCGCTCGTGACCGGACAGCCTCCCGCCATGCAATACAAAGCCAGGCCCCCGCGCAACTGGGGACGAACCTTGAAGGGGTACGCCTTCGGCTGGGCGTGGTTCGATCCGGTCAGTTCCTGGGCGCTGCGGCGGCTGTTCGTGCCGTCCTCGCTGCTGTGGGCCGCGGCTGAGCAGGCCGGCACTTCGGTCGAACACTTCTTCGAGGCGGCGCAACTGCCGCGCAAAAGCGCGAACGAAAAGAAGCTCGCGGAAGCGCTCATCCAGACCGCGGCCGCGCGCGCGCTTGCGCAGCGCACGGAAGCCGCGTGGCAGCAGGCGTTTTTCGGCGCCGACGCCTCGGCGCCGGAAGCGCTGCGCGAGATCGAAGCCGCGCGCTATGCCGCGAGCCACACTTATAATCTCGCGCGGCGGCATTTCGGCTTCATGCTGCGCAACGATCCGCCGCGGCTGAAATCGCAGACCCAAAGCCCCGAGGAGATCGCGGCGATCTACGGCAGCCGCTTCGAGCGCCTGTCGCTCGAGGGCATCGCTTCCGGCAACACCGAAATCGAAATCTCGAAGCCGGTCGAGCGCGCCGCCGGCGTCGATTACTGGCTGCGCTTCCAGAGTCCGTCGGCGCTGCTCGGCGACACCGTTTACGCCCGCGTGCTGGAGCCGCGCGGGGTCGCCAATCCGCCGACGATCATCTTCGGCCACGGCATCTGCATCGAATACGATCAGTGGCGCGGGCTGATCGACGAAGCGCGTACGCTGCGCGCGGAAGGCTTCCGCGTGATCCGCCCGGTCGCGCCGTGGCATGGCCGCCGCCGCCCCTTGGGCAGTTTCGGCGGGCAGGCGATGATGGCGCGCATTCCCGGCGGCCTGTTCGACGCCTTCACGGGCGCAGCGCAGGAATGGGCGGTGATCGCAAACTGGTGTCGCCGCAATTCCGACGCGCCGCTCGCTTTCGGCGGCACCAGCCTCGGCGCGCTGGTTGCGCAGTTCGCGGCGGAAAAAATCGGCGAGCGCGACGAGCGCCTGCGCCCGGAAGGGCTGTTCCTGATTACCCATTCCGGCCGCATGACCGATGCGACCTTTCACGGCGACATGGCCAATCTTCTCGGCGTCGATCTGAACGCCGAGCAGCGCGGCTGGAGCCGCGAGCGGATCGAAGCCGGGCTCGGGCTGCTCGATCCCGCGCGGTTGCCCGCCGTGAAGCCCGAGCGCATCGTCACCGTGCTCGGCAAGCGCGACCGCATCACGCCTTATGCGAGCGGGCTGAGCCTGATCGATTCATGGGGCGTGCCCGACGAAAACCGCTTCGTCTGGGATCGTGGCCACTTCTCGATGCCGCTCACCATGATCCGCAACCCGGCGCCGGTCGCGCGTTTCCGCGAAGTGATGACGAAGTAGATCATGGCAAGACGCATCGCGCCGCGATGCGTCTCGAGCCACGAAGCCGCGACCGCCTTGTCCTTCGCTATTGCTGTTTCGCAAACGCCGCGACCGCATCGATCACCTGCCTGTCGGCTGTATTGATCGAATAGACCTCGGACATGTGGCTGTGCCCCGGCAGCGTGATGCGCACCGGGCAGCGCCCGGCCGCGCATAGCGCGTCGTTCAGAAGTTTCGACTGCGCGATGAACGGCGGCGGGTCGATCTCGGCGTCGATCACGAGCAGCGGCAGCTTCGACGCGACGATGCCCTTCAGCGAGGAGCGCTCCTCATACTTGCTGCGATCCTCGCCGAAATAGGCGACGACGTTCGGCGCGGTCGGAAAAACCGTCTGGTCGAATATGCCCGACATCAGGATCGCGCCCTTGAGGCCGCTTCCCTTCGGACCGTGAAACTGGGTATGGGCGATGTAGTTTCCGGCATGCGCGGCGCCGGCCGATTGCCCCCAGAGAAAGACGCGCGCGGGATCGCCGCCGCTTGCGGCGATGTTGGCGAGCACCCACTGCACGGCTTTCGAGAGGTCCTCGGTCGCGGCCGGAAACGGATGCGCGGGCGCAATACGATAGGTGATGTTCACGCCGACGAAGCCGTTCTTCACCGCGGCCAGCATGATGTTGTCGTAGAACGGCGAGGTGCCGGTCCGCTTGTTGCCGGCGATATAGGCGCCGCCATGCACGAAAATCAGCACGGGGCGCGGCGACGCATCGGCCTTGGCGGGCGTGAAGACGTCGAGCTTGTTGCGGTCGTCCGGCCCGTAGGCGATGTCGCGCTTCACCGCGACGTCTTCATAGGGCTCCTTCTGCTGGAACGGAGCGAAGATCGGCGCGGTCTTCGGAGGATCGATCACCGGGCCCAGCGCGCGGACTTTCTCAGCGACCTCCGGCGGCAAGGCGCTGAGCTGCGCCTGCGCGGGTAGGCAGGCAAGCACGAAGAGGCTCGTGCAGAATGCGCGAAGCGTGAATTTCGGCATGGCGTTTCCTTGCATGTTTCGATCCGGTTTTCCGGCGAGCCTAGGCGTGAAGCCGCTATCGGAAAAGCTCGCAGCCGGGATTCGCTGGAATAGAGTGCAGCGCGGCATTCCGGCCACGCGAAGGGTCACAGAACTCGCAGCGCGAGTGCCGCGGGGAAATCACTTTTCGGCATGCGCGCTTTCTCCTTGTCGCGCAGCAGGAACCGGGAATGCGCGAAAAATTTATCCCCGCCTTCCGTCATGCGCTTACGTTCCGCATGCCGTTTCCGTCGAGGGCGCGCTCATGAGGCGTCTTGATCGCGGGAAGCGGCCGGCGTCTCCGCGCGCGGTTCGCGGCCGCGCTCCGGGACGGCGCGGGGCCACCGCCCGGCGAGACTAGGCTCGCCTGCCGGGAGCACGGCTGACGGAGCAGCGCCTTCCTCGCGAGGGCGTTCACGAAAAGCGCGGCCCGCGTCCGAAAATCGCCGAAGCGGAGCGCTGCGAAGCGACGCGCGTCCTTTCGCCTGCGCCTGATGCTCGCATCATCGCGCAAACGAAAAGGATGCGACCTGAAAGTCCCTGGCGCTTCGCGGCGCTCCGCCCCCTCGACTTGCAGGGATGCATTGGCATGCGCGCTGTTTGGAAACCGAATCGGCAATACCCAAGTGCCGCTCATCCTTCGAGGCGCGCGAAGTATGTTCGCGCTTCTCGGGATGAAGCGCGCAGGCGAGGCCAAGCCCGTGCGAGCAGTCTCCGATTCCGGGATCGCGTTTTCGACGCGCCCCGGAATGACACCGGAATGATGACGGCGGTCAGGCGACCTGCGGCTTGCTCCGGCCTTCATAGAGATCGCGGCCTTCAACGAGCGCGCGGATCTTGCCGTCCGCGATCGAGCGCTTGAGCATCCAGAAGCCGCAGTCGGGGTGGATATATTTCACGCGGCCGGCGCCGATCATGGTTTCGGCGCGCTCGATCTGCCGCGCGATCGAATCCGCGCTTTCGATCACCGTCGCCTTGACGTCGACGACGCCGAGGCCAAACCCGATTTCGGGTTTAAGTTCGCGGAAGGCGGCGAGCTCGTCGGCCGGGCGATGCGCGTTTTCCATCACGATGTGATCGGCGTGAAGCGCGTTGAGATAATTCATCAACTGGTTCCAGGTGCCCTTCTGGATCGACTGGCCGCCGTAATTGCCGAAGCACAGATGCACGGCGGGCTTCTTCTTCACGGCTTTGAGCACGCGGTTGATCGCTTCCGCCGCCCACTTCCATTCGTCCGGGCTGCCGGGAAGATTGGCCTCGTCGATCTGCACCACGTCGGCGTCGATATATTTCACCTGTTCGGCGAGCGCGTCCGCGATCGCGAAGGCGAGGTCGGGCAGCTTCTTGTAGTGCTTGTCCAGGAGCGTCTTCGCCAGCATGTGCGGGCCGGTCACGGTGAACTTGAACGGCTTGTGCGTGAGCGCGCGAGCGCGCTGATAGGCTTGCGGCAGATCGAGCGTGCCGGAGCTGACCGGGCCGTCGACCAGTCCCGGCGGGCGCGTGCGGAAGCGCATCGAGCTCATGGCGCGATATTCCACCAGCTCGTCGAAGGTGATCGCGGTGCGGATGCCCGCCATCGGCCGCACGAAATATTCGATCATGCCGTTGGTTTCGGGGTGATTGACGTCGAAGCGCGAAAGCTCGCCGTCGCAGACGAGATCGATGCCGGCCTGTTCCTGCGTGTGCAGCACCACGCGGGTCGCGTCGATCACCGCCTGCTCGGAGGGAAGCGCGGTGAGCCATTCCGGCACCGGATAGGAGCCGACCACGGTGGTCTGGATTCGTGCTGCATTGGCCATGTCTTCTACTCCCGAGGCTTGCTTGCGGCGGTTGCCCGGCGTCTTTACGCGCCATAAGATCGTAAGTATCTAGTTGGTTACTTATAGCGCGGCGGCGGCGCAAGCGCCAAGAAAAATGAAAAGCCGCCGGGAATAACGAAGCAGAAGAATAACGAAGCAAGAAAAAGGACGGGGACAACGCCATGAACATCGCCGCAGACGCGCTGCCGGAAACCTTCCGCGACGAAGCGGCGCTCGAAGACTTCATGACGCAGCCCTCGGATTTGTTGCGGGCGGATCTCGAAAAGGCGCCGGGCGATATTCTGGTGCTGGGGGTGGGCGGAAAGATGGGACCGACGCTCGCGCGCCTCGCCAAGCGCGCGGTTCCCGGCCGCCGCGTCATCGGCGTGGCGCGGTTCAGCGAAGCGGGCCTGCGCGAAAAGCTCCGCTCCTGGGACATCGAGTGCATCGAAGCCGATCTTCTGGATCGCGCGAGCCTCGAGAAGCTGCCGCAATCCCCGAACGTGGTCTTCATGGCGGGCCGCAAGTTCGGCTCGACCGGCGCCGAGCATCTCACCTGGGCGATGAACGCGCATGTGCCGGCGATGGTCGCGGAAGTCTTCGCGCGGTCGCGGATCGTCGCCTTCTCGACCGGCTGCGTCTATCCTTATGTGGATGTCACCAAGGGCGGCGCCACCGAGGAAACGCCCGCGGTTCCGCCGCCGGGCGCCTATGCCAATTCGTGTGTCGCGCGCGAAGCCATGTTCGAGCACTTCTCGCACAAACACGGCACGCCCGGGCGCATCATCCGGCTCAATTACGCGATCGACATGCGCTACGGCGTGCTGCACGACGTAGCGGCGAAGGTATATTCCGGCCGCGTCATCGATCTCGCCGCCGGTCATGTGAACGTGATCTGGCAGGGCGACGCCAATACGATGATCCTGCGCATGCTCGCGCATTGCACGGTGCCCGCGAGCCCGATCAATATCAGCGGTCCCGAAACCATCGGCATCCGCTGGCTTGCGGGGGAGTTCGGCAGGCGCTTCGGCCGCGCGCCGCAATTCAGCGGGACCGAAGCCGCCGATGGCTGGCTCGTGAACACGGCGCAGGCGCGCAAGCTGCTGGGCGAGCCCCCGGTGCCCTTGGAGCGCATGATTGCCTGGACCGCCGACTGGATCGCGCGCGATCAGCGCAGCCTCGGCAAGGAAACCCATTACGATACCCGCGATGGCAAATTCTGATTTCGAGATCGGCCGGCTGACCGCAAGTGGCGTCGCCGATGCGGATGCGCTCGTAAAGGAAGCTGGCTGGAACCAGACCGAGGCCGACTGGCGGATATTTCTGGATTTCGGCACCGTTTACGCGCTGCGCGACAAGGGCAGGGTGATCGCGACCGCGGCGACGCTGCCCTATGGCGGAACATTCGCGTGGATCAGCATGGTTCTGATTTCGGGCAGCTACCGCCGGCAGGGGCTTGCCACGCGCATGATGGAGCGCTGCATCGCCGACCTCACGGCGGCGGGGCTCGTGCCCATTCTCGACGCCACCCCGGCGGGGCGCGCCGTGTATCTCGGCCTCGGCTTTCAGGATTCCTGGCCGTTTCAGCGCATGCTGTTGAAAGAGCCGGTGATACCGCAGCCCCCGGCGAATGTGCTGCGTGTCGAGCCGGTGCGCGATGCGGATTGGGATGCGCTCTGCGCGTATGACGCCGCGCGCTTCGGCGCCGACCGCAGCGCAGTGCTGTCCCGCTTGCGCGGGCGGCTACCCGGCGGGGACGCCCTGGTCCGCAGCGGAGACGGCATCGCGGGCTTCATGCTCGGGCGAACGGGGAGGAGGGCCGCCCAGGTCGGCCCCCTTGTCGCCGACAGCGAAGCCGTCGCATGCGCGCTGCTCGATCACGCGCTCACCTCCGTGACCGCGCCGGTCTATATCGATGTCATGGACGACAAGCGCATCCTGCTCGATCGGCTCGCGGCGGCAGGCTTCGTGCATGAGCGCCCTTACACGCGCATGATGCTTCGCCGCTCCGAAAGCTTTCAGTCTTTGCCGAACACCTTCGCGGTCGCCGGCCCCGAGCTCGGCTGAAAAAAGGGCCGGCGGTGAGCCGGCCCTTTCCCGCATTCCTGTCGCCTCGATCAGTAGAGCTTCGGCGGATTGATCGCCGGCATCTTCACGTTCTTGTCGAGGAACTCGTTGGTATAGGCGTTCTTGATGTCGTACGGCTTCTCGATCTTGAGATACTGGTCGACGAGATCGTAGTCGGCCTTCATGCGCTTGTCGTCATGCCAGCCGAGCGCCACGTTCTTCGAAGTATCGTCGCTCATCAGGATCGAGACGAGGTGCCAGTTGGTCAGCTCGTTGTCGAACTTGAGCGCGCCGTTCATTTCGACCATCGCCTGCACGCACGGTTCGGGCTTCTTCGCGCATTCGGCGAAAGCCCGCTGCGTCACCTTCACGAAGGCCGCGACCTTGTCCTTGTTGTTCTTCAGCCAGTCGCCGTTGACGATGAGCGAGTTGCCGTAAGGATTGATGCCGCCTTCGCGCCAGGCGAGGAAGCCCATGTCATCGCCGAGCTCGCGGGCGAAAACGTGATGCAGGTTGAAGAACGACGTGGTCGCGTCGATCGCGCCGGATTTCAGCGCGGCGAGCTTCGAGTTCGCGTCGATATTGACCCAGATCACCGAGTTCGGGTCGATGCCGTTCGCTCTCGCAAGCGCGGGCCACATCGTGCGCGCGCCGTCGCCGGCCGGATTGCCGATGCGCTTGCCGGCGAGATCCTTGACGCCCTTGATGCCCGAGCTTTTCTTCCAGTAGAGGCCCTGCGGCGAGTTGGCGTAGATGTTCATGACGCCGACGAGGTTCGCGCCCTTGCCGATGAAGTTGAGCACGCCCGCCATATCGGAAAGACCGATCTGCGAGCTGCCGGCCGCGACCTTCTGCGCGGAAGCCGCCGAGCCGCGGCCCGCTTCGATGTCGAGATCAAGACCGGCCTGCTTATACCAGCCGTTCTTGAGCGCGTAGAAATACGGCGCATGGTCGCCGCCGACGACCCAGTTCAGGGTCAGGGTAACTTTCTGCGCCGATGCGCTCGCCGGTGCCAGCAAGGCAGCGGCGAAAATTGCGGACGCAAATTTCAGTGTGGCTTTCATCAGACTTCCTCCCGTAGCCTTTCGCCGCATTGGCCGGTCATCCGGTTCTCGACAGGCGGCGAAGTTTCGATGTAACTATCTGGTTACAAGACGATATGAGCGGCCAAAGCGCCTGTCAAATGGCGCGAAAATGAGCGCGGGACGGATGAACTCCGGCATTGCCGCGACAAGGGCCGGGAGAAGGCGAAGGGAGAGGCGCGTGGCGTTACGCTGGACGGATCTGCCGCCGGAAGTGCTGGCCGTATTGCGCAAGGGCGCGGTAATTCCCGCGCATCCGCTTGCGCTCGATGCTTCGCGCAAGCTCGACGAGCGCCGCCAGCGCGCGCTGTCCCGTTACTATATCGATGCCGGTTCGGGCGGGCTCGCGGTCGGCGTCCACACCACGCAGTTCGCGATTCGCGATGTCGGCCTCTACGAACCGGTGCTTTCGCTGGCGATGAACACCGCGCGGGAATGGACCGCGAAGCCGCTCGTGATGGTTGCGGGGCTTGCGGGCAAGACCGCACAGGCGATCCGGGAAGCGCAGACCGCGGCCGGGCTCGGCTATCACGCGGGACTTCTGTCGCTTGCGGCGATGAAAGGCGCGTCCGAAGACGAGCTGATCGAGCACGCCAAGCAGGTCGCGGCCGAGATTCCGCTGGTCGGATTCTATTTGCAGCCCGCGGTAGGCGGCCTGGTGTTGCCCGCTTCGTTCTGGAAACGGTTCGCGGAAATCGAGAATGTCGTCGCGATCAAGATGGCGCCCTTCAACCGCTATCGCACCCTCGACGTGATTCGCGGCGTGGTGGATGCGAAAGCCGAGGACCGCATCACTCTTTATACGGGCAACGACGACCATATCGTGCTCGATCTCGTGACGCCTTTCGTCGTCATGCGCAGCGGCAAACCGGTCACGGTGCGCATCAAAGGCGGCCTGCTCGGACACTGGAGCTGCTGGGCGAAGCGCGCGGTGGAGTTGCTGGAGCGCGCGCAGCAAGAGGTGGCACAGGCGTCCGTCTCGGCGGAAATGCTGGCGCTCGACTCGCAGGTCACCGACTGCAACGCGGCGATCTTCGATGTCGCGAATGATTTTCATGGCGTGATCTGCGGCTGCCACGAAATCCTTCGCCGTCAGGGTCTGCTCGAAGGCACCTGGTGCCTCGACCCGAAGGAAACGCTCGGGCCGGGCCAGAAGGAAGAGATCGACCGCATCTCGGCGGCCTATCCGCATCTGAACGACGACGCCTTCGTGCGCGAGAATCTGGCGCGGTGGCTTGCATGAAGTATTTTTGCGGCTTGCGGGTATCTACGGCTTCCCGGATAGTCGGAACGGGAAGGGGAGAACAGTCATGAGCGGTAGCAACGAGCAGGTACAGCGCTATGCGCTGGCCGTGCTCAGCCATTTGATCCTTGTCGCGGTCTGGCACTTCTTCGTCGTGTACGGAAATATTCCGAAGGTCGTCATGCCGACGCCCTACGACACGCTTCACGCGCTGGTCGTGCCGAATTATCGCTGGCTCGAGAATATCCTCGCCACCTCGATCGAAATTTTCGGCGGCTTCCTGCTCGCTGCGGTGTTCGGAATTCTGACGGCGCTGCTGTTCTCGTGGTTCCGCTGGCTCGAGATGTTCGCAATGCCGCTGCTCGTGAGCCTCAACATGATTCCGAAAGTGGCGCTCGGGCCCCTGATGATCGTGTGGTTCCGCTACGGCATCTGGCCGAACACCTTGATGGCTTTCGCGATCAGCTTCTTCCCGATCGTGCTTACCACCGCGCGCGGCCTGCGCGAGGTCGAGCCCGATCTCCTCGACCTCGTGCGCTCGCTGCGCGGCTCGCGCTGGCAGCTCTTCGTGAAGATTCAGCTCCCCGGCGCGCTGCCCTACATCTTCTCCGGCATGAAGGTCGCGGCGATCCTCGCGGTTGCCGGCGCGATCGTCGGCGAGTTCCTGGGCTCGGAGCGCGGGCTTGGCTATCTGATGCTCCAGGTGCAGGTGACGCTCGATACCGCCGCGATGTTCATGGCGGTCATTCTCATCACCATGATCGGCGGCGTGCTGTACGGCATCGTGCTTGGGCTTGAGCGCTACTTCGTCGTCAAAGATGCGCGGATTCAATAGGCGGCGTTATGAGCGAACCCTTTATCCATCTCTCCGGCGTGAAGAAAGTCTATCGGACTCGCGGCAAGGAATTCCTTGCCGTGTCGGAAGCGACCTTCGATGTTCATCAGGGCGAGCTCGTTTCGCTCGTCGGTCCTTCGGGCTGCGGCAAGACCACGCTGCTGAAGATTCTCGCTGGCCTGCACGGCCACGATGCGGGCGAAGTGCGGATCGGCACCAGGAGCCAGCCGTTCAATCCGGCGAAGGACATCGGCATGGTGTTTCAGCAGCCGCTTTTGCTGAAATGGCGCCGCATCATCGACAACGTGATGCTGCCGACCGAAATTCTCGGCCTCTCGCAGGATTCTGCGCGCAAGCGCGCCTATGAACTGCTCGATCTCGTCGGCCTCAAGGGGCACGAGGAAAAATATCCCTATGAGCTTTCCGGCGGCATGCAGCAGCGCGCTTCGATCGCGCGCGCGCTGGTGCATGACCCGAAGCTGATCCTGATGGATGAGCCGTTCGGTGCGCTCGATGCGCTCACGCGCGAGAAGATGAATCTCGAGCTGCTGCGCATCTGGGAGGAAGCGAAGAAAACCATCGTCTTCGTGACCCACGGCATCACCGAGGCGGTGTTTCTCGGCACGCGCGTCGTCGTGTTGACCGCAGGCCCGGCGCGCATGGCGGATAATTTCGAAGTCGATATTCCGATGCCGCGGACCCTCGATATGCGCAACACCGAAAAATTCGGTGAATACACGCGGCGCATCTATCGCCTGTTGGGCATGGAATGAGCTGGGACGGCATCATCATCGGCGCGGGTCACAACGCGCTTGTCTTGCAGGCTTATCTCGGCAAGGCCGGTTTCAAGGTGCTTTCGATCGACCGCCGCCATATCGCCGGCGGCGGGCTGGAAACGATGGAAGACCCGCGCCTTCCGGGCTTTCTCCACAACACGCACGCATTCTTCCAGCGCGCGATCACGCAGATGCCGTGGTACGCCGATCTCGATCTTGCCCGCCACGGCGCGCATTACATCGAGCCCGAGCTGAACGTCGCGATGATCACGAGCGGCAACCGCTCGCTCGAATGGTGGACCGATATCGGGCGCACGGTGGCGTCCTTCGAGAATTTCTCGAAGAAGGACGCCGAAACGCTGAAGCGCTGGCAAAGCGACTTCGTGCCCATCGTGCGCGATATTCTTTCCTGGGAGGCGAAATCGCCGCCGCTGCCGGCGGCCGAACGCCGTGCGCTGCTCGAGAAAAGCGCGGCCGGCCGCAGGCTGCTCGAAGTGAGCGCGCTCTCGCCGCTCGAGTTCGTACATCAGGAATTCGAGAACCCGGCGGTGAAGGCGGGCCTGCTTTTCTTCAACGGCCTTCGCGAGGTCGACCTGCGCGTCAAGGGCTTCGGCCATCATATCGCCGCGCTGCTCGCGTCGCCCGCCAAGGCGCAGATGTCGCGCGGCGGCACGGCCGCGCTCGCGCGCGCGCTTGAAAAGGCGGTGATCGAGAGCGGCGGCGAAATCCGTCTCATTACCGAGCCCGCGCGGATCGTCGTGGAAAACGGCAAGGCGGTCGGCGTCGAGACGAAGCAGGGCGAACTGCTTCGCGCGAAGAGTTTCGTTGCTTCCGCGCTGAACCCGCACCAGACCTTCCTCGACCTGCTCGACGAGACGCTGGTTCCGCGCGAAATCCGCGATCTTGCTTCCAGGTTTCAGTACAATCTGCTGGCGCCGCTGTTCGCGTTGCATCTGAATCTCAGCGAAGCGCCGCAATACGAGGCGGCGAGGCAAAATCCTGCGCTGGCAAATGCCTTCATGGTCATCATGGGGCTCGATCACGTCGATCAGTTCAACGACATCGTCCGCCATCATGAAGCGGGCACGGTGCCGGATACGGTGATGTGGGGTGCGACCCCGTCCTTGTTCGACCCGTCGCAGGCGCCGGCCGGAAAGCACGCCGCCTTCATGTGGGAGAAGCTGCCGTACCGCCTGCACGGCGATCCGAAAAATTGGGATGCCGCGAAGGACGAGCACGGCCGGAAGATGCTCGCGCTCTGGCGCAAGCACGCGCCCAACCTCGAAGACGCGGTGATCGACGCCTTCACCCGTTCGCCGCTGGATGTCGAGCGCGAACTGCCCAACATGCGTGAAGCCGATCTTCTGATCGGCGCCTTTACCCACGGACAGATCGGTCACGATCGTCCGTTCCCCGGCGCGGGCAGCTATCGCGCCCATATTTCGAATTTGTATCTCTGCGGATCGTCGAGCCATCCCGGCGGCAACGTCACCGGGCTTCCCGGCTACAACGCGGCGCAGGTGATTCTCGCGGATCACGGCGTCAGGGCCGATTGGGCGCCGCCGGCGATTTCCGAACGGCTGAGGGCATTGCACTGATGGCAACGGCAGCCGCCACGAAGAAAGCCACGGCCAAACGCGCAGGCGGCAATGCGCGCGATCCCGAGCGCACGCGCGCCGTGATTCTCGCGGCCGCGACGGGGGAGATCACCGAGAAGGGCCTGGGCGGCGCGCGCGTCGACGAGATCGCCGAGCGTGCCGGCGTCAACAAGCGGATGATCTATCACTACTTCGGAGACAAGGACGGCCTCTATCTTGCGGTGCTGGAGGCGGCCTATGCCGCGATCCGCTCGGAGGAGATCAAGCTCGACCTCGGCAAGCGCGACCCGATCGAGGGCATGCGCGAGCTGGTGCAATTCACCTGGAGCTATTACCGCAACCACCCCGAATTCCTGAGCCTGCTCGCCACCGAAAACCTGCATCGCTCCGCCTATCTCAAGCGGTCGAAGAAAATCCGGGAGCTGCATTCGCCGCTGGTCGGGATGATCGGCGACCTGTTGCAGCGTGGCGCGAAGGCGAAGGTATTCCGCAAGGACGTCGATCCCGTCGATCTCTATATCTCCATTGCGGCGCTCGGCTTCTTTTACATGTCGAACCGTTACACGCTCTCCACCATCTTCGGCCGTGATCTTACGGCACCGCAATATCTCGATGCGCGCGGCAAGCACCTGCTTGACGTCGTGCTGAGCTACCTCCGGCCCTGAACATGATCCCGAAAAGTGGATACCGCTTTCGGAAACGGTCATGCTCGGAAGGGCCGCTATTGACGGAAAACCGGCCTCGTCGTACTTGTAACTAATTGGTTACTTACGGCCGCGAACGAACGGCCATTGCAGCAAAACATTCCGGGAGAGCGAATATGGCGACGCAGCGCCTCGGCATCATCATGAACGGCGTGACGGGACGCATGGGCCTGAACCAGCATCTGGTTCGCTCCATCGTCGCGATCCGGAAGCAGGGCGGCGTCGTGCTCGGAAACGGCGACCGCGTGATGCCCGATCCGATCCTGGTCGGCCGCAATGCCGAGAAGGTAGCGGCGCTCGCGAAACAATATGGCATCGAGCGCTCGACCTCGGATCTCGATGCGGCGCTGAAGAATTCTGACGACACGGTCTTCTTCGATGCGGCGACCACGCAGATGCGCACCGATCTGCTCACGCGCGCGATCAACGCCGGCAAGCACGTCTATTGCGAGAAGCCGATCTCGGATTCGCTCGACAAGGCGCTCGCCGTCGCGAAGCTCGCGAAGCAGAAGGGCATCAAGCACGGCGTCGTGCAGGACAAGTTGTTCCTGCCGGGCCTGCGCAAGATGCAGTTGCTGAAGGAATCCGGTTTCTTCGGCAAGCTGCTCTCCGTGCGCGGCGAGTTCGGCTACTGGGTATTCGAGGGCGACTGGGGCCAGCCCGCGCAGCGCCCGAGCTGGAATTACCGCAAGGCCGACGGCGGCGGCATCATTCTCGATATGCTCTGCCACTGGCGTTACGTGCTCGACAATCTGTTCGGCAACGTGAAGGCGGTGAGCTGCCTCGGCGCCACCCATATTCCGACGCGCATCGACGAGGCGGGAAAGCCCTATAGCGCCGACGTCGATGATGCCGCTTACGCCACCTTCGAACTCGAGGGCGGCGTGATCGCGCAGATCAATTCTTCCTGGGCGACGCGCGTGCGCCGCGACGATCTCGTCACTTTCCATGCCGACGGCACGCATGGCTCGGCGGTCGCGGGCCTCACGCGCTGCTGGACCCAGCATCGCGTGAACACGCCGCGCCCGGTCTGGAATCCCGACGAGCCGCAGACCATGAAATTCCAGGAGCAATGGGAAGAGATGCCGGACAACACGGTTTACGACAACGGCTTCAAGGTGCAGTGGGAAGGCTTCATCCGGCACCTCATGGAAGGCACGCCGTGGAAGTTCGATTTGCTCGAAGGCGCCAAGGGCGTGCAGCTTGCCGAGCTCGGCCTGAAGAGCTGGGCCGAGCGCCGCTGGCTCGATGTTCCTGAACTGAAGGTGTGACGATGGCGACGCTTTCGCTGCCCGGTCTTGATCGCAAACTCTCGCCCTACACGACCGGCGAGCCGATCCAGTTTCCCTCGAAGGAGGAAATCGCCTCCTTCAATCGCGTGGCGTTTGCTGCCGCCCATGTCGTCGCCGATCCGCTCGCGGACAACGATCCGTGGGTCGATCCCGCCATCGACTGGGACCGCACGATCGCGTTTCGTCATTATCTCTGGGATCTCGGCCTTGGCGTTGCCGAGGCCATGGACACTGCGCAGCGCGGCATGGGCCTCGACTGGAGCGGCGCGCAGGAATTGATGCGGCGTGCGCTGGAAGCCGCGAAGTCGCGTTCGGGCGTGAAGATCGCCTGTGGCTGCGGCACCGATCACATCACGCCCGGCCCGGACGTTTCGGTGGACGACGTCATCCGCGCTTATGAAGAGCAGATCGAAGTAATCGAAAAGCTCGGCGGTCGCCTGATCGTGATGGCGAGCCGCGCGCTTGCTTACGCCGCCAAAGGTCCCGAGGACTACAAGCGCGTCTATGACCGCATTCTTTCGCAGGTGAAGGAGCCCGTGATCCTGCATTGGCTCGGCGAAATGTTCGATCCCGCGCTCAAGGGCTATTGGGGCTCGGACGATCACCATGCGGCGATGGATGTCTGTCTCGACATCATCGCGCGCAACGCCGCCAAAGTGGACGGGGTGAAAATCTCGCTGCTCTCCAAGGAAAAGGAAATCGAGATGCGCCGCCGCCTGCCGAAGGGCGTGCGCATGTACACCGGCGACGATTTCAACTATGCCGAACTGATCGCAGGCGACGACGAAGGCTACTCCGACGCGCTGCTCGGCATTTTCGACGGCATCGCGCCGGCGGCATCCGCCGGTCTTGCGCGCCTTGCGAAGAATGACCTGCAAGGTTTCCACGGAATCCTCGAGCCGACAGTTCCGCTCTCGCGCCACATCTTCAAGGCGCCGACGCGCTTCTACAAAACCGGCATCGTGTTTCTCGCCTGGCTCAACGGCCAGCAGGATCACTTTCTGATGATCGGCGGGCAGGAGAGCGCGCGCTCCATGCAGCATCTTTCCGAGCTGTTCCGTCTCGCAGACAAGGCGCGCGTATTGCATGACCCCGAGCTCGCCGCCTCGCGCATGAAGAAGCTGCTGGCCGTTCACGGTATTGGCTGATTGGAATGAACGCGGAAGGCCTCTCGATCAATCTCGCGACCGTGCGTGAGCAGTGGAATCTCGGCGAAGCCGTCGAAGCCTGCGCGAAGCTCGGTATTTCAGCCGTCGATCCCTGGCGCGATCAGGTGGCCGCATTCGGCCTGCATGAGTCCGCGAAGGTCATCCGGGACAACGGCATGCAGGTTACCGGCTATTGTCGCGGCGGCATGTTCACGGCAAGTGACGCAAAAGGGCGGACGGCCGCGATCGACGACAACAAGCGCGCGATCGACGAAGCGCAGGCGCTCGGCGCCGATTGCCTTGTGCTCGTCGTCGGGGGCGTGCCGCAAGGCTCGACGGACATGGTTGGCGCGCGCACGCAGGTCGCCGAAGGCATTGCGGCGGTGCTTCCGCATGCGCGCGGCGCGAAAATGCCGCTCGCGATCGAGCCGCTGCATCCGATGTACGCCGCCGACCGCGCCTGCGTGAATACGCTGAAACAGGCGCTCGATATCGCGATCCAGCTCGGACCCGACGTCGGCGTTGCCATCGACACCTATCATGTGTGGTGGGATCCGGAGCTGAAGGAGCAGATCGCCCGCGCCGGCCGCGAGCAGCGCATTTTCGCGCACCATATCTGCGACTGGCTGGTGCCGACGAAAGACATGCTGCTCGACCGCGGTATGATGGGTGACGGCGTGATCGATTTCAAAGGTTTCCGCCGCATGATCGAAGCCGCAGGCTTTCACGGTCCGCAGGAAGTGGAAATCTTCTCCGCCGCCGACTGGTGGAAGCGTCCCGGCGAGGAAGTGCTCAAAACCTGCATCGAGCGCTATCATACGCTCTGCAAGTAACTAGCCGCGCAACGCCCCGCGCAGCAGCATCCGATAAAGTTTGTCCTTCAGCGCCGCTGCCTGGCTCAGTCCCATTCGCTCGATGGCGGCGTCGTGCTCCGCGTTCTTCGGCGCGAACAGTCCGCGCAGCGCGAGCGGAACAAGCTGCAAGGGCGCTGCGGATTTCTGTTTCAGTAGTTGCAGCGCGGGGATGAGCTGGATTTCGGTTTCGGTGAAGTCGCTGCCGAACGGGAAGTCGGGCAGCAGGCCGCTTTTTTTCGCGGGTGCGAGCGCTTTCTCGATCCGTTCGGGCGTATTGTCGCGGAACGCCGCCGGGATTTCGTAATCCTTGGAAATCTTGTTGTTCTTTTTGGCTTCGCGCAGCAACTCTTCCTGAAAGCGCGAGTCCGTCACCGAAAGCATTTCGGCGATCACGTCCTCGTCGGATTTTCCGCGCAGGTCCGCGATGCCATATTCGGTGACGACGACGTCGCGCAGATGCCGCGGGATCGTGGTGTGCCCGTAAGCCCAGCGGATATTGGATTGCGTCTTTGCGCCGGAGCCGCGCGTCGCATTCACGCAGATGATGGAGCGAGCGCCTTCGAGCGCGAAAGCCTGCGCCACGAAGTTATACTGGCCGCCGACGCCGCTTACGACGAGGCCGTTCTCAAGCCCGTCCGAAACGACGGCGCCAAGCAGGGTGGCCATCATCCCGTTGTTGATGAAACGCCCCTTGACGCGCGCCGCGCGTTTTCTTTCCTCGTCGCCGTAGAGCTGATTGACGTAGGAAACGGCTTTCATCTGGAGTTTCGCGCGCTCCGCATCCGTCATCTCGCGCAGGCGCCGATAGAAGTTCTTCGGTCCCAGGAAGAAGCCGCCGTGGAGGAGCACGCCGTCGACCTCGCGCTTCACGACGCCCGCGTCTATCAGGTCGAGAAAGGAATCCACGAACATTTCCGTCGCGCCGTAGAGCCCGGTCTGAAAGGCGCCGAATTCGCCCCGCAGTTGCGGGGAGAGCGCGGAGATCGTCTCGCGAAATGCTGCATTCTGCTTCTGCCGGAGGATCAGGGCATGCGCGGCCGCGTCGCCCTCGGCGCCGATCCCGATTTGCAGCGTGCCTCCGTCTTCCACGAGCGTCGCCGCATGCAGGCCGATGGCATAGGCCGTAAGCGGCACCGGTTGTTTCGGCGGCGCGAACAGCGGGAAATCCGTCTTTGGATTCTCATAGACGAAGTCGAAAGCGCTTTCGGGAAGGTCGCCGTCACCCGGCATGAAAGGAAGTTCGGAGTTCACTTCCGCGACGAGAACGAAATCCGCGCGACCCTCGCGGCGGGCTTGCAGCAGATCGATCGTGAGATCGGTATTGCAGGAGAGGCTGTAGCGGGTCTCTCCGTTAACGACGCGTTTGGCCACGAGCTGCGCGATCACGTTCACGTTGCGGTCGAGCACGTAGCGGAAAGCGTGGGTGTAGTTGGCGGAAATGTAATGCCGCTGCGCGAGCGCGCTGCCGAGCCACCGCCCGGCAAGAAAGAAGAATTCGCTGACATGGATGTTGCGCGGCAGCGTGCCGCTTTTGAGCGCGCGGGCATAGGCAAGCTCGGGGTAGCCGCCGAACAGCCGGTCGAGTACCGGATCGATGAAGCGCGCTTCAAGCCCCGAAACGCTCGGCCGTTGCAGCGTGAGTGCGGTGAAGATGTTCAGCGTCAGCGATGCGTCGCTCGCCGCGCGCGCATAGATCGCGTTGGCCACCGTATTTGCCTTGCCGAGGCCAAGCGGGAGCGCGAGCGTGATCTCGCGCCCCGTTTTTGCGGCGATTGCGCCGGCAAGTTTCCCGGCGTCGTCGAAGTGCTGCGTCTGGCTCATGGACATGAGTCTAGCGCAGCGTCGCGCGAAAGCGAATGACGGCGCAGGCTACTTTTTCGACAGGTCGATGCCTGCCGCCTTGGCGGCCATCGCGACATATTTCTGCGTCTGCTGGAACGCGCCTTCCAGCGCCTGCGCGGTATTGATGTCGGAAATCTCCGCAAATTTCGCGGCGATGGCGTCGGGGGTGCGCTCTTCCGGCGGGAAATAGACGCCCTGCGTTTCCACGATGCGGATCACCGAATAGACGCCGGCGCCGGCGCCCATGATGGTGCGGGAAGGGGCGTCCTCGCTCACCATATAAAGTACGGCGGGGGTGATCGCTTCTGGCTGCATGAGCTGGAGCACGTTCGGCGGCAGCAGCTCTTCCGTCATGCGTGTCGCCGCCGTCGGCGAGAGCGTATTCACGCGGATGTTGAATTTCTGCCCTTCGTGGTGAAGCACGTTCATCAGGCCGACCATGGCCGCTTTCGCCGCGCCATAGTTCGACTGGCCGAAATTGCCGAACAGGCCGGAAGAGGAAGAGGTGAGCACGATGCGTCCGTAATTCTGCTCGCGCATGGTCTCCCACGCGGCCTTGCAGCAGTTCACCGAGCCCATGAGGTGCACTTCCAGCACGGTGCGGAAGTCTTCGAGCTCCATCTTGGCGAAGGTCTTGTCCCGCAGGATGCCGGCATTGTTCACGAGCACGTCGACACGGCCCCATTTCTTCTTGGCCTCCTCGATCATCGCTTCGACTTCATTATACTTGGCAACGTTGGCGCCGTTGGCGATGGCTTCGCCGCCCTTGGCCTTGATTTCCTGCACCACGGTTTCGGCCGCCGAAAGCGATCCGCCAGAGCCGTCGCGGGTGCCGCCGAGATCGTTCACGACGACCTTGGCGCCGAGCGCGGCAAGCGAAAGCGCGTGGGATTTGCCGATGCCGTTGCCGGCGCCGGTAACGATGGCGACGCGATTGTCGAAGCGAATGGTCATTGCGTTCCTCTTATTACTTCTTGTTTGTCAGAATTTCTGGCTTTGCGCGAAGCGGTCGGCGTGGAAATAGGCGTCGCCGAGCAGCTCCTGCGCGACGCGAGCGCGCTTCATGAAGAGACCGATGTCGACTTCGTCGGTCATGCCCATGCCGCCGAACATCTGCACCGCCTCGGAAACCGCGAGCCGGCCGACCTCGCAGGCTTTATACTTTGCAGCGCTTACCGCGCTGTCGGCGGCGTCCGGGCTCTTGTCGAGGGTGACGCAGGCCGCAAGCACGAGCGAGCGCAGGAGTTCGATCTCGCCGAAAAGATGCGCCGCGCGGTGTTGGAGCGCCTGAAACGAGCCGATCGGCTTGCCGAACTGCTTGCGCTCCTTGAGAAAGGCGACGGTGCGGTCGAAACTTTCGCCTGCGACACCGAGCAGCTCCGCCGAAACGCCGGTGCGGCCGGCGTTCAATGCATTCTCGAGCAACGCGAAACCCTTCCCGGTTTCGCCCAGCGCATCGACGGCGGTCACGTTCTCGAACTTGATCCGCGCGTTGTTGCGGCTGTCGACGCCGATGACGCGCTCGACCGAAACGCCGGGCGCCTTCGCATCGATGAGAAAGAGCGAGATGCCGTTCCTGTCGCCGGGCTCGCCCGCGGTGCGCGCGGCGACGATGATGGCGTCCGCGACATGGCCGTCCACGACGAAGGACTTCTCGCCGTTCAGCAGGAATGCATTGCCGGAGAGCTCGGCTTTCAGCGCCGTCTTCTCCGGCGCGTGCTTGCGGCCTTCATCGACCGCGAGCGCGATGATCGCCCTGGCGTCCGAGATCGCGGGAAGCCATTTCTTCTTCTGCTCCTCCGAGCCGCCGCGGCGCAGGGCGGTTGCCGCCATCACCGCGGTCGAGAGGAAAGGGGAGGCCGCAAGCGTGCGGCCCATTTCCTCGCAGACCAGCGCCATGCCGACATGGCCGAAATCGGAGCCGCCATGGGCTTCGTCGATCAGGATGCCGGTCCAGCCCATGTCCTTCATGCCGCGCCATAGCTCGCGGCTGAAGCCGTCCTCGTCTTTCGTGTCGCGCAGCCGGCGCAGTTCGGATACGGGGGACTTGTCGGCAAGATATTCGCGCGCGGAATCGCGCAGCATGATCCGGTCTTCGTCGAGGGCGATCATGTCAGGCCTCCGGCAGGTTCAGGATGCGCTTGGCAACGATGCCGAGCATGATTTCGGAGGTGCCGCCCTCGATGGAGTTCGCCTTCGTGCGCAGCCATTCGCGCGCAAGCGTGCCGTCGTCGGAGCGCGCGCCCTCCCATTCGAGGCCGTCAGAGCCTGCGATGGTCATGAAGGCTTCGTAGCGGCGCTTGTTCAGCTCGGTGCCGGCATATTTCAGGATCGCGGATTTCGCGCCGACGCCCTGGCCGGCCTTCGCTTCGGCCTTGTAGCGTTCGATGGTCGCGAGCAGCGCGCGGCCGTCGATTTCCGCGCGGATCACTTCCTCGCGCACGAAGGGATTGTCGAGCCTGCCGCTCGCGTCCCGGCCGTAAGCCTTGATCGCTTCCCCCGGCAGCGAGCGCATGCCCGCGAGCGAGAGCCCCGAGCCGATAGAAGCGCGCTCATGCGTGAGCAGATATTTCGCGATCGTCCAGCCGTCGTTCAGCGTGCCGACGAGGTTTTCTTTCGGCACCTTCACGTTGTCGAAGAAGGTTTCGCAGAAGGGGGATTTCCCGGAGATCAGCAGGATCGGCTTCGTGGTGACGCCGGGCGTCGCCATGTCGAACAGCACGAAGGAAATGCCCTTGTGCTTGGGCGCGGCCGGGTCGGTGCGCACGAGACAGAAGATCCAGTCCGCCTTGTCGGCATAGGACGTCCAGATTTTCTGGCCGTTGACAAGGAAGTGTCCGCCCTTGTCTTCCGCTTTGGTTTGCAGCGAGGCGAGGTCGGAGCCGGCGCCCGGCTCGGAATAGCCCTGGCACCAGCGGATCTCGCCGCGCGCAATTTTGGGCAGGTGCTCTTTCTTCTGCGCTTCGCTGCCGAACTGCAGGAGCGCGGGGCCGAGCATCCAGATGCCGAAGCTCTCGAGCGAGGATCGCGCGCCGATCGCGCGCATTTCCTCGCGAAGGATTTTTTCTTCCTCGCGCGACAGGCCGCCGCCGCCATATTCCTTTGGCCACATCGGAACGGTCCAGCCGCGCGCGGCCATGCGTTCCAGCCAGATCTTCTGGTCGTCGGATTGAAATTGCCAGTTGCGTCCGCCCCAGCAGATGTCGGGCTCGCCGCGCGAAGGCTTTCGCATCCCGGCAGGGCAGTTCTGGGCGAGCCATTCTCGCGTTTCGCGGCGGAAGGTTTCGAGCGACATCCTGGCGTTCTCCGGCGGGAAGTCGCTGTTCTTAGCGCGGGCGCCGGGGTGCGGGAAGCCTGTCGGGGCGGCGGCGGTTGCGGGCGTTCGTTTGACGTAGCGTCCGGCGGCCTCGTTCCGCCGCGCGAAACGAAAAAGCCGGCCCTCGTTTCCGGGGGCCGGCTCGACAGGAGCTTGCTGCGATCAGTAGCGGCAGCTGGTGATGTAGCAGGTGTAGCCGCGCGGCGTGCGGATCGCGCACTCGTGCAGTGCGCGGCGGCGCGCGTAGCTGAGCGCACCCTGTCCCCAGCCCGAAGCGTAGGGGCTGCGAGCGACGCAATAGGCGGCTTCGGCGGAAGTGGTGGTGACGAACGAAGTCGTGGTGAAAGCGGCAGCGGCGACAGCCGCGATGGTGAGATATTTTTTCATTTCGAGCTCCCCAGGGTTGGCAATTGCTCTTTTAACGCATGAAGCGCCCATTTGTGGAATCACAATATTCGCGGTCGCAATAACGAAAAGTTGTATTGGTAAAGAAGGGTGCCACGAAGCAGTCTCTATTGCCGAACTAGGATGCACAGATCGCGGGCAGAGTCGTCTGCACGACCTGGTGACCGGCCGGTATCTTCTGGGGAGTTTTTACCAATGCGCCACTCGTTCCTTGGCTTTGCGGCCTTGGTCTTTCTGCTCGTTCCGTTCTCGGCTTCGGCTCAGGAGAAGGCGTTCTCGCGCTCAGACCTGAACGCGGGCGCGGCGAGGCTGGAAGCCCAGCTCCAGCGCGAGCTCGCAAGCCGGCCGCGCTCCCCGGCCGAACTGCGCAAGGAGGCCGATGCGGCCAATGCCGCCAACGATGTGCGCGCCCATGCCCAACGGCTCGGTGAAATCGCCGTTCATGCCGAGAAGGACGCCGGTCTCTGGCTCCGCTATGCCCAGGCGCTCGGCGAGATCAAGCCGGCCAATTCCTCCGAGCGCAACATCATCCGCGACCGCACCGCCGCCGCGGCCTATCTCGCCTATCGCCGCACCGCGAACCGTGCGCAGGAAGCCGAGGCGCTCGAAATCGTCGGCCGCATTTACGCGGATCGGGAGCTTTGGCGCCCGGCGCTGGAGACGCTGAAATTTGCGATCGAGCGCCGCGAAACGGCGGAGCTGAAATCGTTCTACGAAAACCTGCGCGACACCCACGGCTTCCGCGTGCTCGACTATTCGGTGGATGCGGATGTCGCGTCGCCGCGCGCCTGCATCCAGTTCTCCGAGCCGCTGGCGTCGAAGGTCGATTTTGCGCCCTTCGTCTCGGTGCAGGGTATCGAAAAGCCTTCCGTGACCGCGAGCGCGCAGCAAATTTGCATCGAAGGCCTGCGCCACGGCGAAACCTATTCCGTGACGGCGCGGCGCGGCGTGCCCTCGAAGAACGGCGAGATTCTCAACAACGCCGCCGAGCTCCAGATTTACGTGCGCGACCGCAAGCCCGACGCGCGCTTCACGGGGCGCGCTTATGTGCTGCCGCGCACCGGCCAGCGCGGCATCCCGGTGATTTCCGTAAATACGAAAAAGCTGAACATCCAGATCGTGCGCATCGGCGAGCGCTCGCTGATTCCCTCGGCGCTCGACGGCCAATTCCGGCAGTCGCTGTCGCGCTACGAGATCGAGCAGCTCGCGCAGAACCAGGGCGCGCTCGTTTTCAAGGGCGAGCTCGATGTCGTTTCCGAACTGAACAAGGAAGTGACGACCGCATTCCCGATCGACGAGGCGATCAAGGATCTGCGCGCGGGCGTCTATGTGATGAACGCGAGCCCCGCCGATGCCACCGGCCGTCTTCAATATTCCAACCTGGCGACGCAATGGTTCGTCGTTTCCGATCTCGGCCTGACGGCGATCACCGCCGACGACGGCCTGCATGTCTTCGTTCGCGATCTCGGGAACGCCAAGCCGATCGCGGATGCCGAACTCAAGCTGCTCGCGAAGAACAACGAAGTCCTTGGTGTCATCAAGACCAATGCGCAGGGTTTTGCGAAATTCGACGCGGGTCTCGTGCGCGGCACCGGCGGTCTCGCGCCTGCGGTGCTGATCGCGGAACGCAAGGGCGTGGACTATGCATTCCTGTCCCTGAGCGAGAGCCCGTTCGATCTCGCGGATCGCGGCGTCGCCGGCCGTGTCACGCCGGGGCCGCTCGATGCTTATGTATTCACCGAGCGCGGCGTCTATCGCTCGGGCGAGACCGTGCATGTCACGGCGCTCCTGCGCGACGCCAAGGCGAAGGCCGTAAGCGTGCCGCTGACCTTCGTGCTTTCGCGTCCCGACGGCGCCGAAGATCGTCGCATCGTCGTGAATGCCGACGAACTCGGCGGCCGCAGTTTCGACATGCCGCTGCTGTCCGGCGCCACCACGGGCACCTGGCGCCTTCGCGCCTACACCGATTTGAAGGCGTCGCCGGTGGGCGAGGTCGCGTTTCTGGTCGAGGATTACGTGCCGGACCGGATCGAGTTCGACCTAAAGGCGAAGACCGCGGAAATCGGCACCAATGAGCCCGCGCAGGCGACCATCGACGGCCGCTATCTGTTCGGTCCGCCTGCGGCTTCGCTCGATCTCGAGGGCGAAATCGAAATCCGCGCCTCGCGCACCAGGCCGGGTTTCGACGGCTACAGCTTCGGCCTGACCGAAGAGCCGTTCACGCCGATCCGCCGCCCGCTTTCGGATCTGCCGAAAACCGACGCAAAGGGTCACGCCGAGCTCTCCATCGCCTTGCCGGAGCTTCCGCGCACGTCGCGGGCGCTCGAAGCGCAGATCACGATCCGCATGAACGAGCCCGGCGGCCGCGCGGTCGAGCGGCGCATCGTCATGCCCATCGCGGCGACTACGTCTGCCATCGGCATTCGCCCGCAATTCAAGGGCCGTGTCGGCGAGGGCGATAAGGCGATCTTCGATGTCGTGCTCGCCGATCCCGACGGCAAGCTCGTCGCGAAGCAGAACCTGAAATGGGCGATCTATCGCGTCGAGACGCGCTATCAGTGGTATCGCGTTTCCGGCTCATGGGATTACGAGCCCGTGCGCCAGACCCGCAAGATCGCGGAAGGCTCGCTGAATACGCTGGCGGACAAGGCCGCGACCTTCTCTGCGGATGCGCCTTACGGCCGCTACCGTCTCGAAATCACCTCGCCGGAAGCCAATGGACCTTCGGCGAGCTATGCATTCGATGCGGGCTGGTACGGCGAGACTTCCACCGATACGCCGGATCGCCTCGAAGTATCGCTCGACAAGACCGAATACGCCGAAGGCGATACCCTGACCGTCTCGATCGCGCCGCGTATCGAGGGTGCCGCGACTGTCATGGTCGTGGGCGACAAGGTTCATGCCGTGCAGCAGGCGCAGATCCCGGCCGCCGGCGGCCGCGTTACCTTCCGCGTCGGCGCTGATTGGGGTCCGGGCGCTTATGTCGTGGCCTTCCACCATCGCCCGCTCGACGTGCAGAAGAGCCGCATGCCGAGCCGCGCCATCGGCGTCGCCTGGTTCGGCGTGGGCCGTGCCGCGAAGACGCTCGGCGTGAAACTGGAGCTGCCCAAGGAACTGCGCCCGAACACGACTTGGAACATTCCGGTGACCGTGAGCGGTATCACCGGCGGCAACGCGCGCGTTGTCGTGGCGGCGGTCGATGTCGGCATCCTCAATCTTACGAACTACAAGTCGCCAGCACCCGACACTTATTATCTCGGGCAGCGCCGCCTCGCCGGTGAAGTGCGCGATCTCTACGGCGCGCTGATCGACGGCATGCAGGGTACGCGCGGACGAATCCGCTCGGGCGGCGATGCGAATGCGCTCGAGATGGCGGGCAACCCGCCGTCGCAGGCGCCGCTCGTGCTCTATTCCGGCATGGTCGCGGTCGACAAGGACGGCAAGGCCAATGTGCAGTTCAGCGTGCCTGCCTTCGACGGCAGCGTGCGCGTGATGGCGGTGGCCTGGGCCGAGGAGAAGGTCGGCCACGCCGCGGCGGAAGTAATCATTCGCGATCCCGTGGTGGTACAGGCAACCCTGCCGCGCTTCCTTGCCGCCAACGACCGCTCGACGCTCCGGCTCGACGTCACCAACGTGCAGGGTCCCGCGGGCGAGTATCAGATTGATCTCGTCACGGAAGGCGCGGTCGAGGTGTCGGCTGCGCGCCACACGTTCAGCCTCAATGCCGCTGCACGCCGCGGCCTGACGCTCGAGCTGATCGGCAAGGGCGTGGGTCCTGCTTCGCTCGCGGTGCGTGTCACCGGGCCCGGCGGCCTTGCGATCGAACGCAAATATGCCTTGCAAACCCGGCCGGCCTATCCGGCGATCGAGCGGCGCACGATACGCGAGCTTGCTCGCGGCGAGAGCCTTGTCATCGACAGCAATCTGCTGGCTGATGTGATTCCAGGCACCGGCGCGGTCTCGCTGACCGTCTCGCCGCAGAACGGGATCGACGTACCGTCGCTGCTTCTTGCGCTGGACCGCTATCCCTATGGCTGCTCCGAGCAGATCACGAGCCGCGCGCTACCGCTGCTCTATGTGAACGAGCTGGCGCGTGAAAATCAGCTCGGTCTCGACAAGGGCATCGAACAGCGCATCAAGGAATCGGTCGAGCGGGTGCTTGCCCGCCAGAACTCAGAAGGCGCATTCGGCCTCTGGAGCTCCTCGAGCGCGGCCGATACCTGGCTGCACGCTTATGTCACGGATTTCCTCACGCGCGCGCGAGAGAAGGGCTTCACCGTGCCGGAGAACCAGTTCAAGCTCGCGCTGAACAAGCTCCGCAACGCGGTGCAACTCGGCAATAACCGTGGCGGTGACCAGAACACGGAGGCGATCGCCTATGCGCTTTACGTGCTCGCGCGCAATGGCGTCGCGCCGGTCGGCGATCTTCGCTATCTCGCCGACGCAAAGCTCGAAGACCTGACCACGGCGATGTCGCGCGGCCAGCTTGCGGCGGCGCTTTCGCTCCATGGCGACAAGCTGCGCGCGGAGAAAGTGTTCAACGCGGCATTGACGGCGCTGCCGAGGAACGAGCTTGCGCCCACCGCCGGCCGCGACGATTACGGCTCGCCCTTGCGTGATGCCGCTGCGCTCGTCGCGCTTGCGACCGAGGCCGGGCTCGAGAATACGGCTCGCATCGCACTCAATCGCGTGCAACTGGCCCGCGCCGTAACGCCCAGCACGAGCACGCAGGAGAACGCCTGGATGGTGCTGGCCGCCCGCGCCTTCGCAAAGGAGGCGCAGCAGGTCTCGCTCTCCATCGATGGCGTCGCGCACAAGGGCAACTACTTCCGGACCATCCATGCCGCCGATCTCGCGGGCAAGACCATCCGCATCGCGAACAACGGCGACCGGCCGGTGCAGGTCGTGATCGGCGTGCGCGGCGCGCCGTCCGAAGCGGAGCCCGCTGCGGAGAGGGGCTTCCGCATCGCGCGGAGCTATCGCACGCTCGACGGCAAGCCGATCGATCCCTCGAAGGTTACGCAGAACGAACGCATGGTCGTCGTGCTGCGCGCGAACCCGACCGAACAGGTAGCGGGCCGGCTGCTGCTCGTGGACTTCCTGCCCGCAGGTTTCGAGATCGATAATCCGCGGCTGGTCGCGGGCGGCGAAACCGGAAGCCTGAAGTGGATCGGCCCAACCACCGAGACCGCGCATTCCGAATTCCGTGACGACCGTTTCGTCGCGGCATTCAACCGGCGCGAAGACGAAAAGAATGCAATCACGGTCGCCTATATCGTCCGCGCTGTTTCGCCCGGCAAATACGCACATCCGCCGGCGATCATCGAGGACATGTACCGGCCCGATCGCTTCGCGCGCACCGAAGCCGGCGCGGTGGAAGTGGTGCCCGCCTCGCGATGAAGATGCGGCTGGTCAGGCTGATCGGCGGCGGCGCGCTTGCGATTTCCGCGAGCGCGCTTCTCGCCGTCGGCCTGATCCGCGTGACCGCGCCGCTGCCGCCGCAGCTTGTGCGTTCGGTGGAGGTGGTCGACCGCAACGGCTTTCTGTTGCGGCCGTTCTCGCTGCCTGACGGACGGTGGCGTCTCCCGGCCAAGCCGGAGCAAGTCGATCAGCGCTATCTGGAAATGCTGATCGCCTATGAGGACCGCCGCTTCCGCGACCATATCGGCTTCGATCCGTTGGCGCTGCTCCGCGCCACGTATCAACTCGTCGCCAACGGCGAGATCGTTTCGGGAGGCTCGACGCTCTCGATGCAGGTCGCGCGGCTGATCGAGCCGCGGAAGCACCGCACGCTTTACGCGAAACTTGCCGAGATCGTCCGCGCGATGCAGCTCGAGGCGCGGCTCTCGAAGCAGGAAATTCTGGAGCTCTATCTCACACTCGCGCCCTTCGGCGGCAATCTCGAAGGGGTGCGCGCGGCCTCGCACGCCTATTTCGGCAAGGAGCCGATGCGGCTCACCATCGGCGAGGCGGCGCTGCTCGTGGCGCTGCCGCAGTCGCCGGAGGTGCGCCGTCCGGATCGCGCCGCCGGGACCGCGATCCGCGCGCGCAATCGCGTGATCGACCGCATGTTTGCGGCGGGCATCATCACCGTCGCGGAAGCGAACCGCGCGCGCGAGGAAGCCGTGCCGCGCGCGCGCAGGGAACTGCCGCAGTTTGCACCCCATGCGGCGGAAGCCGCGGTTGCCGCGTTCCCGGGGCAGCTGCTTCATCGTCTTGCCATCGACGCGACCATCCAGCGCCGCCTCGAGGAACTGGTGCGCGAGAAAGCCTCCACGCTTGGGCATCGGGTGTCCGTCGCGATCCTCGTCGCCGACAACGAAAGCGGGGAAGTGCTCGCGCGCATCGGCTCCACCGATTTCAACGATATGGAGCGCGCAGGGCGCATCGACATGACCCGCGGCGTGCGCTCGCCGGGCTCCGCGCTCAAGCCTTTCATCTATGGTCTCGCCTTTGAAGACGGCGTCGCGCATCCCGAAACGCTGATCGAAGACCGCCCCACGCGCTTCGGCACGTGGCGGCCGGAAAATTTCGATCTCACGTTCCAGGGCACGGTGACCATGCGCAAGGCGTTGCAGCTTTCGCTCAACGTTCCGGCGGTCGCCTTGCTGGAGTCGGTGGGCCCGCAGCGCCTGTTCGCGCGGCTCGAAACCAGCGGTGCGCAGTTGCAGTTGCCGCAGGGCGAAGTGCCGGGCCTTGCCATCGGCCTCGGCGGACTCGGCCTGCGTCTGGAAGACCTGACCACGCTCTATGCGGCGCTCGCGCGCGGCGGCGATGCCTTTCCGCTCGTGCACCGGCTCGACGTGAAGAACGAGCAGGAGCGCCGTGCGCGCCTGCTCGATCCGGTTGCCGCCTGGTATGTCGGCAATGTTCTTGTCGGCGCGCCGCCGCCGGAGAATGCGGCATTCGGAAAGATCGCGTTCAAGACCGGCACTTCCTATGGCTATCGCGACGCCTGGGCGGTCGGCTTCGATGGCCGCCGCACGATCGCGGTCTGGGTCGGGCGCGCCGATGGGCAGCCGGTCCCGGGCATGATCGGCCGCGCGGTGGCAGCACCCATTCTGTTCGATGCCTTCGCGCGCGCTGTCCCGAAGGTCGAGCCGCTGCGCGCGGCTCCCGATGGCGCGATCATGGCCACCACCGCGCGGTTGCCGCTGCCGCTGCGTCGCTTCATGCCGCTCGGCGAGGCGCGCAACCTCGCCCGCGCGGAGCCGCCGCTGAAGATCGTCTTTCCGCTGAACGGCGCGCAGCTTGCGCTGGAGCGGGACGGGCCGCAGTCGCCGCTCCTGCCGATTGCGATCAAGACCAACGGCGGCAACGGGCCGTATCGCTTTCTCGTGGACGGCCTGCCCATTGGCGAGGCCGATTTCCGCAATACGTCCTTCTGGCAGCCGGAAGGGCCGGGCTTCGTGCGCCTCACCGTGATCGATGCCGCGGGCGCCACCGACAGCGTAATCGTCCGGTTACAGCATTAATTCCGTAAAGCCTTCGTCCAGTTTGGAACCGTGCTAAGCTGTATCCGGTTATCGGCCCGGCGTGTTCAGAAAATGGATTGGGAGAACGAGATATGTCCGTAGCCCCGCAGAGCTACCAGCAGGGATATTCGGGTTTTGCGAAGTCGCTGCACTGGATCGTGGCGCTTCTCGTGCTGACGATCATCCCGGTCGGCGTCGCCATGGGGCAGATCGAGAATGCGCCGTTCAATCTCTTCAATTTCCACAAATCGCTCGGCGTTCTGATCCTGATCCTGATGACGATCCGCCTGATCTATCGCCTCGTGCATGGCGCGCCGCCGGAGCCGAATATTCCGGCCTTCTACCGCATCGCCGGTTCCATCACCCATTGGGCGCTTTACGTGCTTCTGATCCTGACGCCGATTTCGGGCGCGATCGCCAATATGTATTACGGCGCGACGACCCCGTTCTTCGGTCTGTTCGAAGTCCAGCCTTTCTTTGCGAAGAATGAGGACACTGCCAACTTCATCTTCGCACGCCACAAGCTGTTGGGCTTTACCATCGGTGCGCTCGTCATCATGCATATCGGCGCAGCACTCTTCCACTACGTCATCCGCAAAGACGGAGTGTTGCAGCGGATGCTGCCGGGCCGCTGATTACTGCGCGGGCAGCGCCAGCAGGTCCTTGTGACCGACGATGCAACTCGTGCCGTGCGCCTTGCGCGCCGTCAGCCATGATTCGATGACGGCCTCCGGCACGGCCCTGGTTTCGCGCACGGCATTGGCCCAGCCGTCCGCGAGTTGCACGATCAGGTCGTGGTCTTCCGCGCCGAGCCGCCAGGGGCTTTCGGCCAGCGTGGTATCGTAGCCGAGCGCTGCCAGCTTGCGCGTCATCAGACCGATTGCGGCATTGCCGGCGGAGGGTCCGAAGCCCTTCTCCTTGCCGAAGTCGCGCTCGAAGGCTTCCGCCATCCGCGCATCGGCTTCCAGCACGGGTGACCATTGCGCCGTCTCGTCATGCACGAGCGTCGTATAAAGCGGGAGCTTGTCCCTTGCGAGTGCCGCGCAGAACCGTCCGATCCAGTCTTCGGAAACGAGGTCGAACAGCGCCGCCGATGTCACGAGATCCGGTTTCTGTTCATCCCAGGGTGCCGGGTTCGCGGCGAGATCCGCGCGCTTCACTTCGACGCGAATGAACTTGTCGCCTTTTTCGATCTCGATGCCCGTTGCGGTAGGCCGCGATTTATCGGCCCACTGCGAAAGATAATCGAGCGACGCGGAAAGCAGCGCGGGATCGTAATCGATGAGTACCCAGCGCTGACGCTGGCCGAGCGACGGCGCGGTGCCGCGAAGATTCGAGCCCGCGCCCGCGCCGAGGTCGTAAATCACCGGCTCGTCCTTGCCCGCGAGAAAAGCTGCGGCTTTCGAAAGCAGGGCCTTGTCGCGGGAGCGGTGATCGACCGGTTCGCGCAGGCGCAGCCATTCGGCGGAGAAACTCATGCGGCGGCCTTTGCATTTGCGCGCTCGAGCGCGTCGGCAATGTGCTTTGCCGTGTCGCTCCAGCGCGGAAGCTGCTTCGCATATTCCCACGCGGCGTCCGCGCGGCGCGCGACCTCGTCGGGTCTGGTGAGCAGCCGCCGCAGCGTCAGCGCAAGTTCGCCTGCGTTTCCCGGCGCTACGAACACGCCGGCATCCTTCGGCACGGTTTCGATCAATGCGCCGCCGGAGCCCGCGACCACCGGAAGCCCGCGCGCAAGCGCTTCGGTGAAGGCCATGCCATAGCCTTCGAAATGCGAGGGCAGCACGAAGAGGGACGCGCTCGAATATTCCCGCTCGAGCCCGGCATCGTCGAGCGGCCCGAGCAGTCTTGCGCGATCCTTGATGTTGCCGTCGGCGATTTCGCGCTCGAGCGTCTGCATCGCAAGCGGATCGCGATCGGTGCTGCCCGCAATCCGCCATTCCCATTCGAGGTCGCGGATCCTCGAGAGCGCTTTCGCCAGCGTGTCGTGGCCCTTGCGGCGCGTGATCGCGCCGACCGACAGGATACGCGGAGGCTTTGCGTCGCCTTTTGCGCGCGGTGACGGTTCCGTGCCGGGCTCGGCAACCGTGATGTCGGCGGGCGAAACATTGAATTCCCGCGCGAGCAGCGCGGCGGTGGAGCGGCTCGTGGCAATCGTCGCAATCGAGCGCGACAGTGCTTCGCGCTCGGTGCGATGCAGGTAGTCGATCCGGTCCGACGTAAGGCCGGTCTCGAAGGCGAGCGGATGATGGCAAAGCGCGACAAGACGCGCTTTCAATGAAGCGAGCGTGGAAAGCGGAATAGCGCCGAGCGCGAGACCGTCGATCATGACCAGCGCATCGGCGGGAATGCCCGATAAGGTTTCCGCGGTTTCCGCGAGCGTTTCCTCCGAAGGCGATGGAAATTCGCCCGAAAGCCGCAAATGCTTCACGCGCCAGCCGAGCGCCGGCAATTCCTCGATCACCCGCTTGTCGTAGCGGTAGCCTCCGGTCGGTGTATCGAGATCGCCTGGAATGGCGAAGATAACTTCGCGCATGAAGCTCAGACCGCCGCCTCGTACCAGCCGCGTGCGACATGCGACTCGTGCATGGTCACGCGGATTTTCGATACGCCCTCGGAATCGGCGCCGAGCTTGCCGGCCTTCAGCGCTGCCTTCATCTGCTCGAAGATATAGCGGGCGAGAAATTCGGTGGTGGTCTGCTTGTCCGCGAATTCCGGCACTTCGTCGAGGTTGCGATAATTGATCGGCGCCAGCACGGCCTTGAGCGTGTCGATCGCGGCGCCGATATCGACCACGACTTCATTGGGCCCGAGCGTCTCGCGGAAGAAGGCGACGTCGCAGACGAAGGTCGCGCCATGCACGCGCTGCGCGGGGCCGAAGAACTCGCCCTTGAAGGAGTGGGCGATCATGATGTGGTCGCGGACTTCGACGGCGTACATAATAAGTCTTTCCCTTGAAGCGGATCAGTAACGGACCAGCGCACCGAGGCCGGGCGCTTTCGGCGACAACAGGCGCGACAATTGCTGCGGAAGTTCGGCAAAAGGCACTTCCTCGCCGATCAGCGCGTCCAGCCCGTCGTCCGCGAGCATGCCGATCGCGGCCTCGAGCCGCCTTCGGGTGGTCCAGCGTTTGGCGCGCGAGGCGCAGATATTGCCGACCTGGCTCGAAATCAGCCGTAGCCGGCGGGAATGGAAGGCGTCGCCCAAAGGCACGTTCACCATGCCGGTGCCGAACCAGCTTGCCTCCACGATCGTTCCCTCGACCCCGGCAAGTTGCAGCGCGAGCGACAGCCCCGCGGCCGAAGCGGTGGTATGGATCACGACATCGGCTTCGCCGGGAGCCTGGTCGGGCAGGGAAAAGCCGACGCCGAGCTTCTCCGCGATTTGGGCGCGCGAGGTTTCGATATCGACCAGGGTCACGGCGGCACCGGGCAGGCGGCGGGCGAGGCTTGCGACCAGCATGCCGACGATGCCGCCGCCGACGATGACGATGCGGTCGGCCGGCTGCACGCCGCCATCCCAAAGAATGTTGAGCGCGGTCTCCATATTGGCGGCGAGCGTCGCGCGGCTTGGCGGCACATTGTCGGGGATGATGAATGCCCGTTCAGCCTGGACGATGAAGCGGTCCTGATGCGGGTACAGCACGAATACGTGCTTGCCTTTCAATGCGGCGGGCCCTTCCTCGACCAGCCCGACGGCGGAGTACCCGTATTTCACCGGGAAGGGGAAATCGCCTTCCTGAGCCGGCGCTTTCATCCGGCTCCATTCCATTTCCGGCACCTTGCCTTCGAAGATCAGCCGTTCTGTCCCGCGGCTCAGGCCGGAATAAAGCGTCCGGACAAGCACGCCGTTCGGGCCCAGATCACCAATTGTTGCTGGACGTAACTCCGCTCGCCCCGGCGCTACATACCAGAGCGCGTGGGCGGCATTGTTCTTAGGTTTAACGGTCGATGTCACGGCAGAGGCCTTAGCAAATAAATTGGAACGCGCTAGGAATTTGCGAGTTTTCGCCACGGATTTGTACCGGTTGTCGGCGAGAAGGCGCTAACGCGCAAGCAGGGGACGTCTTTAACATCCATGTCTATGAATTCCACGTCCGCCGGGGCCAAGGCCGCCGGCGCCAGTAACGATGTGACCAGCGAAATGCCGGTCGAGGCCGGGGATATGACGCCGACCGGCACGCAGTCGGTCACGCTCATTACCCGCCGCCGCATCATCTTCGCCACGCTCGCCGCCGCCACCATCTTCGGCACCGCCGCCTGGCTTGCCTATATTCTCGCCCATGACGGCTTCGGTCTGCTCGACACGCTGCTCCTGGCCTGCTTCCTCGTTTACGTGCCCTGGATCGCCGTAGGCTTCTGGAATTCGGCGATCGGCTTCTTCTTCATGAACTTCGTGAAGAACCCGGTTTCGAAGATTACGCCCGTCATCCTCAAGGCGCGCGACAGCGATCCGGTCGCCGTGCGATCCGCGATCCTGATGACGGTCAGGAACGAAGACCCGGCCCGCGCCTTCGCGCGTCTTCGCGTCATCAAGCAAAGTCTCGACCGCACCGGGCAGGCCGACAAGTTCGACTTCTTCGTGCTCTCCGACACCAACCGCGATGATGTGGCGAAGCTCGAGGCCGCGGCCGCCGAGGCGTGGGGCAGGGATTTTCCCGGCGTTTCAAAACTCTTCTACCGCCGCCGCGAGAACAACGAAGGCTACAAGGCCGGCAATGTCCGCGATTTCTGCGAGCGCTGGGGCAAGAATTACGAATTGATGATTCCGCTCGACGCGGATTCGATCATGACCGGCGAAACCATCGTGAAGATGGTGCGCATCCACCAAGCCAATCCGCGGCTCGGCATCCTGCAAAGCCTGATCGTCGGCATGCCGAGCTCGAGCTTCTTCGCGCGCGTCTATCAGTTCGGCATGCGTCACGGCCTGCGCGCCTATATCGCCGGCTACGCATGGTGGCACGCGGACTGCGGCCTGTTCTGGGGCCACAATACGACGATCCGCATTCAGCCGTTCTATGATTTCTGCAAGCTTCCGCTTCTTCCCGGCAAGCCGCCCTTCGGCGGCCATATCCTCTCGCACGATCACATCGAGGCGATGATGATGCGCCGCGCGGGATACGAAGTGCGCGTGATCGTCGAAGAGGTCGGCTCCTATGAGGAAACCCCGCCGACGCTCCTCGATTTCGAGGCGCGCGACGTTCGCTGGGCCAACGGCAACCTGCAATACGTGAAGTTGCTGGACATGCCCGGCCTTCAGCCGGTGAGCTGGGTTCAGCTTCTAATGGCGATCCAGATGTTCATCGGCCAGGGCGCCGTGATGCTGTTCGGCGCGCTCGCGGCACTCGCGATCGCTTTTGCTCCCGCGAGTTCGGGAGCGAGTTTTCCGGTCTGGTCAGCCTTCGCCTTCTATGCCTTCTTCATCTTCCTGTTCATCGCGCCGCGCATCTTCGGCATTCTCGATGCCTTGCTGCGCTCGTCCGCGCGTTACGGCGGCACGCCGCGCCTGTTGCTGGCCGGCGCGATGGATATGATTTTCACGTTCATCCATGCGCCGCTGCAAATGTTCGCCGCGAGCTACTTCATGGTGGCCGCACTCTTCGGCAGGAAAACGAAGTGGGACGGCCAGCAGCGCGACGGCTACCGCGTGCCGTGGAAGGCAGCGGCGAGGACGTTTCTGCCGCACACGCTGTTCGGCTCCGCTCTCTTCATATTCGTGGCGATCATTTCGCCGGGCTCGGCGATCTGGTTCGTGCCGCTCGTCTTCGGCCTGATCGTCGTCATGCCGTTCGCGGTCTATACGTCGGACACGCGCCTCGGCGAATGGGCGGAGCGCAATCGGCTCTGTCCGATGCCCGAAGAATTCGACATGCCCGAAGAAATCCGCGCAGTGCAGGCGGCGGGCTGAACATGCTGGCGTGGCTTACGACGGGGCGAGCGATCCTTCGCTCGCTCCGCATTTATTACGGCGACCGCGAACGCAACGAAAAGATGGACGCGATCTATGCCCGCTTCCTGAAAGCGGGCGATCTCGCCTTCGATGTGGGATCGCACGTGGGGGATCGCTCCGGTTCCTTTCTCCGGCTTGGCGCGAAGGTCATCGCATTCGAGCCGCAGCCCGCGCTCGGCTCGGTGCTCCGCATCTTCTATGGACGCAATCCGAAATTCGAGCTCGTGCGCTCTGCCGTCGGCGGACGGGAAGGCGAGATCGAGCTCAAGCTGAATACGCGCAACCCCACTGTCGCCACCGCCTCCGACGACTTCATCAAGTCGGCCGACGCCGCTCCCGGTTGGGAAGGGCAGCGCTGGGACGACAAGATCAGGGTCCCGATGACGACGCTGGACGCCATGATCCGGCGCTACGGCAAGCCGGCCTTCGTCAAGATCGATGTCGAGGGTTTCGAGGACGAGGTACTGTCCGGTCTGTCACAACCGCTTCCGGCGCTCTCCATCGAGTTCACCACGATCCAGCGCCATGTCGCGTTGCAGGCGATAAGGCGTCTGGCGGCGATGGCTCCCTACCGCTTCAACGCCGCGCTTGGCGAAAGCCAGCGCTTCGCCCACCCGCAATCGCTGTCGGCCGAGGAAATCTGCCGCTGGATCGAGAGCCTCCCCATGGAGGCGAACTCCGGCGACGTCTATGCGAGCCTGAATGACGCAGCCCTGAAGGCCTAATCCTTCAAGCTGATCCCGCAAAAGGTCATAGAGCGCGTCCGGCCCGCAGCCTATTCTGGAATAAAGACAAACAAAGTCGCGCCGCCATCGCGGCACGGAGGGAACATGGCCGACGTCATTCCTTACAATCGGGAAGAGAAGGGCGCGCAGCCGTCTTCCCTGTATATGCCGTACAAATCGACGGAGTTTCGCGCGCCGAAGCAGCCGCTCGTCATTCTGCCGCACACGCTCTCCGAGGTGACCGGCCCGGTCTATGGACACGGCAGGGTGCTCCCCGTCGATGCGGATCTCACCAAGCAGCATGCCGGCGAACCGCTCGGCGAGCGCATTATCGTCAGCGGCAGGTTGCTCGACGAGAACGGCCGTCCGGTTCCGAATGCGCTGGTGGAAGTCTGGCAGTGCAACGCCGCCGGCCGCTACATCCACGCGCGCGACCAGCATCCCGCGCCGCTGGACCCGAACTTCTCGGGTGCGGGCCGCGTGGTGACCGACGCCCAAGGCAACTACAAGTTCACCACCATCAAGCCCGGCGCCTATCCGTGGCGCAATCATCCCAATGCATGGCGCCCAGCGCATATCCACTTCTCGCTGTTCGGGCCCAGTTTCATCAATCGCCTGGTCACGCAGATGTATTTCCCCGGCGATCCGCTGTTCGCCTTCGACCCGATCTATCAGGGCATTCCGGACGAGAAGGCGCGCGAGCGCATGGTCAGCCGCTTCGACATGGACACCACGATCCCCGAGTGGGCATTGGGGTATAAGTTCGACATCGTCCTGCGCGGCCGCAACGCGACGCCAATGGAGAATTGATTGTGAGCAAGACGCGTCTCGGTCAGACCCCGTCGCAAACGGTAGGTCCGTTCTTTCATTTCGGTCTGCCCTATGAAGGCGGCGAGAATCTCATCACCGGCAATGCCGCCGGCGAAAAGATTACGGTCGAAGGCCGCGTTACCGACGGCAATGGCGATCCGGTGCCGGACATCATGATCGAAATCTGGCAGGCCAACGCCGCCGGAAAATACGATCATCCGGAAGACGAGCAGGACAAGCCGGTCGATCCCGGCTTTCACGGCTTCGGGCGCTGCCCGACCGACAAGGACGGCATCTTCCGCTTCCAGACGGTGAAGCCGGGCGCGGTGCCGGGTCCGGGCAATACCTTGCAGGCGCCGCATCTCGTCACGTTCGTTTTCGGCCGCGGCATGCTGAAGCAGTTGCTCACGCGCATCTACTTCGAGGACGAAGCGCATAATGCAAATGATCCGGTGTTAAGCTTGGTACCGGACACTCGTCGCGACACGCTGGTCGCCCGCAAGACGGCCGCTTCGACTTACAGGTTGGACATCGTCCTCCAAGGTGAGGGCGAAACCGTCTTCTTCGAATACTGAGCGAGCGGGGTCAGCCGCTCGGCGCCGGGAGTATTTGTCTGCAATCGATAAAGATGATTCGGCGCGTGGGCAGGGTGCGCGAATTCGCGCACTTCGCTCGATAGAAGTTTCGTATCAATCCGCACTTGTTGCTCGCGTTTTTCTTCCCGTTGCTCAAACATGCGGCAATTTTTTCGTCGAAAAGCAAGTCTTGTTGCAATGCAAGATAAATGAAGGCTTGCGACCGCCCTGCGGGTTTTGCAAAATCGTTTGGGCGCCAATCGAGCGCTTTGATGAACGCGGCGAAGACCGCGCATCGGTTTTCCGCGACGGATTTCCGATCTCAGGGAGGACTATGTCTATGTCGACCAAAAAAGGTTCGGGCGCGCCTGTAGCTGGCCGCCGGAAATTCTTGAAGACTGCCGGATTGACCGGTGCTGCCGCCGTCGCGACGATCGCGATGCCGCAGATTTCGCGCGCGCAGACCCAGACGTGGAAATATCAATCGACCTGGCCGACCAAGGACATCTTCCACGAATTCGCGGTCGACTACGCGAAGAAGGTCAACGAGATGTCGGGCGGCCGCCTGAAGCTTGACGTCCTCGCTGCCGGCGCGGTCGTTCCCGCGTTCCAGCTCGCGGATGCGGTGCATTCCGGCGTGCTCGAAGCCGGCCACGGCGTTTGCGCCTACTGGTACGGCAAGCACAAGGCCTATTCGCTGTTCGGCACGCCGCCGTCCTACGGCTGGGATGCGCAGAGCTTCCTCGCCTGGTTCTATTACGGCGGTGGCGAGGACCTCTACAAGGAACTCGTCAACGGCATCCTGAAACTGAATCTCACCGGCTTCCTCTACTTCGCCATGCCTACGCAGCCGCTCGGCTGGTTCAAGAAGGAAATGAAGACCGGCGACGACTTCAAGGGCATGAAGTACCGCACCGTCGGTCTTTCGGCCGACGTGTTCAAGGAGATGGGTGCGGCCGTCACCATTCTTCCGGGCGGCGAAATCGTCCCGGCGATGGACCGCGGTCTGCTCGACTCGGCGGAATTCAACAACCCGTCGTCCGACATCCTGCTCGGATTCCCGGACGTGTCGAAGTTCTTCATGATGGGCAGCCATCACCAGCAGGCAGAGTCGTTCGAAGTCATCTTCAACAAGGCGAAGTTCGACGCGCTGCCGGCCGAGTTGAAGGGCATCCTTCGCAACGCGGCATTCGCCTCCACCGCTGACCAGAACGCTCTGGCCCTGCATCGCTATTCGCAGGACCTCGAAGCGATCAAGAAGCGCGGCGTGAACGTCATCAAGACGCCCGACGCGCTTCTGAACGCGCAGCTCGATGCCTGGCAGAAGGTTATGGCCGAGCAGGAGAAAGAGCCGTTCTTCAAGAAGGTTGCGGATTCGCAGAAGGCCTGGATGCGTCGTACGTTCCCGTACACGAGCACCAACAACCTCGACTCGAACGCGCTCGCTGCCGGTTATAAGAAGTTCATCGGCTAATGGCCGGATGAAAAAAGGGAACCCGCGCGGACTTATCTCCGCGCGGGTTCTTCTTTGCCGCGCACAATGTAACCGCCGCATAATAAATTTGCTCACGCATCGTTTGCGCATACTGCTATGACGCTCGCATCCGTAACACTACGGTGGAGTTGAGGAGAGCCTCTATGAAAAATCTGCCGCTCATTCTTGGCGTGATAGGGGGTGCTTTCGGCTTGTGGGCCGGCGTCACTTTCTATGGCGCGGATTACGCCGCAGCCTTCTCCTCATTCAAGGCTTTCTTCCATGTCACCGGCACGCTCGTTCCGGTTCTTGCCATCATCGGCGGACTGATCTCGCCGAAGAAGCCGTCGCTCGGCGCGGTGCTGATGATCGGTGCGGCGCTCGCGATGCTGCCGATCTTCGGGCTGAAATGGTACGTCGTGCTTGCGGTCACTTTCTGCGCGGCCGGCGGCGTCGCGGCGACCTTGCAGACCGATACCAAGCACGAAGAAGGCCTTCGCATCGTCGATCATATCAGCACGTGGGTCGGCAAGACCGTCGGCTGGGCGATCCTCATTCTGACCCTCACGACGTCCTATGAAGTTTTCATGCGCTATGTCTTCGGCGCTCCTACAGAATGGGCCTTTGACGCAAGCTACATACTCTATGGCGCGCTGTTCATGCTGGCGGGCGCTTATACGCTTTCGCGCAATAGCCACGTGCGCGGCGATTTCATCTATCGTTCGTGGCAGCCGCGCACACAGGCGGGCATGGATCTCACGCTCTACGTGCTTTTCTTCTTTCCCGGCATCCTCGCGCTGATTTATTCCGGCTACGGATTCGCCGAGCTCGCCTGGTTGATGAAAGAGCGTTCCTCCGCGAGCCCCAACGGCCCGCCGGTCTATCACTTCAAGACCATCATTCCGGTCACGGGCGTGCTGATGCTCATGCAGGGCATCGTCGAATTCATGCGCTGCGTAATCACAGTGCGCGACGGCAAGTGGCCGCAGCGCCTCCACGACGTGCAGGAACTGGATCAGCAGATGCTGCAAAAAGCGGAAGAGGGCGGCTACGACGTCGTCAAAGAGCTCGAAGAGCTCGGTCAGCGTAAGGGGGCGATCTGATGTCGGCGATGCTTGCCAACTGGGGGATTGGTAATCCCGAGCTGGGCGTGATCATGCTCGTGCTGTTCGTCCTGTTCATCATGCTCGGCTTCCCCATCGCATTCACGCTGATGGCGCTCGGTGTGTTCTTCGGCTATTTCGCGATGGGCGATCTCGTGTTCTCGCTCGTCGTGCAGCGCACCTATTCGGTGATGACCAACGACGTGCTGATCTCGATCCCGCTCTTTGTCTTCATGGGCTATGTGATCGAGCGCGCAAACGTGCTCGACCGCCTGTTCCGTTCTCTGCAGCTTGCCGCCGGCCCGATTCCCGCGTCGCTGGCGCTTGCCACACTTGCCACCTGCGCGATCTTCGCGACCGCCACCGGCATCGTCGGCGCGGTGGTGACGCTGATGGGCCTGCTCGCGTTCCCGGCGATGCTACGCGCCGGCTACGACGTCAAGATTTCCGCGGCCGTCGTCTGCGCGGGCGGCTGTCTCGGCATTCTTATTCCGCCGAGCGTCATGCTCATTCTTTACGGTGCCACCGCGGGCGTGTCGGTCGTGAAGCTCTACGCAGGCGCGTTCTTCCCCGGCATCATGCTTGCCGGCCTTTATATGCTGCTGACTATTCTGATGGCGCTGCTCAATCCCCGGCTCGCCCCGAAACTCGATATGAAGGCCGAGGACGCGGATAGAGATATATCGCCGAGTTTGGTCCGCTTTTTCCGCTCGCCGCTGCCTGCAATTCTTTTTGCCGCTTTCGTCGGAGCGGTGATCTGGTTTCACGATCTCGGCTTTACCTGGATCGCGGTTTTCATTGCCTTTGGCATTGGTAACGCTCTCTACGCATGGTCCTTTCCCGGCGTCTATTTCACGCTGCTGAGCTCCTTCCTGCCGCTCGGCGCGCTGATCGCGGCGGCCTTGGGCACCATTGTCTTCGGCATCGCGACGCCGAGCGAAGCCGCCGCCATGGGCTCGCTCGGCGCGCTCGTGCTCGCGATCCTGTACGGCGCCAATTACGATGTGCGGTGGAAGAGTCTGCTCGTCAGTGCCTATGGTGTTGCGCTTGGCGCTCTCATCATCGGACTTTTCCTGTTCGTGCCGTTCCGTACCTTCGCGATCACTATTCTCGTGATGACGGTGGCCGTTGTGCTACCGCTTATCCCTTACAACAGGTTCGGCTTAACGGCGCTGCGCGAGTCGGTCTTCCTGACCGCGCGTACCACGGCGATGGTCTGCTGGCTGTTCATCGGATCGTTCATCTTCTCGGCGATCTTCGCCTATCTCGGCGGTCACGGGCCGATCGAGAAGTTCGTGCTCTGGATGAACCTGAACCAGACCGGCTTCCTCGTGCTCGCGCAGATCATCATCTTCATTCTCGGCTGGCCGCTGGAATGGACGGAAATCATCGTCATCTTCATGCCGATCTTCCTGCCGTTGCTGAAGACCTTCGATATCGATCCGTTGTTCTTCGGCCTGCTGGTGGCGCTGAACATCCAGACCTCGTTCCTGTCGCCGCCTGTCGCGATGGCGCCCTTCTATCTGAAGGGTGTCGCCCCGAGCTGGGTGAACATCAACGACATCTTCCGCGGGGTGCTGCCTTACATGCTCGTCGTGATCGTCGCGATGGTGATGCTCTACGCCTTCCCGCAGATCGGCCTTGCGCTCCCGAATTACCTCTATCCGGGTACGCCGACCACGGTGCACGGGTTTGCGGAGGGCATGAACCCGACCTATCTTTTCGCGGCCGGCATGGCGACCGCGGCCTTCACGGCCGTGACGTTCTGGGCCGCGTTGCCGAGGGGCGGGAAGTATCACCGTTTCGTGGGCACGGAATTGGAGCCCTATACCGCGCTCTTCTTCGCGGCCCTGGTGGCGCTCGCTTTCACGCTGATTTTATCCGGCGCCATCAATCTCTGGCTCTGAATGTGGTAGGGTGTCCGGGTCAAGAAACCCGGACATCACACCTTGAGCGCGCAACTCGTCGAACTGACCGCCACCGAAGCTGCGGAGAAGATTTCCAGCGGCGACCTGTCGTCTGAAGAATATACCGCTGCGCTGATCGCGCAGGTCCAGTCCCTCGAAGACAAGGTCGGGGCCTTCGCGCATTTCGACCCGGAGAGCGCGCTGACGCAGGCGCGCGAGCGCGACGCCTATCGCGCGAACGGCAATGCGCTGGGGCCGCTCCACGGTATCCCCGTCGGCATCAAGGACTGCATCGACACCTCGGACTATCCGACCGAAAACGGCTCGGCGCTGTTCTCGGGCCGCCGTCCGTATCGCGATGCCACCGTGGTCAGGAAATTGCGCGCGGCCGGCGCGGTGATTTTCGGCAAGACCGTCACCACCGAGTTTGCCTTCTTTCATCCCGGCAAGACCCGCAATCCCCATGATCTGGAACGCACGCCGGGTGGTTCGTCGTCGGGGTCGGCGGCGGCGGTTGCGGCCGGAATGCTGCCGCTCGCCATCGGCACCCAGACCAACGGCTCGATCATTCGCCCCGCCGCTTATTGCGGCGTGTTCGGCATGAAGCCGAGCCATGGCCTGGTCTCGCGCGCGGGCGTATTGTCTCATTCGAGCGCGCTCGATCATGTCGGGCCTTTCGCGCGCTCGCTCGAAGATCTCGCGCTCATTCTCGATGTCCTTGCGGGTTATGACGAGGACGACGCCGACACGAAGCCTTACGCCGTCCCGGATTTTCTCACCGGTGCGCGCGCAAAACCGCCGGTGACGCCGCGTCTCGCTTATGTGCGCACGCCGGCCTGGAACAAGGCGGACAAGGCGACCGCGGAAGCCTTCGAGGAGCTCGCGGATTCGCTCGGCGAGATGGTGCAGCGCGTCGAGCTGCACGAGCCCATCTACGGCCACGCCTGGGACGACCTGCGCGCGATCATGACCGCGGACATGGCGCACCGTCACGGCAAGATCGTCGGCCGCGGCGGCGACGTGCCGAGCACGACCTTGCGGGACTTCATTGCGGAAGGCCGCAAGGTATCGGCCACGCGCTATCTCGAAGCCTTGTCGCAGGCGCAGCAGTACCGGCAGGGCCTCGCCGATTTCTTCGATTATTATGATGCGATTCTGACGCCGGCCGCGACCGGCGTGGCGCCGAAGGGCCTCGGCTCCACCGGCGATCCGGCCTTCTGTTCGCTATGGACGCTGACCGGGCTACCCGCGATTTCGCTGCCGCTTCTGCAAGGCGAGAACGGCTTGCCGCTTGGCGTGCAGCTTGTCGGGCCGCTCGGCCGCGACGCGCGCCTGTTGCGGACGGCGAAGTGGCTGCTGGACCATCTCTCGCAGGATCAGGAATCCGAAGCCGCGTAGTTACTGCACGCGATTGCCGGAGATCGTGAGCTGCGCATATTGCTCCGGCTTGTCGCGCGCCAGATCGCTGGTCACGCGCTTGAGGCCGTCCATGCCGAGGATCGCGCCCATGGTCGTGCCGGAGATCAGGTTGTCCGCGACCAGCGCCGAGCCGGCGCCTTTCGAAACCTGCACGGCGACGCCGATCCGCGATTGCCGCACGATGTTTCCGGTGACCGATACGTCGCGCAGATATTCCTTCCAGCCGAGCCAGATTCCCGCCACCGGAGCGTTCTCCACCACGTTGCCCGAAACGATGGTGTCGGCTTCCACGCCGATGCCGATGCCGCGCGCCTCCTGATCGACGAAAGCCTTGCCGCGCGTCATCAGGTTGCGGATCAGGTTGCCTTGCACGATGGCGAGGCGGCCGCCGTGATTGAAGTTGGTCACCGAGATGCCGAGGGCGGCGCCGTCGATGGTGTTGTTCGCGATGATTGCGCCTTCGAAGTCGAATTCCGAATAGATCGCGACTTCGCCGAGCGCCGATGCCGAATTGCCGCGCACTTGCATGTTCGAGGCGGCGTTGCCGCGCACCGCGCTGAACGCGCAATTCCTGATTCTGTTGTCGGACACGATCACGTTCGCGGCGCGGAAGATGTTGATGCCGTTGCCGTTCTGCCCCGAGCCGCCGTCGCGCGCCGCAACGTCCTCGATGCGGTTGCCCGAAACCATGGTGCCGTCGTCGCCCTTTTCCGAGCGCCAGACCAGAATGCCGTTATTGCCCGCGTTGCGGATCGTATTGTTGCGGATCGCAAGCCCGGTTGCG
This sequence comes from uncultured Hyphomicrobiales bacterium, assembly GCA_964575175.1. Classification (GTDB taxonomy): domain Bacteria; phylum Pseudomonadota; class Alphaproteobacteria; order Rhizobiales; family Xanthobacteraceae. The sequence continues at coordinate 4,569 of CAZNPX010000006.1, read as the reverse complement.
TCGAGCGAGAAGATCGCGGCTTTCGTCGCTCCGGTGAAATGGCTGTTCGCGATATCGCCGCCCGTATTCTCCAGCATCAGGCCGGTGCCGCCGGCACTGGTGACGGTGCAGTCGCGCATGAAGAAGTCGCGGGCGTTGCGGATGGTGAGCAGTCCGCGCTTCTCCGGCAGCGGCCGCGAACTGCCGTCGAAAACCAGGCCCGAAAGCGAAACCTGCTCGACCCGCGAGGTTGCCGCCAGCGAAGCGCCGTAGCCGAGCATGATGCGCGAAGCGCCCGGGACCCCCACGAGATGCGCGCCAGAGGGCAGCATCAGGTCGCCGGCGCGATAAACGCCCGGCGGGAAGAATAGCGGCACGCGGGCGCCCGCCGCCGCGTTGATGGCTTCCTGTATTGCGCGGCTCTGGTCGTCGACCGCGTTGGGCCGGACGCCGAAACGGGTCGCGTCCATGCCGAAGCCTCCACCGGGCGCCGTCGCGGCATAGGCGGCGCCGAGCGGCGCGGCCGCGCCGGTTGCGGTCAGAGCTGCGAGCAGCGTGCGGCGGTCGAGGGTCATTGCGCGTCTCCGCGTGGGAAATCCGCCGCAATGCGGTTCAAGAAGCGGGCCGGTTAACTGTCCCGGCGCGGGACGGCTCGCGTCTTCAGGGCCACGAAAGCCGCTGAACGGACGGCTGCCTGTCCCGCCCGGATCAGGAATGGGAGCGAGCCTTTCCCGTATCCCGGCTTCGGTGGCGGCACGTGGATGAAGAAGACCAGCGGCGGCGGCATGCGCCGCGCGGTTGCGGCCAGCGCGCGGTAGAACACCGCGTTGCAAAGGTAGCTGCCCGCATCGATCGAGAGCTCCGCCCGGGCGCCGGATCCCCGGATGGCGGCACGGATTTCGCGCGCGGGGCCGCGAACCATGAGCCGTGCCGCGCCGTCCGGCGCAAGCCTGCGTCCCGGCGGCGTGAAGCGCGCGTGATCCGGATGCAGCACGGATGCGCGGTTCTTCGCGATCGTTTCGACGCGAATGTGTTTCGCGCGCCCCGCCACGCCAAAGAGAACGATTGCGTCCGGTTTTTTCGCGATCAGCGCATCCAGCCTCGATTCCGCCGCGCCGTAAGCCGTCGGCAGGATTGCCGTGTCGAGCGCGATGCCCGCCGTGTGAAAGCGTCTGCTCTTTGCAATCGCGCGCACGATTTCGGCCGACGGATTTCTCGGCACGCCGGGAAAGGGGCCGAACCCCGCGACCGCGAGGCGAAGGCGCGGCTGCATCAGCCGGAAAGCCCGATCAGTTCCGCAAGTTCGTCGGCCGCGAGCGCGGGCGGCAGCTTGCCGTCGGCGACAGCTTTCTCCAGCGCCGGAATCCGCGAGCGGATTTTCGGGTCGGAGCGGATGCGTTCCTGGAAATGTTCTTCCACGAGCGTCCACATCCATTTGATTTCCTGCGCGCGGCGTTTTTCCGCGAGCCGGCCGGAGTGCTGCTGCCGATCGCGATGCGCGATTACGCTCTCCCAGATGCCGCCGATGCCGTCGCCGGTAAGCGCGGAGTAGAGCAGGACCGGCGGCGTTTCTTCGTTGGCGGCAGGGGAGAAAATATGGATCGCGGCTTTCAGGGCGCTGGCTGCCGCGCGCGCGCGCGGAAGATTGTCGCCATCGGCCTTGTTGACGGCGACGATGTCCGCAATTTCGAGAATGCCTTTCTTGATGCCCTGCAATTCGTCGCCGGCACCCGGCAACATGAGAACGAGAAACACATCCGTCATCGCCGCGACCGCGACTTCCGATTGTCCGATGCCTACTGTCTCGACGAGCACCACGGAATAGCCCGCGGCTTCGCATAGAAGCATCGACTCGCGCGTGCGCGCGGCAACGCCGCCCAGCGTGCCGGCCGAAGGCGACGGCCGCACGAAAGCGCTGTCGTCGGCGGCAAGCCGCTGCATGCGGGTCTTGTCGCCGAGAATGGAGCCGCCGGTGCGGGTCGAGGATGGATCGACCGCAAGCACGGCCACGCGATGCCCTGCGGCGGTCAGATGGCTGCCGAGCGCGTCGATAGTGGTCGATTTCCCGACGCCGGGAACGCCGGTGATGCCGACGCGGATGGCCTTGCCGGTGTGGGGCAGCAGGCTGCGAAGCAGTTCCTGCGCCTGCGCGCGGTGCTCGGACTTCTTCGATTCAACCAGCGTGATCGCGCGCGCGAGCGCCGCGCGGTCGCGCGCCAGCACCTTGCGGGCGAGTTCGGCGATGTCGGGAGAAGTACGCGGCGCTTTCGTCATGCGTGCCGCTTATAGCAGATCAGGCGATTCCCGGCACGCTCATCCGATGTCGGCGAGCCGCGTATCCAGCGATAAAACCAGCGCTTTTTTGCCCCGGCGGAAATCCGCGCCCATCGGCCAGATATTGTCCGGGAAGGCGCGAATGAGCGCCTCGACATAGAAATCGAAGACCGGCTCGCGGCAGATCATGAACTTCGCCGCGCCCACGATGTCCTCGCGGTCGATGACGCAGAATACCCGGAGCGAAAGCTCGCGCGTCAGGAAGTCGTTCACGGTGACGCCGAGCGTCGGATAGCCGGGGTGCAGCATGTCGTCGAGGCAGATGATGCCGCGCTCGTCGATGCAGGCGGCAGCAAGCGCGAGATCGTTCGACAGGTGCTCCGGCGTGTGCTCGCCGTCGATATGGAAGAAGCGGATTTGATGGCCCGGCGCGAGCGCGAGGATGCGCGAGGCATCCAGTTGCAGGCTGTCGGCCTTGAGCACGATCGAACGGGCGGCCGCACCGAATTTCGCGAGATTGGCTTCGAGCCGGCCCTTGATGCCCTCGTCGGGCCAGACAAAGCTGTCGATGCCGATCGCGCGTTCGCCGTCCTTCAGCGTATGCGCGAGCGCGATGAAATAGCGGCCCTCGAAGGTGCCGATCTCGGCAAGATGGCCCGAAATGCCGTGTTCGGACTGAATGCGCATGGTGCCTGCGCTGATCGCCGCGGCAAAGCGCGACGACATCCCGCGCACGGAGAGATAGCCATCCGCAATATAGCGGTCGGCCGCATCGGCGCCGGATTTGGGAATCGCGTGCAGCGGACTATTCCGCCGCTTCGCGGTTGTGGCCGAGCTTCTTGGAAAGCGACCGCAGGAGATCTTCCGCCGCTTCCGCGATCACGGTGCCGGGCGGGAAGATCGCTTCCGCGCCGCCGGCTTTCACTTCGGCATAGTCCTGCGGCGGGATCACGCCGCCGACCACGATCATGATGTCGTCGCGGCCTTCTTTCGTGAGCGCCGCCTTCATCTCCGGCACCAGCGTGAGGTGTCCGGCGGCAAGCGACGAAATGCCGACGATATGCACGTCGTTCTCCACCGCCTGTCGCGCGGCTTCCTGCGGTGTCGCAAACAGCGGGCCGATATCGACGTCGAAGCCGAGATCGGCGAACGCCGAGGCGATTACCTTCTGGCCGCGGTCGTGCCCGTCCTGGCCGACCTTCGCGACCAAAATACGCGGGCGGCGGCCTTCGTCGGCTTCGAACTTCTCGACAAGTTTCTGCACGCGGTCCACCGCGTCGGACATATTCCCGACCTCTCGCTTGTAAACGCCGGTGATCGCGCGAATTTCCGCGCGGTGACGGCCATAGACCTTTTCCAGCGCCGACGAGATTTCGCCGACGGTTGCCTTCGCGCGCGCGGCATCGACCCCGAGCGCGAGTAGGTTGCCTTCGCCGCTTTCAGCGGCTTTGGTCAGCGCTTCCAGCTTTTGCGCGAGCACTTTTTCGTCGCGTTCGGCGCGAAGCTGATTCAGCTTTTCGATCTGGCGCTTGCGTACCGCCGAGTTGTCCACCTTGAGAACTTCGATCTCGGCTTCGCTTTCGGGCTTGTATTTGTTGACGCCGATCACGGCCTGCATGCCGGCATCGATGCGCGCCTGCGTCTTCGCGGCGGCTTCCTCGATGCGGAGCTTCGGAATCCCGGCTTCGATCGCCTTGGCCATGCCGCCGAGGCTCTCGACTTCCTGAATATGATCCCACGCCTTCTTCGCGAGATCGTAGGTGAGTTTCTCGACGTAGTAGGAACCGCCCCACGGGTCGGCGATGCGCGTGGTGCCGCTTTCCTGCTGCAAGAACAGCTGCGTGTTGCGTGCGATCCGCGCCGAGAAATCGGTCGGCAGCGCCAGCGCTTCGTCGAGCGCGTTGGTGTGCAGCGATTGGGTATGGCCCTGCGTCGCCGCCATGGCTTCGATCGCGGTGCGGGTCACGTTGTTGAAAACGTCCTGCGCGGTCAGCGACCAGCCCGAGGTCTGGCAATGAGTTCTGAGCGAAAGCGAGCGGGCATCCTTCGGCGAAAATTCCTTCATCAGCTTCGCCCAGAGCAGGCGGGCCGCGCGCATCTTCGCGATCTCCATGAAGAAATTCATGCCGATCGCCCAGAAGAAGGAGAGGCGCGGTGCGAAACGGTCGATGTCGAGACCGGCGGCGATGCCCGCGCGCACATATTCGACGCCGTCCGCGAGCGTATAGGCGAGCTCGAGATCCTGCGTCGCGCCCGCTTCCTGCATGTGATAGCCGGAAATCGAAATCGAGTTGAACTTCGGCATGTTCTGCGAGG